>CASDRL010000025.1 GCA_949283145.1 uncultured Clostridia bacterium | reverse complement strand
TTCCGCTGGATAGAGCTGCCCATCGTCATCGAGATCGTGTGCGTGATGGTGTATGTCATCGTTGGCATCGTCGTTCCCTCCGGGTTCTGGCATCCGGGCTGGCTGCTGTGCCTGGGCGGCGTGGTGGCGGCGATCGCGGAAGCCATCGTGCTCATCGCGACCCGCAACAGCAAAAAGGACAAGAAAGAAAAGAAGCGCATCGCCGCGAAATACACCGAAGAGGACGAGTCCTACTACACCTCCTGGAAGGACTGACCGGCAGCGTCTAGCACAAAACACGGCGTTTATCGTGCCGAAAACGGTTGATAAAGGTATATTATGGCAACTACATTGAAAGCGGAAATGTGGGACAAGATGCAATATCTCTTCCGCAATTTCTATGACAGAATGGTGCACTGCGTGCAATATTACGACGGGCTGATCGACATCCCCACCTTGAAGCGCGTGCTCGTCTTCACCACCGAAAAAGTGCCGGTGCTGCACTCCTCTTTCAAGAGCGACGTCATCGACCCCTATTGGAAGGTGGAAGACTACACGGTGAACGACATCCTCACCGTCCGCGACAGCACGGACATCGAGGCGGACGTCAACGCGTTCATCTGCCAGAGCATCCCCGTGGAGAGCAACGTGCAATATAAGATGGCGGTGTTCAACAAGGACGGAAAGTCCGTGCTGTGCATGATCGTCAATCATATGTGCATGGACGGCGGCGACTTCAAATATTTTATGAAGAAACTCGCCGAAAACTACAACAAGCTCCTGGACGGCGAGCGCAACCTCGACATCAAGACGGGCAGCCGCAGCTATGACGAGGTCTACTCCAAGCTTACCCCCGAAGAGGAAGAGGTGGCAAAAGGGCTTTACAAGAACATCAGCCAGGTCAAAGACGAGCACTACTTCCCGCTCACGCCGAGCTCTCCCGCCGACGTCACCCGCATCTGCAGGCGTAAGGTGGGCACCAAGCTCTTCTCCGATTTCAGGAAGATAGGCAAAGCCCTCGGCGTCACCGTCAACGACCTCATGCTCGCGTTCTACGTGCGCTCTCTTTACGAGATCGGGATGTTCCGCGACGACGAGCGCCTCACCATCCCCTGCATGGTGGATCTCCGCCGCCACATCGTGGACGGAGGCGTGCATACGGGACTGACAAACCACACCGGTTTCATGCAATGCTCCACCGAGAGGAAGGGCGAGACCATCAACGACACCCTCATCGAGGTGCTGCGCTCCGTGAGGAAGAGCAAGGACGACCCGTATATGGGGCTTTACAGCCTGCCCCTTCTCAAGCTGGCGTACTCCATCTTCCCCTACATCATCAGCGAGCAAGCCATCAAGATAGGCTATCTCAACCCCCTCATCGGCATGTCCAACATCGGCGTGATGGACGACCGCGCGCTCAAAATGGGCGACGCCAACATCGTGGACGGCTTCATGACGGGCGCGGTGAAATACAAGCCCTATATGCAGCTTGCGCTCACCTCCCTGCTCGGCGACATCACCATGACCATCGCCATCCGCGGCAACGACGAGGACGAGAAGATCGTGGAGCGTTTCTTCGACATGATCATCGCCAATATGAACGCGTTTGTGGAGCTCAACCGCTCCAAACTCGACGCCGCTCCGGCGGATAAATAAGCTTTATCCACCCCCCCTTTTGGAAGGCGCTCCTGCCCCCCCCGGCAGGGCGCCTTTTTTTATTATGCCGGCGCGGGATGCCGACCCGAAACGATACAAACCCGCCAAGAAGCAATTCTTCTCGGTGCTTTTCCGCGGCTGAGGCTTGCCAATATGTATACTATTGCCTGCGTTCCGCCCGTGCAACATCATCCGAAAATCTCTTGCTCTGAGGTGTGACCTGTTCGGCATAGCCGAACCAAGTCCGCCTCAGCCCGCTCCGGCATGCCGACCCGAAACGACACAAAACCCGCCTCGGAGCAATTCTCCACGGCGCTTTCCCGCGGATGACACGGTTCCCCCGCCAAAAAAAATCATGCCCGGTTCGTCATTTTTTTTCTTAAAATCAATTATTGATACACATCCGTGATATAATGCTCTGATGATGACGCGCATCCGCGCGCAAACGGAGTCGGGTATGAAGAAAAAAGTTTTGTTTGTTATGGCATTGGTGTGCATCCTCGCTCTCGGAGCGTGTCTGCTCGCCGCGTGCAACCAAGAGCAGACCCCCACGGTGACGAACGCCATCATCAACGATGCGGGCGAGCTTGTCCTCATCTACTCGGACGGTTCGGCACAGAACCTCGGCGTGATCACGGGCGCGCAAGGCCCGCAGGGCGAACAGGGTGAACAGGGTGAGCAAGGCATACAGGGCGAACAGGGCGTGAGCGTCACCGGTGCCGAGATCAACGAAAAGGGCGAACTCATCCTCTCCTTCTCCGACGGCAGTACGCAAAACCTCGGCGTCGTCACAGGCGCGCAAGGCCCCCAAGGAGACAAGGGAGACCAAGGCGACAAGGGCGAACAAGGCATACAGGGCGTGAGTGTCACGGGTGCCGAGATCAACGATAAGGGTGAACTCATCCTCTCCTACTCCGACGGCAGGACGCAGAACCTCGGCGTCGTCACGGGCGAGCAAGGTCCTCAGGGCGACAAAGGAGACCAAGGCGACAAGGGTGAGCAAGGTGAACAAGGCGAACAAGGCAAGCCCGGCCTCGGCATCACCGGGATCCGCGTGGACGGCACTTTCCTTGTGATAGAGTTCTCGGACGGCACCTTTACCCGCGTGGATCTGACGCCCGCGCTCACGACAAGCACTCTCAGCTATGAGCCTCTCTCCGACGGAAGTCTCTCCGTCACGGGTGTTGCGGGCGACATGCAAACGGTGGTCATTCCCTCGGCATACCTCGGCAAACCCGTCACCGAGATCGCGGACGGAGCCTTTCAAAACAACACCGGCATCATCTCCGTCACCATCGCGGAGGGCGTGGAGCGCATAGGGGAAAACGCTTTCTCCGGCTGTACATCTCTTAAGGCGGTGACCATCCCGAACAGCATCGAGCAAAACGGCACGGCAAACATCGCGAGCACCGCCTTCGACGGCGCGTCCGACATCACGAGTGCCACCTTGCCCCTCTGCGCGATAGACAGCATCCCGCAAAGCAAGCTTGAAAACCTCGTCCTCACCGCGGGGACGGAACTTGCGGACGGTGCTTTGTCGGGCTGCACGGCACTATGCTCCCTCACTCTCCCGAACACGCTCCAGACGCTGCATGTCGGGGCAATAGAGGAGTGTCCTGACCTCACCCGTTTTTGCGTGGATACATTGGAAGATTGGCTGAACGTCGAAATCACGGGATTTAACACCATGAAGCCTCCAATTCTTCCGCAGCATGACCTGGTCGTGGGAGGCGAAGTCGTCACCGACCTCGTCATTCCGGAGGGTGTGACCGAGGTAGGGCAAGGACTATTCGCATTCAGCACAATCAGCACCGCGACCATCGCCGCGGATGCGGAGACCGTTGGACTAGGTGCATTCATTTGTTGCTATTCTCTAAACCCTGTCACTATCGGAAGCAAAGTTACCACAATCGGTGATTATGCGTTCCAGTTCGACAAAGCCATCAAAGAGGTTCACATCACCGATATAAACTCTTGGCTTAACATAGATTTCGGTTCCTCCGACAGCAACCCGTGTTATTACGGCGGCAGCCTGTTCATTGACGGCGAGCCCGTCACCGACCTCACGATTCCGGATAGCGTATCAAGCATAAAGGATCATGCGTTCAATGGGTGCGCTTCACTTGAAAATGTGAGTATCCCCGGCACTGCAAACATTGGAAATTCCGCCTTCCGTAATTGTATCCGCTTGACCTCGGTCTCCACCGGAAACGGCGTGGAGAGCATTGGAACTTATGCTTTCGCGGATTGCAGCAATTTGACCTCTGTCACCATCCCGGACGGCGTGACGAGCATAGGGAATGGTGCCTTTGCGGATTGCACCGGTTTGACCTCGATCACCATCCCGGACAGCGTGACGAGCATAAGGTTGGGTGCCTTCGACGGCTGCAGTAATCTGACCTCAATCTACTACACCGGTGATATGACGAGTTGGCTTGAAAAGGACTGGCATGGCAGCGTGATGTCAAGCGGACGGACGTTGTATATAAGCGGAAATAAAATGGAAGGAGCGATCACCGTCTCCTACGGCGTGACTGCAATTCCTTCTAATGCATTTGCTTATCAGACGGACATCACCTCCGTCACCATCCCGGCCGGCGTGACAAGCATAGGCTCTTTTGCCTTCCGTTCTTGCAGCAATTTGGTCTCCGTCACTATTCCTGACAGCGTGACAAGCATAGGGCATTATGCTTTCTATCAATGCACGAGTTTGACTTCCGTCTCCATCCCCGACAGTGTGACATACATAGGCAACCACGCATTCTTAGGGTGCGACAGCCTGACCTCGGCTAAATTCGAGGTGACGGAAGGCTGGTCTACTGATGATACGGAAATCGAACTGACACAAGAGATGTTCTCCGATCCTTCTGCTGCCGCCGAGTTGCTGCGAACAGGCAGTTTGCTGTATCGCTCCGCCGAGTGACGCATTTTGCCGCCGCGGGGGCGGAATAATAGGCGGGGCTTTCGGGCAGACTAATGCGGGGACGTGTTCCCCGCATTTTTCGTAAAGGAGACTACGCTTATGTCATTCGATCCGTTCAAGCAAAAAGTCAAGCCCGTGGAAGAGGGCTTCGAGAGCTGGAAGGAACTCTTTGTCAAGCCCTACGACAAAAATTCCGCCGACCCGTACACCAAACTCCGCATCATCCTGATGAATGGCACGGAGTTTGAAGCGAACTGGTTTTCGCATCAATTCTCGCGGCATTGCAACATCGGGGACTTGCGGCGGGAGATCGCGCTCGTGCGCCGTGTGGAACAGCAGCAGCAAAAGAAGCTCGCCGCTCTGAAACCCGTGGACGAGAGCATCCTGGAGACCACCATCGGCTATGAACAGCTCGCGGTGGAGCTCACCGCAAATCTCGCGCGGCGGGAGAAGGACCCGTATGTCAAGATGACGCTGGATTTCGCTCTCCTTGAGGACTTCGACCATCTCTACCGTTTTTCAAATATGCTCATGCACGACATGAACGTCGACGCGTCACGCCTTGTCGGCAAGCGCACGGAGATCACCCCGGGACGTCCCACCATTGCGGAGCACCGCTACCCTGCCGACGATGTGCGCCGCGCCTGCGATTTCAAGCGCTCCGACCCCGTCACCCGTCTCAACGCTGCCATCATCACCGCCGCCGAACAGCAGACCATGAACTTCTATATGAACGTGGGCAACACCTATCCCACCGAGGAGGGCAAGCGCCTCTTCCTCGAGATCGCCATGATAGAGGAACAGCACGTCACGCAATACGGCTGTCTGATGGACACGGACTGCACTTGGCTCGCGGGGCTCATCGAACACGAGTACGCGGAGTGCTATCTCTACTATAGCTGCGCCCTCGACGAGACCGACCCCCGCATCAAAAAGATCTGGGAAGCCCTGCTCGAGCAGGAGCTCGCGCACCTGCACAAGGCGGCGGAACTCTTGGAAAAGTACGAGAAACGTGACTATCATTCCGTCTTCCCGCACACCGCCTTCCCCGAGCCCCTCACCTTCGGCAAAGACAACATCGGATATATCCGCGGCGTGCTCGGCGACACCGTGCGCATGACCTCAAAAAAGGAGGATTATGTCGACGTCGCTTCCCTCAAAAAGGACGACGTCTTCTTCACTCACAACAAGCGCGTCAACGGCAAAGCCTCGGATGAGCCCGCCCACGCCGTCATCGAACGCTACCTCTCCGCCCACGGCGAGGACTTCCGCTTCGAGACCGCGCCCAACCCCGTCCCCGAACTCGCCTGCCGCACCCGCGACAATACCACAGTAGGTCTCGGAGGCTGATCCCCTGTGGGGGATCCCCCCCACGCCCCTTGCGAGGGTGTTACACCCTCGCGCTCCCATATTTTTATAATAAGAATGCGCCGAAGGTTGCGGGCAAAGCCGCAACCTTCGGCGCAATTTTATATAAAGCACTAGCGTGTGTCCCTAAAGCACGACGAGCACCTGTTCGAAGCGTCTTGGAGCACGACGGCTCTCTTTCGAAGATGGAACCACGCGCCGCTCAGCCAAACTTGCACAGCGGGCGCTTGCGCTCGCTCTTGCAAGTCGCGGCGCGCTAAGTGAGTGCCGAGCGCCGACGAAACATTAAGTAGGCACGGGCGTCGTGCGCGAGCGCCGAATTCCTCCGCCCGTGCCGGGTTCTCAGTGGGTACTGTTCGCCGCTCGATTATGTAAGTGCGAGACACAAACTTTTTTCAAGAGGCGGAAAGTGTATCCCGCATTTTAGGAGGACAATACTCCAATCGGACACGGGGGAGGAAAGCCCGAAGGGAAGGAGGGGGGGATTCTAACTCACCCTCGAGACGAGAAGCCTATTCGGGGGCGTGCTTGAACACGATGCATGTCTTAAAAGCACAGTGAACAGCCGAATTGGCTGTTCACTGTGCCGAAAAAGAGAGATAAACACCGCGCAGTGTGATCACACTGCCGTTTACGATAAGGTCTTATTCATTCTTGGCGCGGGCGGCGAAGACGATCCACTCCGCGACATTGACGGCGTGGTCGCCGACGCGCTCGAGGTATTTTGCTGTCATGAGCATATCCATCGCGCACTCACCGTCCTCGTCTTTCTCGTCCACCATGCCCACGAGTTCGCGTTTGACGGCGGCAAAGAGCCCGTCCACGATGTCGTCGGCGCGGCGGATCGCGCGGGCTTCGTCGAGAGAGAAGGTGTCGAGGGCTGCGGCGCACCTTTCCACCATTTCGCGGGCGGATGCCATCATGGCGCCGAGGCTTTTGGGGACGGCGCATGAAACGGCGCCTTTCAGGATGTCGGCGATGTCCGCCGCCTGATCGGTGATGCGCTCGAGGTCCGTGACCATCTTGACCGCGGAGGTGACGAGGGCGAGGTCGTGGGCTACGGGCTGTTGGCGCACTATTATGCGCATACACAGCCTTTCTATCTCGCGCTCCTTTTCGTCCGCCGCTCTCTCGCAGACGCGGACGGGAGCGGAGACATCCTCGCGGGACGCCAATGCCCTCTCGATGAGACGCATCGCCTCGGCGTCCACCTCGCACATTTCCTTCAACATGCCTCTGACTTGCAGAAGCTGTTCGTCAAACTGTTTGCGCATCAGCCGAACCTCCCCGTGATGTAGTCCTCCGTGCGCTTGTCGCGCGGAGAGTCGAACACCTCGTCCGTGCCGCCGAACTCGATGAGCTCGCCGAGGAGGAAGAAGCCCGTTTTGTCCGAGATCCTCGCCGCCTGCTGCATGTTGTGGGTGACGATGACAATGGTGTAGTCCTTTTTGAGTTCCTGAGCGAGCTCCTCGATCTTGCCCGTGGAGATGGGATCGAGCGCGGAGGTGGGTTCGTCCATCAAAAGGACGTCGGGCTTTACCGCAAGAGCGCGGGCTATGCACAGCCTCTGCTGCTGCCCGCCGGAGAGCCCGAGCGCGCTCTTTTTCAGGCGGTCCTTGAGTTCATCCCATATGGCTGCCCTGCGAAGGGAGCTCTCGACAATGTCGTCCAGCTCCGACTTTTTCCTCACGCCGTGGGTCTTCGGGCCGTAGGCGATGTTGTCGTAGACACTTGCGGGGAAGGGGTTGGGCTTTTGGAACACCATCCCCACGCGCTTGCGCAGGAGATTGACGTCCATCCCGCCGGCATAGATGTCCGCGCCGTCCAGCTCCACCTTGCCCGAGACGCGGCAGCCGGGGATGATGTCGTTCATGCGGTCGAGAGTCTTGAGGAATGTGGACTTCCCGCAGCCGGAAGGACCGATGAGCGCGGTGATCTCGTTCGCGTCGATGTCCATATCCACACTCTTCAACGCCTGAAAAGTGCCGTAAAATAGGTCGAGATCCCGCACGCGGAATTTGGGCGTCGCCGCATCCCCTCTGATGTAAACGTTTTGTCTGAGTTCCGGTCTTATCATCAATACCTCTTTCTGAACTTGTTCGAAATGAACTCCGCCGCGCCGTTGATGACGAGCACGAGGAGTATGAGTACGATGGCTGTCGCCCACGCTTCGTCGACGTGCAGCCCTTCGCTTGACAGAGTGTACATATGGATGGCGAGCGTCTCGCCGCTGCCGAACAGGCTGTCCGGCACCGCTTTCACCGTGCCCGAAGTGTAGATGAGCGCCGCGGTCTCCCCCACCACTCTGCCGAGCGCGAGGATGACGCCCGCGATGATGCCGGGCACGGCGGAGGGCAGCACTACGCGGAAGATCGTGCGCAACTTGCCCGCGCCGAGCGCGAACGACCCCTCCCGGAAGGAATCGGGCACGGCGCGCAATGCCTCTTCCGTCGTGCGCATGACGAGGGGGAGGATCATGATCGCCATCGTGAGTATGCCCGCGATGAGGCTGAACCCTTTGAAAAGCATCTCCACAAAAAGGATCATCCCGAAGATGCCGTACACGATGGACGGGATGCCCGCAAGGGTCTCCGCCGCCATCCTGACAACGGCAACGAATTTGTTGGCGGAGGAGGTGTATTCCGTGAGGAATATCGCCGCCGCGACGCCGACGGGCACTGCAATGAGCAGGGACATCCCCGCGATGATGAGAGTGTTGAAAAACGCAGGCATGAGCGACAGGTTCTCGCTGTCATACTCAAGCTCGAAAAGCGACGCTTTGAGGTTGGGCGCGCCCTGCATGATGACGTGGATGACGATCCACAGCACGACCGCCGCCGTGGCGAGAGCGGACAGGATGACCAGCACCATCATGACGAGAGAAAAAGGATGCCGCTTGTATTCCGCGAGTTTTTTCCCGAGGGAGGGCTTGTTGACAAAGGGTCTGCCCTTCAGATCGCAGGAAGGCAGAGGGGCGAATTTTTGTTTGAGGAGAGCCGCCGCACTTTTCATTTTGCCCTCCCTTTCCTGCGGATCGCCGCGATGAGCAGATTTATGAACAGGATGAAGACGAAGAGCACCGCCGCAGTCGCGATGAGCGCGCCGCGGTGAAGGTCCGTTGCGTAACCGAGCTCGAGCACTATGTGCGAAGTCATGGTGCGCACGCCGTCGAGCAGACTGTCGGGGAGCGCGGTGCTGTTGCCGACGATCATGACCACAGCCATCGTCTCGCCGACCACTCTCCCCAGCCCCAGCACCACGGAAGTCAGGATGCCGGACCTGGCTGCGGGGAACTCCGTCATGAACACGGCGCGTTCATGCGTGGCGCCGAGCGCGAGAGCACCCTCGTAATAGGTGTTGGGCAGCGCGCGCAGCGCGGACTCCGACACGCCGATGACGGTGGGCAGGATCATGATGCCCAGCACTATGGACGCGGTGAGGATGCTGTATCCCGTGCCGCCTAAATTGTCGCGGATGAGGGGCGCGATGACCATCATGCCGAAATAGCCGTACACGATGGACGGGATGCCCGCAAGGATGTTGGTCATGGGCTTCATCACCTTGTAAAGGGGCTTGGGGCAATATCTTGCCATGAACGCCGCCATGAGCAGCCCGACGGGGACTCCTATGACGAGCGCGCCCGCCGTGACGAAACACGTGCCTACGATCATCGTGCCTATGCCGTAGCTCGCCGGGGTGTTGTTCGGTGCCCACTCGGTGGAGAACAAAAATTCAAACAACCCGATCTCCCCTATCGCGGGGACAGACCTTGCGAAGATGAAGACGCAGATCACGATGACGCACAGGATGAAGACCGCCGCCGTGACGGCGAACACGACCTTCATCGCGGTCTCTTTGAAAGCCGAAAATGTCATCTCTCTCTTTCGTGCCGTCGCCGCGGGAGAAAAAGCGATCTCCCGCGGTTTCGACAAAATACGGTGTTTTTATGGGTTTTTGCGATGCTTAAACCCTGCGTTTGTCAATTATGCAAGGGCGGACCACTCGCGCACCGCGCCGGTGAAGATCTGACGGATCTGCTCCATGGAAAGGTCCTCGACAGCGTTGTCGTTGTGGACGATGACCGCGATGCCGTCATAGGCGAGCACCTCTGCGGTGATGCCCTGCGAAAGCTCAGAGTCCTTGACATCCCTGGACGCCATGCCGATGTCGAAGGTGCCGCTTATGGCGCCGTTCATACCGGCGGTGGAGTCGATGGTCTGCAGCTCGATGCTGTTCTTGGCGACGCCGGAAAGCGCGCAATACTTCTCAATGAGCTTCTCCATGAGCGGGCTCACGGAAGAGGAACCTCCGATGGTGATGCTGCCCGTGAGGTCGGAGCCTTTCACATAGGCGGGAGCATTGTCGTCGGTGGCGATATACTTCTCCGCGGCGATGACCTCCTGCGCTTCGGCAGAGCCGAGGAAACCGAGGAAGTCGGCAGCCAAGGGCTTGCTGGCGATGTTAGACTGCTTGTAAGCGATGTTGAAGGGACGCTGCAACTCGTAGCTCTTGTCCTTGATGGTGTCGACGGAAGGGGTGACGCCGTTCACGGCGACCGCCTTGACGGTGTCGTTCAGAGAGCCGAACGAAACATACCCGATCGCATTTTTGTCCTGCGCGACCGCGGTCATGATGGCGTTGGTGGAGTTCTGAACGCTCGCGCCCGAGAAGGTCATGTCCGTCTCGGTGCCGTCCTCGCCTTCGACGAGCACGCCCGTGAGTTCGGTGAACGCGGAGCGCGTGCCCGAGCCGTCCTCGCGCGAGAACACGTTGATGGTGTCAGCCGCACCCTTGTTGCACCCGACCGCCGCAAATGCGACCGCGCCGAGCAGCATTGCACAAATGGCTATCGTCCAAAATTTCTTCATTTCTTTTTCCTCCCGGTCCTCGCTGCTCGCTGCCGCAAGCCGATCCGACCGCAACTTCAACCTAACAGCAAATTGTCTTTTATTTTCCCCGATTTCTTCACAAAAATGTCATTGACAAGTTTTTTACACCCTGCGGGGGAATTATTTTCCCCCTTGCGAGGGTGTTACACCCTCGCGCTCCCATACTTTTTTATAAAAAGTGCGCCGAGTGTTGCGGCTTTGCCCGCAACACTCGGCGCAATATTATATAAAAATAAGGGGTGCGGGGATGACATCCCCGCCCCGGGGTGCAGGGGCGGCGCCCCTGCAAATAATAACGGCGGCAGCGGCCATACTAAGGGCATGAGAGAAAAAGTTAAGTTTTTCGGAGTTTGGGCGGGCGCGGTAATTGCGTTGTGCGCCGCCGTGTTCACGCTCGCGTGCGTACGCGCGTTTCCTATCTTTGGGGGCGAGAACACGGCAGAGAGCGCCCGGGTCGCCGCGGAAGTCACGCGCGGGCAAAGCGAGGGCGAGACGAGAGAACTCGCCGTCGTGATGTACCACAACATCCTGAAAAGCTCCAAGGGGACATACACCGTCTCGCCGGCGCAATTCGAGAGCGATCTTGCGGCGTACGAAGCGGCGGGATATGAGACGGTGTTCCCGTCCGAGATCGTCGCCTTCGTGTGCGGCGAGGGGGATCTGCCCCAAAAGCCCCTACTCCTCACCTTTGACGACGGGAGATACAACAACATGTACTACGGTCTCCCGCTGCTCGAAAAGTACGGCGCGAAGGCGGCGTTTTATCCCGTGGGCGCGTTCTCGGCGTTCTCGACGGACTCCGGCGACCACTCCAACCCCAACTACTCTCACCTCACCTGGGCGCAGATGGGGGAACTCGCCGCGAGCGGACATGTTGAACTGGGCAGCCACTCCTACAACATGCACCGCTACGAACCCCGCTTCGGCGTGCGGCGGATGAAAGGGGAAAGTAAACTTGACTACCGCAAAGCCCTCCTCGCCGACGCGGGCAGGATGCAGGACGCCGTCCTCCGCGCGACGGGCACTCTCCCCCTCTCCTACGCCTTCCCCTTCGGCGCCTACTCCGACGAAGCGTACGCCGTGCTCCGCGCCCTCGGCGTGAAACTCTTCCTCACTTGCAGCGAACACACCACCACCCTCCGCCGCGGCGACCCAACCACCCTGATGCGCGTCGGACGCTTCAACCGCGCGGGCGAACTCTCCACCGCCGCCCTCCTGCAAAAACTTGCGGAATGATGGAGGGCTGTGGGGGAATTATTCCCCACGCCCCCTTGCGAGGGTGTTACACCCTCGCGCTCCCATACTATTTGTTTGTAACTCGTTCCAACACTCGTTTTGTCAAGGAATTGCGCCGAAAAATTTCGCGGGCAAAGCCCGCTAAAATTTTCGCGCCCTTGACAACGACGGAAAACTACATAATAAACACACGCGCGGAGCGGTTCCCCGCCCCGCGCCTTAATTGCTTTATGACCCGCCGAACCTTGTTCGGCGGACTGTTTTCCCCGCCGAGAACTCGGCGGGGCACCAAATAATACTCGCTCGGAGTGAGCGTCGTGTTCGGGGACGCTTCGAATAAGCTGTTCGTCTCGGGGGGAGTTAGAATTCCCCCTCCAACCCGGGGACCCCACAAAATGCATGCATTTTGCGGGGAGCCCCATTCGGGCTTTCCTCCCCCGTGTTTGAAACGGGCTGCCGTCCTCTGACATTGAAGTGTTGTTGAGCCCCCTCCTGCAGGTTCCCCCAAAAACCATTCCCCCCTGCGGGGCCCCACGGTTTTAGGGGGCACCTTCGGCGCTCGGGCATTAGGGCGTCCGAGGACGGCGCCTCCGCGGCGCCGCCATGTTATGCCGCTTGCAATGCGCCCGCTTCGCGATAGAAAACCCCACCGAAAATACTTTTGGCGGGGACCCCGAATGGCGCATTGCCGACGCACTACCATCCAGCCCTCGGCACTCACCCGGTCGCCGCGGCGCTCAAGAGGGCTCCGCCCTGTGAGCGCTTGGTGAGCGGCTCCACTCCGAAAAAGATAACGTCGTATCAAGCGACGTCACGCTCTGAGTTTTCGTTATTCCGTCTCCGAATGAGAATCGTCGTGCTCAAGCACGCTCGCCTAAACTGCCCGTTCGCCTGACGGCGTCATTTGGATGCAGAACGCGAAAGCGCCCTTGTCGGGAGGCGGAGCGTACATAAACGTACGTGAGCAGCCGGAACAAGCGCTCTGACAAAGCAATTCGCGAAATAGCGCCGTCAGAAATAGGGAAAAGATTTCTTCATTTGTTATAGCATTTCGGTTGACAAAGCCGTCCCGCATCTCTATAATCCTAATCGACACGCGAAGTAACGATACTCATCGTAACGATTGACACGTATGAATGCGGCGATGCCGCGGGACGGGGAACTATGGCTGAAAGCGACAAAACAATATCACTTGCCACTTTGCAGAGGATGCCGGGCTACCTCAGATATCTCAAAAAGAGAGAGGCGGACGGCGCGGAGTATATCTCCTCGGTGGGGCTGGCGGAAGCGATGCAGGAGAATCCCGCCGTCGTGAAGAAGGACCTTTCGATGGCGGTGGTGAGCGAGGGCAAGCCCAAGGTGGGATATTACATCCCCGACCTCATCCGCGACATCGAGAGCTTTATGGGCTACGACAACGAGAAGGACGCGGTGCTGGTGGGCGCGGGAAAGCTCGGACAGGCGCTGCTTGGCTACTCCGGCTTTGAGAAGTACGGCTTGAACATCGTTGCGGGCTTTGACGTGGACCCTGCCCTCATCGGGACGGAGGTGCACGGCAAGAAGATCTTCTCCTACGACAAGCTGGCGTCGGCGGTGGAGAAGCTGAAGATCAAGCTGGGGGTGCTCACCCTGCCCGCCGCAAAGGCGCAGGAAGCGGCGGACACCCTGGTGCGCGCGGGAGTGAGGGCGATCTGGAATTTCAGCCCCGTCACTCTCAATCTGCCGGACACGGTAGCGGTAAAAAACGAGAACATGGCGGCATCGCTAGCGTTGCTTTCCGCCAAACTCAAAGAAATACTCAAAAAAGAAGAAAACAACTGAACAGGAGACCGATATGGAAGAGACCAAACAGTATCAAGTCGTGGACAACGTCGAAAAGCTGGAAGAGACCATAGCCCGCGTGCGTGAGGCGCAGAAGAAATTCGCCGACTACACGCAGGAGCAGGTGGACGCGATCTTCTTCGCCGCCGCGATGGCTGCCAACAAGCAGCGCATCCCGCTTGCCAAGATGGCTGTCGAGGAGACGGGCATGGGCGTCGTCGAGGACAAGGTGATCAAAAACCACTACGCCTCCGAGTATATCTACAACGCCTACCGTCACACCAAGACCTGCGGCGTCATCGAAGAGGACAAGGCGTTCGGCATCAAGAAGATCGCCGAGCCCGTGGGCGTCGTGGGCGCGGTCATCCCGACCACCAACCCCACTTCCACCGCCATCTTCAAGACGCTCATCGCCTTGAAGACGCGCAACGGCATCATCATCAGCCCCCACCCCAGAGCGAAAAAGAGCACCATCGAGGCTGCCAGGATCGTGCTGGAAGCGGCTGTCAAAGCGGGCGCGCCCGAAGGCATCATCGGATGGATCGACATCCCCTCCCTCGAGATGACCAACACCCTCATGAAGGAGGCGGACATCATTCTGGCGACGGGCGGTCCCGGCATGGTGAAGGCGGCATATTCCTCCGGCAAACCCGCAGTGGGCGTCGGCGCGGGCAACACTCCCGCCATCATCGACGAGAGCGCGGACATCCTGCTTGCCGTCAACAGCATCATCCACTCCAAGACCTTTGACAACGGCATGATCTGCGCGTCGGAGCAGTCCGTCATCGTCCTTGACAAAGTGTACGACAAGGTGAAGAAGGAGTTCAAGGCGCGCGGGTGCTATTTCCTGAACCCCGAAGAGACGGAAAAAGTGCGCAAGACCATCATCATCAACGGCGCTCTCAATGCGAAGATCGTTGGTCAGAAGGCTGCTAAGATCGCCGCTCTCGCGGGCGTTACCGTCCCCGAAGACACCAAGATCATCATCGGCGAAGTGACCAGCGTGGACATCTCCGAAGAGTTCGCTCACGAGAAACTCTCCCCCGTCCTCGCCATGTACCGCGCGAAGGATTTCGAGGACGCTCTCGACAAGGCTGAGCACCTCATCGCGGACGGCGGCTACGGTCACACCTCCTCTCTCTACATCGATGTCATGACCGGCAAGGACAAGATCGAGGAATACACCCACCGCATGAAGACCTGCCGCGTGCTGCTCAATTCCCCCTCTTCTCAGGGCGGCATCGGCGACATCTACAACTTCAAACTCACCCCCTCCCTCACCCTCGGGTGCGGCAGCTGGGGCGGCAACAGCGTCAGCGAAAACGTGGGCGTCAAACACCTTGTCAACATCAAGACCGTCGCGGAAAGGAGAGAAAATATGCTGTGGTTCAGAGCACCCGAAAAGGTGTACATCAAGAAGGGGTGCCTCCCCGTTGCCCTTGACGAATTGAAAAATGTCATGGGAAAAAAGAAAGCTTTTATTGTCACGGACAGTTTTTTGTATCATAATGGATATACGAAGACCATCACCGACAAGCTCGACGAGATGGGCATCGCGCACACCACCTTCTTCAACGTCGCGCCCGATCCCACTCTCGCCTGCGCCAAGGAAGGGACGGCGGCGATGCGCGCTTTCGAGCCCGACTGCATCATCGCGGTGGGCGGCGGCTCCGCAATGGACGCCGGCAAGATCATGTGGGTGCTCTACGAACATCCCGAAGTCGACTTTATGGATCTTGCCATGCGTTTCATGGACATCCGCAAGCGCGTCTACACCTTCCCCAAGATGGGCGAGAAGGCGTACTTCATCGCAGTGCCCACCTCCGCCGGCACGGGCAGCGAGGTGACCCCCTTCGCCGTCATCACCGACGAGAAGACGGGCGTCAAGTATCCCCTCGCGGACTATGAGCTCATGCCCGATATGGCGATCGTGGACGCGGACATGATGATGAACGCGCCCAAGGGACTGACCTCCGCAAGCGGCATCGACGCCGTCACGCACGACCTCGAAGCCATCGCCTCCATGATGGCAACGGATTACACCGACGGGCTCGCCATCCGCAGCCTGCAGATGATCTTCAAATATCTGCCCCGCGCCTACGACAACGGTCCCAACGACCCCGAAGCGCGCGAGAAGATGGCAAACGCCGCCACCATGGCGGGCATGGCGTTCGCAAATGCCTTCCTCGGCGTGTGCCACTCCATGGCTCACAAGCTCGGCGCCTTCCACCACCTGCCCCACGGCGTGGCGAACGCGCTCATGATCGACGAAGTCATCCGCTTCAACGCGGCGGAAGTCCCCGCAAAGATGGGCACCTTCCCGCAGTACGATCATCCTCACACCCGCGCCCGTTATGCGGAAGTCGCCGAGGCGCTCGGCATCAAAGGCAAGAACGACGCGGAAAAGGTGGAGAACCTCATCAAGGCGCTCGACGAGCTCAAGGAGAAGGTCGGCATCAAGAAGACCATCCGCGAGTACGGCATCGACGAGCAGAACTTCCTCGACAGGCTGGATGAGATGGTGGAGCAGGCGTTCGACGACCAGTGCACCGGCGCCAACCCCCGCTATCCGCTCATGAGCGAGATCAAACAAATGTATCTCAACGCCTATTACGGCACCAAATAAGGAGGGAATATGAACACCGATAAGGTCATAGCCGTTCGCACCACAAAGACCGTCTACCGCGACGGCGACAAGGTCATCAAGGTCTTTGACGAGCACTATTCTAAGGCCGACATCCTGAACGAAGCCCTCAATCAAGCGCGCGTCGAAGAGACCGGGCTGAACATTCCCAAGCTGCTCGAAGTCACCAAGGTAAACGGCAGATGGGCGATCGTCATGGACTACATCAAGGGCAAGACCCTCGCGCAGCTCATGCAGGAGAACCCCGACAAGACGGATGAATATCTCAACCTCTTCGTCGACCTGCAGATGGAGATCCACTCCAAACGCGCTCCCCTGCTCAACAAGCTCAAGGACAAGATGAACCGCAAGATCTCGCAGGCAGACCTCAATGCCACCATCCGCTATGATCTGCACACCCGTCTCGAGTCCATGCCCAAACACACCAAGGTGTGCCACGGCGACTACAACCCCAGCAACATCATCATCTCGGACGAGGACGGCAAGCCCTATGTCATCGACTGGTCTCATGCCACGCAGGGCAACGCGTCCGCGGATGTGGCGCGCACCTTCCTCCTCTTCACGCTGGACGGCAAGCCG
This sequence comes from uncultured Clostridia bacterium, assembly GCA_949283145.1. Taxonomy (GTDB): domain Bacteria; phylum Bacillota; class Clostridia; order Christensenellales; family CAG-917; genus Limadaptatus. Next base: position 46,336 of record CASDRL010000025.1, on the reverse strand, counting down.
GAACTTGCGGACAAATATATGAACCTCTTCTGCATGAAGAGCGACACCGCCAAACAGTACGTGCAGAAGTGGATCCCCATCGTCGCGGCGTCCCAGCTGGTCAAGGGCAAACCCGAAGAGAGAGAATTCCTGCTCCATTGGGTGGACGTGGTGGACTACCAATAGGCGGAATAAGGGAGAAATTATGGTCAAAGTCACGGTTTGCATCGGCAGTTCCTGTCACCTCAAGGGCTCCCGCCAGGTGGTGGAAGAGCTGCAGTATCTCATCAACAAACACGACCTCGAGGGCAAAGTCGAGCTCAGCGGCACCTTCTGCATGGGCAAGTGCGGAGAGGACGGCGTGAGCGTGACGGTGGACGGCGACTACTACGCCGTCAAGCCCGAAAACGTCCTGGATCTCTTCACGGACGTCATACAGAAAAAAGCAGAGTGACCGTGCCCCCGGCGGGATTTCCCGCCGGGGACTGCCCTCTTTCGGACGCCCCCTCGGCGCTCCGTCAAGACCTCGCAGTCGCCGACCCGATCGGCGGCTCATCCCGTTTAAGGAGAGAAAGGGATAATGGCAACCGCAACGCCCTATCTGGATTTCAAAAACGCGAAGTGCAAAGACTGCTTCAAATGCCTCCGCGAGTGTCCCGTAAAAGCGATCCGTTACGAAAACCATCAGGCTAAGATCATCGAGCAGAGGTGCATCCTCTGCGGCAGATGCACTCTGGTCTGCCCGCAGAACGCCAAGCAGGTGCACAGCGAAACGGAAGACGTCCTGGCTCTGCTCGCAAGCGGCCGCAAAGTGACCGCAAGCCTCGCACCCTCATTCGTCTCTTCCTTTGACACTCAGGACTTCGAGGTCATGAAAGAGGCGCTCCTCTCCCTCGGCTTTGCCGCCGTCGAAGAGACCGCGATAGGCGCAAAAGCGGTCACGGAAGAATATGCGAAACTGCTCTCGACGGGTGAGTTCAAAAACTTCATCACCTCGGCATGTCCCGCAGTCAACCGCATGATCCAGATCTACTATCCCGAAGCATTGCGGTATCTCGCGCCCGTCCCCTCTCCCATGGTGGCGCACGCGCGTATGATAAAGCGCCGCGATCCCGAAACGGCGATCGTGTTCATCGGACCGTGCATCGCCAAAAAACGCGAAGCGGCGGAAAGCGGGATCATCGACGGTGTCCTCACATTCGAGGAGTTGAGCGCCGTTTTTGAACAGAAAAACATCAGATTGAGCGAAACAGAGGCGAAACAAGCCGCTGACGGCGGCAGCCTCAAAGCGAGATATTATCCCATTCCGCGCGGCATCATCAAGAGTTTCGACACCCTGCCCGAAGGCTACGAATACGTTGCCGTTGACGGCGTTGATCGCTGCTCGGAAGTGCTCCGCGAGATCGGCACGCTCTCCGGGCTCTTTCTCGAACTCAACTGCTGCGAGCACGCCTGCATAGGCGGCCCGTGCAGTCTGCCCGCGAAAGGCGGCTCCATCAAGAGCAACGAGAACGTGCGCAAGTATGCCGCAAAAGGTGAGGCTCCCGTCAGGACGGACGCGGAAGGCGCGGATCTGACCGAAAAGCACCCCCGCATCATCCTCGACGACTTTGTCCCGAGCGAAAACGACATCCGCGCGGTGCTCGCCAAGACGGGGAAGAATTCCCCCGAGGACGAACTCAACTGCGGAGCGTGCGGCTACTCCACCTGCCGCGAAAAGGCGATCGCGGTGCTCAACGGCTATGCCGACATCGAGATGTGTCTGCCCTACATGCGCAGCCGCGCCGAGTCCATGAGCAACGAGATCATCCAGAACACTCCGAACGGCATCGTCCTGATGTCCGACGATTTCAGGATCATGGACATCAACGCCCGCGCGATGAAGCTGCTGGGCATCACCGAGCACGACGTCAAGGGCATGCTCGCCTTCGAATGCTTCGACGCCGAGGAGTTCATCGCCGCGGCGACCAAGGGCAGGAATGTCAGCAAAAAGCGGGTGTATGTGAACAGGACGAAAAAGTATATCGAGCTCTCTATCGTCCTGCTGCAGGAGCACAAGGTGCTCTTCGGCGTCATGAAGGACATCACGGAGAGCGTGGAATACGACGAGAAACTCAACGCCGTCAAGCTGAAAACGCTCGCCACCACGGATGAAGTCATCAAAAAACAGATGCGCGTCGCGCAGGAGATCGCTTCCCTCCTCGGCGAAACGACCGCGGAGACCAAGGTGGCTCTGAGCAAGCTCAAAGAGACGCTCGCACCCCGCAGCGAGGACGAGGACAACTGATGGACAAGCTCTTTCTCGAACAAGGCTACACCTCTCTCAACAAGAAGGGGGAGGAACTGTGCGGCGACAAGGTGGAGTGCATCTCGGACGGGGCGCACACCACTCTGGTGCTTGCCGACGGGCTGGGAAGCGGCGTCAAGGCGAACATCCTCGCGACGCTGACTTCCAAGATCCTGTGCACGATGGTCTCCAACGAGATGAGCATGGACGAGTGCGTGGAGACGGTGGTGCAGACGCTGCCCGTATGCAAGGTGCGCGGCGTGGCGTATGCGACCTTCTCGGTGGTGCATCTCGGCGAGGACGGCAAGGGCTGGCTCTTCGAGTTCGACAACCCGGAAGCCATCCTCATCCGCGACGGCAAATGCCTGGACTTCGAGCGCGTCGAGCGCGACATCCTGGGCAAGAAAGTGTACGGCACCCGGCTGGAACTCAAACCCGACGACTACATAGTGCTGATGTCCGACGGCGTCATACACGCCGGCATCGGGATGCTGCTCAACTTCGGGTGGCTGAGAAAGGACGTCAAAGAATATCTGGACAAAAGCTTCAGAAAGGGGATGTCCGCACGCGGCGTGGCGTGCATGCTCGCGGGCGCGTGCAACGACCTTTATATGGGCAAGCCCGGCGACGACACCACGGTGGCGGTGGTGAGAGCCCGCGAATACTGCCCCGTCCGCATCATGGTGGGTCCCCCCGTGGAAAAGGATCAGGACGACTTCTACATCTCCCGTTTTCTCGGCGGCGAGGGGAAAAAGGTGGTGTGCGGCGGCACGAGCTCGCAGATCGTGGCACGACACCTCGGCGAAAAGGTGTCCGCGTCCTTCGACTTCCCCGACAAGGACGTCCCGCCCATCGGATACATCAAGGGCATCGACCTCACGACGGAAGGGGTGCTGACCCTGCGCAAATTGCTGGAACTCAGCGAGCGCTGGCTGTCCACCTCCGACCTCACCCCCAAGCACTCGGAGAAGAAGGACGGCGCCTCTCTGCTCGCCAACATGCTCTTCGAGTACGCCACGCACGTCACCTTCTTTGTGGGACAGAGCATCAACGCGGCGCATCAGGGGCTGCCCATCGACACGACGATGAAGCTGAAACTGGTGGAAAGCATCGCGGCGAACCTGCGCCTGGCGGGAAAGCAGGTGGAACTCAACTACGACTGACCGCAAAAAGCGCCCGCACGGAAAGCGGCGCGGCAAAAAGCGCGGCAGAACAAGACGACAAATTGACCTAAACGGATCTTTAACAACAAGATCCCACCGATAAACCGCCGTTTGCGGCGCAAAAGACTCGATCTAAGGAAGAAAGCCCGAACTATGGACGACATCAAAAAACGCAGAACATTCGACACCAAGGTCCAATATTTGCAGTACAAGGTGCTGCGCGAAGTCGCGCGCGGCGCATGGAGAGGGGATCTGCTGGAACGCATCACGGACATCCCCAAGGTCATCATCCCCGGCAATGTGCCGACCATGCGCTGCTGCGTCTATAAAGAGCGCGCCATCATCGCGGAGCGCGTCAGGCTCGCAATGGGCGGCGACCGCAGCAACCCCAACGTCATCGAGGTCATCGACATCGCGTGCGACGACTGCCCTGCCGGCGGCTATGAAGTGACCAACGCCTGCCGCGGCTGTCTCGCGCACCGCTGCGAAGACGTTTGCAGGCGCAACGCGATCTCCTTCGACCATCAGCAGAAGGCGCACATCGACAAGAACCTGTGCGTGGAGTGCGGACAATGCGCCAAGGTGTGCCCCTACACCGCCATCGTCTCCCGCCGCCGCCCCTGCGAATACGCGTGCAAGATCAAAGCCATCTCCATGAACGAGAACAAGGCGGCGAGCATTGACAACGACAAGTGCATCGCGTGCGGCGCGTGCGTATATCAATGTCCCTTCGGCGCCATCATCGACAAGAGCTACATCCTCGACGTCATTGACATGATCAAAAAGAGCAATGACAATTCCGACTACAAGATGTACGCCGTCGTCGCGCCCTCGGTCTCCAGCCAGTTCACCTATGCAAAACTCGGGCAGGTGGTGACGGGCATCCGCAAGCTCGGCTTCTTCAATGTGGTGGAAGCGGCTCTCGGCGCGGACATGGTGGCATACAAAGAAGCGGAAGAGCTCAAAGAGAAGGGTTTTCTCACCTCTTCATGCTGCCCCGCGTTCGTGGATTACATCAAGAAACAGTTCCCCGACATCGCGCCGCACATTTCGGCGAATCTCTCTCCCGCGGCGACGATCGCTAAATATATCAAGAGCACTTCCTCTCCCTGCCGCGTGGTGTTCATCGGACCCTGCACAGCGAAGAAGATGGAGTTCCAGAAGCCCGAAGTGCGCCCGTACATCGACTCCGTCATCACATTCGAGGAGCTGCAAGCCCTCTTCGATTCCCGCGACATCGACCTCGAGCACCTCTCGGAGAGCGCGCTCGACAATGCGTCCTATTTCGGCAGGATCTTCGCGCGGAGCGGCGGCATCACGGACGCGGTGGCGCAGGCTATCAAGGAACAGGGCGAGACGGACTTTGAATATAAACCCGTCACCTGCGACGGCATCGAGGCGTGCAGGACGGCGCTGCTCAAAAAGTCCAAAGGGGTGCTGGACGCCAATTTCATCGAAGGCATGGCGTGCGTGGACGGCTGCATCGGCGGCGCGGGATGTCTCACTCACGGCGAAAAGAACAAGCGCGAAGTGGACGCCTACGGCAGGCTCGCGATGGAAAAGAGCATCTCGGACGCCATCAGCGTGCTCAATCTCTCCGTCGCGGAGGATCCCCTGCCCGTCGAGATCGCGAAAGAGGACGGAAAAAAGTAAATTATGTGCGGCACAAGTTGCCCAAACAAGTTGACAACGCCGGCGATGAGTTTTATATTATCGGTGAAGAACTATGAAAAACGTCCGCACAAACAGCTACGCATACTTCTACTTTAAGGGCTTTTATTTTGAGAGCCCCTCTTTCGGTATGCGCGGATAAGATTTTTCGGACACCCGACGATCAAGACCGCCATACCGGCGGTCTTTTTGTTTGAGCGGCACGCGGAACAGGAGAAGACATCCAAATGATCATCGTCATCAAAAACAACCCGGACAAAAAACAGATGGACAACCTCGTCAAGTGGATAAAGGGACTGGGGCTGGACATCCATATGAGCAAGGGCGACAATTCCACCGTGATGGGACTCATCGGCGACACTTCCGTCGTGGACGAGGATCTCATCCGTTCCCTCGACATCGTGGAGAGCGTCAAGCGCATCCAGGAGCCCTTCAAGAACGCCAACCGCAAGTTCCACCCCGAGGACACCATTGTGGACGTGGGCGGGCACCTCTTCGGCGGAGGACATTTCCAGCTAATAGCCGGCCCCTGTTCCGTCGAGAGCGAGGATCAGATCGTCGCCGTCGCCAAGGCGGTGAAGGCGGCGGGCGCGACAGTGCTCCGCGGCGGCGCGTTCAAGCCCCGCACTTCCCCCTACGCCTTCCAAGGTCTCCGCGCGGAAGGGATGAAACTGCTCTCCCTCGCCAAAAAGGAGACGGGGATGCCCGTCTGCACCGAGATCCTCGACATCCGCCATCTCCCCCTCTTCGAGGACGTCGACCTCATCCAGGTGGGCGCGAGGAACATGCAGAACTTCGAGCTTCTGAAAGAGCTGGGCAAGACACACAAGCCCATCCTTCTGAAACGCGGCATGGCGGCGACCATCGAGGAATGGCTGATGAGCGCGGAATACATCATGTCCGAGGGCAACACGGACATCATCCTCTGCGAGCGCGGCATCCGCACCTTCGAGCCGTACACCCGCAACACCCTCGATCTTTCTGCAATACCCGTGCTGCGTGAGCTCACCCACCTGCCCATCCTCGTGGACCCCAGCCACGCATCGGGACGCGCGAAACTCGTGCTGCCCCTCTCCCTCGCCTCCGTGGGCGCGGGCGCGGACGGGCTGGAGATCGAGGTGCACAACGACCCGCTGCACGCCCTCTCCGACGGCGCGCAGTCTCTCCGTCCCGAGCAGTTCGACGACCTCGTCAGACGCATCGACGTCCTGCTCACCGTGTGCGGAAAGGAGCGCGACAAATGAAGATAGGCATTGTCGGTCTCGGTCTCATGGGCGGTTCGCTCGGACGGGCGCTCGCGGCAAGGACGGAACACACCGTCTTCGCCCTCGACACCGACCGCGAAGCGATGCTCAAAGGCTCCCTGCTCCGCGCCTATCACGAGGAGCTGACGGACGAAAACGCGAAAGAGCTGGACATTCTCGTCCTCGCGGTGGTGCCCTCCGCCGCGGAGAGCATCCTCGCGCGCTTCCTTCCCCTCTTGAAAAACGGCGCGACGGTCACCGACATCGCGGGCGTGAAGCGCCCCGTCGTCGCGCTTATGAAACGCCTTGCCCCCACCCGTCCCGACGTCAATTTCATCGGCGGTCACCCGATGGCGGGCAGAGAGTTCAGCGGAGTGGCGCACTCCACCGCGGGGCTTTATGACGGCGCGAGCGTACTGCTCGTCCCCGTCGCCGCGACGCTGGAAGCGCTCGCCGACCTCAAACGCCTCTATGTCTCCGTGGGTGCGGAAGGTGTGGTCATCACGGACGCGGAGACCCACGATGAGATGATCGCCTATACCTCGCAGCTGGCGCACATCGTCTCCTCCGCCTATGTCCGCTCCGCTTCCGCCGACCGTCATTACGGCTATTCGGCGGGCAGCTTCCGCGACATGACCAGGGTCGCCCGCATGAACGCGAAGATGTGGACGGAACTCATGCGCGATAACGCGGACAACCTCTCCCGCGAAGTGAGAGAGATGGCGGCGCGCATGACGGAATACGCCGACGCTCTCGACAGCGGCGACGACGAGCGGCTCTTCTCGCTGCTTGACGCAGGCAACCGCACCAAACTCGCGGTGGAGAAGGACAGGCAAAAGAAACTGCAAAACGCATTGAGCGGGGATGAGCTCCCGGAAATGTGACGATAAACCCTCTGTTTTGTCAAAATACAAACGAGGAACAAAATGAGAACGCAAACGCAGGAGGCACCATGAAGACCTTCATCCGCACATCCACGGGGAGCTATCCCGTCATCACGGGGCACGGCGTCATCGGCGAGACCGCGTCCGCAGCGGGCATCACGGCGGGACGGAAAGTCACTGTGATCACCGACGACAATGTCGCTCCTCTGCACCTTGAAAAGCTGCTCGCCGTCCTCCCGGATGGCACAAAACGCATCGTCATCCCGCACGGCGAACAGAGCAAAAACTGGACGCTTGCGGGAGAGCTCCTCGAGCAGCTCGCCGCGGACGACATGCCGCGCGACGGCGTGATCGTCGCGCTCGGCGGCGGCGTCGTGGGGGACCTTGCGGGATTCGTCGCGGGCACGTATATGCGCGGGATAGACTATGTGCAGGTGCCCACCACTCTGCTCGCCGCCATCGACTCTTCCGTGGGCGGCAAGACCGCGGTCGACCTCAAAGCGGGCAAGAACCTCGCGGGCAGGATCTATCCCCCGAAGGCGGTGGTGTGCGACCTCGATCTGCTCTCCACCCTCCCCAAGGCGGAGTGGAAATGCGGGCTCGGCGAGGCGGTGAAATATGCCGTGCTCGCGGGCGGGGAGATATATGACATCATGCAGGCGGGCGCGGAAAACGACCTCGAACGCCTGGTCGACCTCTGCATCGACTACAAGCGCCGCATCGTCGAAGAGGACGAGAACGAGAGGGGACTCAGGCGGCTGCTCAACCTCGGGCACACCGTCGGGCACGCCATCGAGACGGAGAGCGCGCTCGGCTTCCCGCACGGCGTGTGCGTGGCAATGGGCATTAAAGTGATGGCGCGCGCGTGCGTGAGCGCGGGCATCATGCCCAAAGAGGACTACATCGCCCTCTCCTCCCTCCTGCAAAAGTACGGATTCCCGGAGTGCCCCTACTCCATCCGCGCGGTGGCGGAGCACATCGCCCACGATAAAAAGATCGCGGCGGGCAAGGTAAACGCCGTAGTCATACGCGGCATAGGACGCTGCGAGGTGATGCCCATGACCCTCGGCGAGTTGGAGGAGTTCCTCTTATGAAAATGACGGTGTTCCCCTCCCGCGTCTCGGGCACGGTCGAAGCCGTTCCCTCCAAGTCCCACGCGCACAGGCTGCTCATCGCGGCGGCGCTTGCGGACGCGCCCTCAAAGGTTATCTGCCCCGCCCTCTCCCGCGACATCGAGAGAACGGCGGAGTGCCTCGCGGCGCTGGGGGCAACGATCGCGCGCACCGAGGACGGCTTCGAGGTGACGCCGATAAGCAAAGTCAAAAAGGGCGCGGTGCTGAACGCGGGCGAGAGCGGCTCCACCCTGCGCTTCCTGCTGCCCGTCGCCTGCGCGCTGGGCGCGGACGCGACTTTCACAGGGGAAGGCAGACTGCCCTTCCGTCCGCTCGGCACCCTCGCGGACGCCCTCACGCGCGGCGGAGCGAGCGTTTCCTCTCCCGCAACCCATCCCGACACGGACGGCGCGTCGGCGCCCTCTCTCCCTCTCACCACGGGCGGGAAACTTGCGGGCGGAGAATTCGCGGTGGACGCGTCGGTGAGCTCACAATATGTCAGCGGGATGCTCTTCGCGCTCGCCTCGCTCGGCAGCGAATGCGTGCTGAAAACGACGGGAAACGCCGTCTCGGAAGGATATACGCAGATGACCCTCGACGCCCTCGCCCTCTTCGGCAAGCGCGTCAAAAAGACCGCGGAGGGCTATCTCATCCCTGCGGGCAGGCTGCACTCCCCCGGCACGGTGCGCGCGGAAGGCGACTGGTCGTCCGCGGCGTTCATGCTGGCGGCGGGCGCACTCGCGGGCGACGTGACGGTGACGGGGCTCGACCCCGGCAGCGCACAGCGTGACAAAAGGATCGCCGACATTCTTACAGAAATGGGCGCGGAAGTCTCTTTCCCGGGAAAAGACCGCTGCCGTGTGAAAGCGGCGCCTCTCCGCGCCGTGAGCGCGGATGTGGACGACATCCCGGACCTCGCCCCCGTGCTCTCCGTGCTAATGGCTGCGGCGGAGGGTGAGAGCGTGATGACGGGGGTTGCGCGCCTCCGCGACAAAGAGAGCGACAGGCTCGCCGCCATCGTGCACAACCTGTCCGCAATGGGCATCGACGCCGAGATCCGCGGCAACTTCCTGCTCATCCGCGGTGGCAAAATAAAGAAATTCGCGGCAAGCGGCTTCGGAGATCACCGCATGGTGATGTCCGCCGCCGTGGCGGGACTGCTTGCGGGCGGAGAGGTGACGGACGCGGAAGCGGCGGCGAAATCCTATCCCACATTCTTCCGCGATCTCGAACTCATCGGAGGCAAAACGCATGAGACCGTTTGACATCCTTGACATCGACATATTCGGCGAGTCACATTCCGCCGAGATAGGCGCGACCCTCGCGGGTTTGCCCGTGGGCGAGACATTCGATGTCGCAAAAGTCGCCGCGCTCGCCGCACGCAGAAAGAGCGGGAAGTATCTCTTCTCCACTCCCCGCCGCGAGGACGACGAGGCGATGTGGGAGGGCTGCACCGACCTCGGGGACGGCAGGATGCGCATTGACGGCGCGCTCACAGTCCGCATCCGCAACGGCAACATCCGCCCCTCGGACTACTCTTATGCCCGCACTCCCCGCCCCTCTCACGCGGACTACTGTGCGTGGGTGAAGGACGGCGCGGCGGCGGCGCAGTCGGGCGGCGGCAGATTCTCGGGCAGGATGACCGCTCCCCTCGTCGCAATGGGCGGCGTGGCGGAAGCGCTCCTCGAAAGGCGCGGCATCCGCGTCGCGGCTTACATCGGCGAGCTCGGCGGAGTGAAAGGCAGAAGTTACGCGGACGGCGAGCTCACATACGAGGACATCGCTGCCTGCCTGGAGCGCCCCCTCCCCATGCTCTCCAACGTCGAGGAAGCGGCGGCTGCGGTGAAAGCGGCGCAGGAAAGGGGGGACAGCGCGGGCGGCGTGGTGGAATGCGTCGCGTTCGGCGTCCCGGCAGGGCTCGGCGACGCGCTCTTCGAAGGGCTGGAGAGCAAGATCTCCGCGGCGGTATATGCCGTGCCCGCCGTCAAAGGCGTGGAATTCGGCGCAGGCTTTGACATCGCGGGGATGCGCGGCAGCGAGTCGAACGACCCCTTCGTGGTGAGAGATGGGAAGGTGATCACCCTCACCAACCACTCCGGCGGCATCAACGGCGGCATCTCCAACGGGATGCCCGTGACCTTCCGGGCGGCATTCCGCCCCACCCCCTCCATCTCCCTCCCGCAGCGGACGGTGGATCTTGAGACCATGACGGAGACGGAGATCTCCGTCAAAGGCAGACACGATGCGACGGTGGTGCCGAGAGCGGTGGCGGCAGTGGAAGCCGCGGCGGCGCTCGCTCTTCTCGACGCGGTGCTCCTTGCCGAACACGAAACGGAAAACAAAATTTGAGGTGAAATATGATCGAAGAACTTCGGAACAGGATCGACGAGATCGACGATAAGATCGCCGCGCTCTACCTTGAAAGACAGGACACGGTGCGCAGGATAGGCGAAGAAAAGGCGAAAACTCACGCCCCCGTCTTTGACCCCGCGCGCGAAAAGAAAGTCATCGCGAAAGTGACAAAACAGGCAGATGACGAGCAAAAAATATATCTTAAACGCGTGTTTGAGACAATTATGGAGACAGCCCGCGCCTACCAGCGCCGTCTTGTCGCGCCGGTCACACCCCTCTCCGACGAGCTGAGACGGGTGCTTATGGAAGGCAAGCGCTATTTCCCAGTCTCCGCGTCCGTCGCCTGCCAGGGCGTGGACGGGAGCTACTCTTCCATCGCCGCGGACAAACTGTTCGAGATCGCTGACATCACATTCTTCCGCAATTTCGAAGGTGTGTTCCAGGCTGTGGAAAAGGGGCTGTGCGACTACGGCGTCCTGCCCATCGAGAACAGCGCGGTGGGCAGCGTCAACGCGGTGTACGACCTTATGAAAAAGCACAATTTCTACATCGTGCGCAGCATCAAGCTGAAAGTCAGCCATCACCTGCTCGCAAAAAAGGGAATCAAACGCGGCGACATCAAGGAGATCTTCTCCCACGAGCAAGCCATAGGTCAGTGCTCCGCGTATCTTGCCAAGAACTTCCCCGCAGCAAAGATCACGGCATGTCCCAACACCGCAGTCGCCGCCGAAAGCGTCGCCAATTCCGACCGCACGGATATCGCCTGCATCTCCTCCCGCAACTGCGCGGAACTCTACGGGCTCGGCATCGTGGACAGCAACGTCCAGGACAACGACTCCAACTACACCCGCTTCATCTGCATAAGCAAGCGGCTGGAGATCTTCGCCCCCGCGGATCACATCAGCATCATGATGACGCTCCCTCACGAATCGGGGTCACTCAACCGCGTGCTCAACAAGTTCTCCACCTTGGGCCTCAACCTCACCAAGCTGGAATCCCGTCCCCTGCCCGGCACGGACTTCGAGTTCATGTTCTATTTCGACTTCGAGGGACAGATCGAAAACTCCGACACCCTCTCCCTCATCGCAGAGCTTGACCAGGGGACGGAACAGTTCGTCTTCCTCGGCAGCTATCACGAGGTGGCTCAATGATGCGGTTCGGGCTCATCGGCGATCCTCTCGGGCACAGCTTCTCCCCCCGCCTGCACGCGGCATACGGCACGGCGGATTATGAGCTGCGCCCCGTCACCGCCGAGGCTCTCCCCGCCTTCTTCCGCGAGCGCGCATTCGAAGGCGTGAACGTCACCATCCCCCACAAGCTCGCGGTCATCCCGTTTCTTGACGAACTGCACCCCTCCGCCGAGGAATGCGGGGCGGTCAACACCGTCGTCAACCGCGGCGGGAAACTCACGGGCTACAACACCGACCTTTTCGGGATGCACTTCGCCCTCGCCCACGCGGGCATCTCTCTTGCGGGACGGCACGTCGTCATCCTGGGCAGCGGCGGGACGTCGCACACCGCGCGCGCCCTCGCAAGACGCGAAGGCGCCGCCTCCGTCACCGTCGTTTCGCGACGCGGCGAATTCAACTACTCCAACGTCTCCGAGCTCACCGGGACGGAGATAGTCATCAACACCACCCCCGTCGGCATGTTCCCGCACGCCGACGCATCTCCCGTCGACCTCTCCGTCTTTCCGCGGCTCAAAGGCGTGTTCGACGCCGTGTTCAATCCTCTGCGCACCCGCTTCGTGCAGCAGGCTCTGTCCCTCGGCGTCCCGGCAGGCAGCGGACTGCTCATGCTCGCGGCACAAGCAAAAGCCGCAAGCATCATCTTCCGCGGAGACGGTTATTCGGAGCCCTCGCCTGACAGCCCGGACGGCAGAGAGATCCTGTGCGCATGGAGCTCTCTTCTGAAAGACCTGACAAACATCGTCCTCATCGGCATGCCTTCCTCCGGCAAGACCACCGTCGGCACCATCCTCGCCGAAAGACTCGGACGCCCCCTCATCGACACGGACGCGGAGACGGAACGCCGCACTGGCAAGACCGTCCCCGAGCTGTTTGCAGAAGGCGGCGAAGAGAATTTCCGCCGCGAGGAACGCCTCACCGTATCCGAATGCGCGAGGGAGACGGGCGTTGTCATCGCGACGGGCGGAGGCGCGCCCATGTTCCCGGAAAACCGCGCCGCGCTCGCGGGCAACGGATTCGTCGTCCTGCTCCTCCGCGACACGGAAAAGCTCGACACCGCGGGACGTCCCCTCTCCCGCGACCTCGATACCCTCATAAAAATGCAGCGGGTGAGAATGCCCGTCTACAAAGCGTTTGCCGACGCCGAAGCCGCAAACGACGACACTCCCGCCGCGTGCGCGGGAACCATACTGGAGAAGTTCTATGAAAATTTCGGTCATCAACGGTCCTAACATCAACATGCTCGGCATCCGCGAGCCCGACCTCTACGGCAAAGCGGATTACGCCGCTCTCGTCGGCAGCATCGAACGCGCCGCCGCAGACCTCGGCGTCGAAGTCACCTTCTTTCAGTCCAACAGCGAAGGGGACATCGTCACGGAGATCCAGCGCGCCTACGGCACCGCCGACGCCATCGTCCTGAACGCCGCCGCCTACACCCACACTTCCGTCGCCATCCTCGACGCCCTGAAAGCCGTGGGGCTCCCCACCGTCGAAGTGCACCTCACCGACATCAACTCCCGCGAAGAGTTCCGCCGCCGCTCCTTTGTCTCTCTCTACGCCGAGAAGATCATCTGCGGCAAAGGCTTCGCAGGCTACTCCGAGGCTCTCGTCTACCTCGCCGAAAAATACGGCAAATAACCGAACATCGGTTTTACGACACGAAAAACGCGGCATAAACGCCGCGTTTTGTGTTGTTCTCGATCGATATGTTTTGCTTTATCTGTTTTTGTTCGCCATTGTTTCCCTGTCGACTTTAAGAAAGAAGTTGAATTGCATCCAATCGTTGGATATTTGATCAACTTCTCTTTGATCCACATTCCCGTCCGCATTATAAACGGCGGCGATGATAGCTGAATAAGGGTTATACATCTCGGAGACCAGATCTCTGCCGAGTGCCGCGGCTAGCACTCCCATTATCGTAGCGATGCTCAAAGCATATCTTTTCACGTCCTCTTCGATTATTTGCAACACCAAGTCTCTGCCGCGCGCGTCCATGGTCGTGAGCCTTTTCAGAACGAACTTATCGGGCCCCATATTGAACTTGATATTGACAAGGTCTGCCAGGCTGCCGTACTCTGCTATCTTTTCGATGATCTCCTCTTCTTCCGGCGCGAGCTTTCCGTCACATATCGCATTTCTGACCAACCCGTATTGCAGAACGGCATCAAACGTCTGCAAAAGATCTTTGGCCTCGAGCGATGCGCCGATGGTGCGCTCGAATTCGCGCAACACATCGCACACTTCGCGCAAAATATCCGTCATTCCTTTGTACCCTTTCTTTGCTTGTTCCAAACAGGTCATTTGCCTTCTCCTTTGCACTTCAACCATACTTTTGCTTTACAGCCGCCAATATAATATCAATCGACTGTATCAGTTCTTGATAATTCTGTTTCTCGTCTTTTAAAATTTTTAATTTTAATAAAACTAAAAGAAAGGAGGTGTTATGAACAAGAAGAAAAAGAATGCAAAACAAGTCAAACGTCCGACGCTTGCAAGCGGCGGACAGAGCCCGAAAGAAGTGTGGGAGGCGCTGAAAGACCCCAACGGTTCATGGACGGGTGTGCCCGACAACCCCCTCGACCTTCCGGAACAGGATGTCGACGATCTTTGACCCGGCAGGGGCGCCGCCCCTGCTCTCATGCGGGAGTTTCCGAGGGGCGCCGCCCCTTGACCCCGCGAGGGGCATATGCCCCTCGACCCCACACTTTTATATAATATTACGCCGAGTGTTACGGCTCCGCCCGCAACACTCGGCGCACTTTTATAATAAAAAAGCATGGAATGTTAGGGGGCAAATCGCGCGGAGTGAAAATGAGTGAGCTTCGCGATAGTTCCGTGGGAACGAGGAACAAAGCGAACATCTCCGCATTTTCACGATGCGAATACGGGGGTTCCCGCAAAGTACCGCAGTGCAGCGAGGACACTTTGTGGGGTATAAGGAACAGCGGATATGAAAAACAAGGCACCGCCACAAATGCGGCGGTGCCTGTTAATTATCATCCGCTGTGACGCCGGAGCGTACATAAACGTACGTGAGCATCCACGACAAGGGTGCTGACAAAGTTGTGCGCCAAAAAACGCGCGCCGTCAGGCGCAATATTCGCAGAGCGTGATCTCCGCAAGAGTACTGAGCTGCTGTTTGAGGTCTTCCTCGGTATAATTGGGTTCTTCGAGCAGCCACCACTTGATGAGGGAGATGATGCCGCCGGCGAAGAACTCCGCGAGGATATCCGCGGGCACTTTGCCCATGCCCGCCTTGGGCTTGGCTTTGCTCAGGCGGTTGACGATGTTGTGGGTGAGGATCTCGTGCACTTTGTCGAAGACGAGCGCGCTGTCCGCTTTGAGGATGATGGTGCGCAGGCGTCTGCGGTGCTGAGCGAGATAGTTGATGCCGAGCGCCATGACCTCGTTGTAGTAGGTGATGAGATCGTTTTCGCCGTGCGCCTGTTTGACCTGCTCGTGCAGCCCGTACATGACATCGCTGATGCACTTGTCGAGGAGCTGATACTTATCCTCGAAGTGGGTGTAGAATGTGCCGCGGTTGATGAGCGCGCGGTCGCATATGTCGATGACGGTGATGGAACCGAACGATTTCTCGTCCAGAAGCTCGTAGAAAGCGTCCACGATCGCCTTTTGCGTGCGTTGTATGCGCAGATCCGTCTTGTTTGTTTTCTTGGTCATATTTCAAAAGCCCTCCGTTCAGCTTAAGTGTTTCGATCTTCCGAATGCCGTCCCGAATGAAGGATGGCTGAGACGCGCTCTTGCCGTGACTGCGCGGACGAGCATTGCCGCAAGCAGCACGGAAAGAATGTCTTTTGCGATGTACGGCACCGATACCGCGAGAGCGGACGCACCGAGCGGATTGCCCGTCACCAGCGCGTACTGCCCCACTCCGATCATGTGACAAAGCGCCAGCCCCGCCGCCGCAAGCAATGCCGCGCGTCCTCTCCCGGGCGCCTCCGCAGCCATGCCGCACAGCGCGGCAAGGGGAAGGAATCCCCAAATGAACCCGCCCGTCAAGCTCACGAGTTTGTACGCGCCTCCGGTGAAAGAAGCGAACACCGGCACGCCGCACGCGCCGAGCGCGATCCAGACCGCAGTGGCAGCCGTCCCCTTCTTCCCGCCGAGGAAAAACCCCGCCGCGGCAACTGCGAAAGTTTGCAGCGTGAGCGGTACGCCGGACGGCAGCGGGATGCTGATTTGCGACAAAATCGCAGTTAATGCTGCGAATAATGCAACATAAACCAGCTGTTTTGTCCGTTCTGCCGTTCTCGCTGCTTTTTTGCGCTTCATTTCGTCAACGCCTTTACGATGTGTCCGATCGCCTCGTCGAGCTCCTCATCCGGGATGTTGACGGGCGGTGCGAAACGTATGGTGCGCTCGTGCGTCTCTTTTGCAAGGACGCCGTTTTCGATGAGTTTTGCCACATACGGCGCGGCGGGCACAGAGAATTCCACGCCGATCATGAGGCCGCGTCCGCGCACATCGACGATCTCGTCGTTGCGGATGCCGGCAATGGCGGCGCGCAGTTTCTCTCCCTTGCGGCGCGCCATCTCGGGATAGCCGTCGCGCACGACGATCCCCATCGCCTTCAAAGCGACGGCGCAGGCGAGCGGATTGCCGCCGAATGTGGAACCGTGGGAACCGGGCTCGTACACGCCGAGGATGCCGCGGTCCGCGGCGACCGCGCTGACGGGCATTATCCCGCCGCCCAAAGCCTTGCCGAGGATGTAGATGTCCGGGATCACGCCCTCGTGATCGCAGGCGAACATATCGCCCGTCCTTGCAAACCCCGTCTGCACTTCGTCTGCGATCATCAGAATGCCGCGGCGGGTGCAGATCTCGCGCACGGCGGAGAGATAGCCATCCGGAGGCACGATGACCCCCGCCTCTCCCTGTATGGGCTCGACAAGGAACGCGACGGTGTCGGGGGTGACGGCGCGCTCGAGCGCCTCGGCGTCGCCGTAGGGTATGATGTCGAAACCTTCGGTGAAGGGCGCGAACCCCTTCCTCGCCGTTTCGTCGGTGCTCATGCTTATGATGGTGACCGTCCTGCCGTGAAAGTTGCCGCCGCAGCAGGCGATGCGCTGCCTGCCGTCCGGCACGCCCTTCACCATCGCTCCCCATCTGCGCGCGGTTTTGATGGCGGTCTCCACCGCTTCCGCACCCGTGTTCATGGGGAGGACCATCTCCTTGCCCGTGAGGGCTGCAAGCTTCCCGCAAAACTCGCCCAAAAGATCGTTGTGGAATGCGCGCGAAGTCAGGGTCACGCGGTCGAGCTGTTCTTTTGCCGCAGCGACGATCTCGGGATGACGGTGCCCGAAATTGAGCGCACTGTAAGCGGAGAGCATGTCAAAATACTCCCTGCCGTCGGCATCGACGACGTGCGCGCCCTCCGCCCATGCGATCACGACGGGTTTGGGTGCGTAATTATGCGCACAATATCTTTCGGTGTCTGCTATGATGCTTGCGGACAAACTGCCCTCTTTAGCCTTTTCCGTAACGGTCTCCTTTGCTTACATACGAAAAACCGCCCGTTGCGGTTCCCCTGTGCATGCGGTCACGCGGCTTGAACGCCGTGTTTACGCTAACATCATATTCCATAATCGTACACAGGTCAAATGAGTGTTGGGTTTTTCACACGCAATTTAATAAAACTTTGCATTTGCCTAATATTTCGGTTTTTTTATACAACCTTGCATTTAACCCCCTCTTCGCCTTGATTATATCAAAAAAAAGTTGTATAATCTTGTGCGAAAATCCAGGATGCGTGAGGATGCGGATCTTTATGCCCGACAAAGCAAAGGATAAAATCGTAGTCGTCACGGGCGCTACGGCAGGCATCGGCAAAGCCGCGGCGGAGCTTTTCAAAGCCCGCGGCGCCAAAGTGATCTGTCTTGCGCGCAGGACAACGGAAGAGTTCGACTGCATCCCGACGGATGTGACCGACCGCGCCGCAGTGAAAAACGCCGTTGAAAAGATCACGGAAAAATACGGCAGGATAGACATCCTCGTCAACAATGCGGGCATGGGCATCTCGGGCGCTGCGGAAAGCACGGACGACGCCGCGGTGCGCAAGATCTTCGAGCTCAACTTTTTCGGCGTGCTGAACGTCATCCGCGAGGTCGTCCCCGTCATGCGGGCGCAGGGCGGCGGAGTCATCGTTAACGTGAGTTCCGTCGCGGCGGAACTCGCCATCCCCTTCCAATCCTTCTATTCGGCGACGAAAGCTGCGGTATCCTCTCTTTCGGCGGCTCTGCGCAACGAACTTGCTCCCTTCGGCATCAAAGTCACCGCGGTGCTGCCCGGTGATGTAAAGACGGATTTCACCGCTTCGCGCGAGAAGAACTCCGCAGACGATCCCGCCTACGGCGACAGGGTCGCGCGGTCGGTCGCAGTGATGGAGCGCGACGAAAAGAACGGGATGTCCCCCGTCGTCATCGCAAAGATCATCGTGCGCTCCGCTCTTATGAAGCACCCGCCCGTGAGCCGTGTGGGAGGGTGGAAATATGTTCTGCTTGTGCATCTTGCACGGCTGCTGCCGCAGCGGCTGGTGTCGTTCATACTCGGGAAAATGTACGCCTAAGCCCGCAGAAGAAGCGAAAAACCGCCCGATTTTTCGGTTTAATGCTTCTTTAATATAATAAGAAAATAATTTAACAGCAAAATAAAGACATTGCTGTCCAGGAGAGATTACCTTATGAGAATTTTGTTGGTCGAGGACGAAAAGGATCTTTCCCGTGCCATCGCCAAAATGCTGACCAAAGACGGCTATGACGTTGACTGCGTTTATGACGGCGTGGACGGGCTCAGCTTCTCGCTCTCGGGGCTCTACGACCTCATCATGCTGGATGTGATCATGCCCAAAATGAACGGCTTCGAAGTGCTTTCCGAACTTCGCCGCAAGAAAGTGGAGACCCCCATCCTCATGCTCACCGCACTCGGCGACGAGCAGGACAAGATCGCGGGGCTGGACCGCGGCGCCGACGATTACGTCGCAAAACCCTTCTCTTTTGACGAACTTGCCGCCCGCATCCGCGCATTGCTCCGCAGACGCGGCAAACTCGTGACGGACAACAAGCTGGAATATGCCGAGGCGACTCTCGACCTCACCTCCTACACCCTCTCCACCCCCAAGGGAGAGATCGGGCTCACGGCAAAGGAATTCGAACTGCTGAGATATATGTTCGAATATCCCAACTTCGTCGCCGGCAAAGAGGACCTCATCTTAAAGGCGTGGGGGCTGGACAGCGATTTCGAGTCCAACAACCTCGAAGTGTACATCTCTTTCATCCGCAAAAAGCTCAATCACCTCGATGCGTCATTCACGATAGAGGCTGTGCGCGGAGTGGGATACCGTTTCGTTCCCCGCAAGAAAAACTGACCTTGCACGCCGCGCATATGCGCGGCGTTTCCTTCCCTCGCGGAAGACACAATTTGCACAAAAACGCACTTCATCGCACAAAAACGCGCGATGAACAAAGGATATCGCATGGAAGCCTCGCTCAGACAACTCCGCATACGCTTCACCGCCTCGATGGGGCTGCTCTCGGGCATCCTTCTTCTGTTGCTCTGCGGCATCCTCTGCACCGCGATATTCCTCTCCTCCGAGCTGACGTC
The DNA here is from genome assembly GCA_949283145.1 of uncultured Clostridia bacterium. GTDB lineage: Bacteria > Bacillota > Clostridia > Christensenellales > CAG-917 > Limadaptatus. The sequence goes on along the minus strand of CASDRL010000025.1, from coordinate 26,837 downwards.
CGGCACCGTGCTTGAAACCATGCTCGACCGCCCGTCCGATGAGATCGCGGACGATATGGGCAGACCCTGTTTCCTCATCTTCACAACGCCCGAAGGAAAGATCGGCGTTGTTCCCGCATACGAGGACAGGCTCACGGCATACGGAGAGAACCGCGACGCGATCATGCACGCCGCGACGGTCAAGCGCGACGGCAAATTCAAATGCAACGGGTTCTATTTCCGCGTGCAGTCGCAGAGCGCGCCCGACGGCACCGTCATCTATGCGGTCATCGACCGCACCTCAGACAGACAGAATCTGGTCACCGTGGCATCCCTCGTCGTGCTCATCTACGTCACGTCGCTCATCGTTGCGGTGCTCTTCTTCTATCTCTATTCATCCTACGCGCTCGCGCCGGTGGCGGATTCCATGCAAAAGCAGCGCGACCTCATCGCAAACGCTTCGCACGAATTGAAGACTCCCCTCACAGTCATTGCCACCAACCTCGCGGTGATGAAATCGGAGCCGCAGTCCACCATTGAGGAAAACGCCAAGTGGATGGACGCCATAGAGGCGCAGATCAAGCGCATGAACGGGCTCATCGTCAGCATGCTGCAGCTGTCTAAGATCGAGAACGCGCCCTTGAACCCCGTGGATGTGGACCTGAGCGAAGTGACGGAAGGCGCCTGCCTCGGCTTTGACGCGCTGTGCTTCGAGAAGGGGCTGCGTCTCATCACGCACATCGCGCCCGGCATCCATGTGATGGGCGACCGCGACGCGCTCGAACGCATGATCGCAAGTCTCCTCGATAACGCCACCAAGTATTGCAACGAACACGGCAGGGTCGGGCTCAAACTCACCGCCGACAGCAGGCGGGCGCGGCTTTGCGTCATGAACACCGGCGCCGCCGTGTCCGAGGAAGATGCGAAACACGTCTTCGACCGCTTCTACCGCTCGGACGGCGCAAGGAGCAACCCGGACGGCAACAGCTTCGGGCTGGGGCTCGCCATCGTCAAGGCGACCGTGACCGCACACGGCGGGAACATCGTCTGCCGCGGCATGGAAGGCAAAGGGACTGTGTTTGAAGTCACTCTTCCCCTGGCAAAAAACTCCGCGCGAAAGACGGAACAGAACGGATCGACGGCGGTCAGCGACTCCGCCGACATCACTTCCGCCGACGGGGACGACTGTCTCCTCCCGCCTCCCGATGAGGACTGAACCTCCCCTCATCCCCTGACATCTTCACCGCATACGGAAGGGAGAATGCCCTTCCGTTTTTACTTTACGGCGCACCCGCCTTTCCCCGTCTTTGACCCCGGACCGCCTCATCCGTTTCCCGGCAGAAACAAACGACATCGAGAAACAAAAAGTATGTTCACGAAACACCTGTCGCGCGAGCCGTCAAAGGGCGTTAAAATGCCCGTTTTTTCACGGTCGTTTAATGTTAATGTAAGGCGTTTAATGTTAATGAAAGTTTCGATGTCTACTGTTTAGTAGGATTTTTGGGGCTAAATTTCAAATTTATAAAATTTTTCCCGAGAAAAATTTTTATTTTATTTTTATTTAATAATGCCGTTTTACATTATAGACAAAGAGAGCGATCTCTTCCCCACATAACTTGCACCTCCTCTGCCCACAGTGCAAGCCCAAAAGCGAACTTCCCCATTCTATGCTGATTTCTTAAGCCCTTATAATACTCCGGCAGAGGACAGAAACACTCGCAGACGCGAGTGTTTTTGATTCCCGGCGACAAAGAAAAGCATACTCCCCGCAAAGCCGGTCGATCACTGACCCGCAGTCGTGTCCCTTGCCCGCGTCGCGATCCGCGCGTGTTCATCACCGTGCGCCGCTTCGCGGCGGGAATATTATCAAAAATGAATGGATATGCCTATGCGTTTTGTTTGACATCGCTCTCCCGTTTGCGCTATCCTCTTTAGGATCCGCGCGGACAGAATGCGGAAAACAGGAGTTTTTGGTCATGGCAGAAGAGAGATACACCCGCGAGTTGCAGCAAAAGCTCGACGTCGAAAAGTGGCTCGGGTCGGAAGAAGCGTCCCGCGACCTCTGCGGCAGCTATATCTATTGCCCCTATTGCAACAAATCCGAGGACGCGCCCTGCGCCAACGCCTACATCAGGATGGTGGAGGCGGAGAAAGCCGCCGAACAAAGCGCCGCTCTCGCCGAGGCGGACGCCGCCGTCGCGGATGCCGCCGAGGAAGCGGCTGAGGACACGGCAGGAGCGGACACCCTCATCGCGCTCGGCAAGACCGTGGACGTCGAGGACGTGATGAAGAGAAAGGCGGCAAGGAAGAGCCTGAGTTTTGCGGAGAAATACGCCCTTTCGGACGAGATCGTGAAGGAGCGTTACGCCGTGCTGAAAGAGGCGCTCACCACCACTCCCAAGGGCACGCCCAAGATCAAGAGCCGCATCTCCCGCCAATGCGACACCTACCGCAGGAACAGCGACATCGTGGCGAAGATCACCATCATCGGCGGCTCGCTCAGGATCAACCTTCCCCTCGACCCCGACGCGCCCGAGTTCAACGACGGCAAGATGCCCCACACCGCAACGGGACACAAGAAGGTGTATGCCGAAGTCCCCTTCCAGTTCAAAGTGAACAGCAAGCTCGCCTTGAAGCGCGCCCTGCGCCTCATCGAAATGGTGAAATAGCCCGTCAGAACGCGGAAAATGGCAATTTCTCGGGTCATCGTATGCCGCCGACAACGCAGACGGTCACGCAAGATCGCCGTCAGCAGACGGAACGCATGCGAAATCACGCAAAACAATGCGTTAGAACACAGAAAAGCACGAACACAAAGCATAAAAAGCGCGGAGCAAAACACCCCGCGCTTTTTCGTTGTCTGAGAACCATCCTATTGAAATCCGAGGGAGATATTTGGATAAATCAGTTGTTCAAAGCCCGACGGCGTCATTTGGCAGCCTCTTTCAAAGCCCGAGGGCGATATTTGGATGAAGAACAAGGAAAAGCCCTCCCGCACAAGAGGCGCGTACTGATGCGTACGTAACTCGCAGGGCGGGAGGGCTTTGACGCAGTTATTCGCCAAATAGCGCCCTCGGAACTTAGATCGGGATGAGTTCTTCTCGATGTGCGTTAAACACCGAGAAATGAGTGAACCCTATCCCCCTCAACATAGCGCAGGTCTTTTCGTAGTCCTTACAAAGCTCCGCGTGGTGGGAGTCCGAGCCGAAGGAGAGCTTTCTGCCGCCGTAGTCGTAATATTTGCGGAGGATCTCCTCGGTGGGGAAGAGAGAGGTGTGGGTGTTGACTTCGAGGGCTTTGCCGCGTTCGATGATGCCGTGCAGGATGGCGTCGAACTTCTCCGGGAAGTCGGCATATTCCAGCACCTTCTTTTTATACGGCGCGTTGCGGGTGACGTAGCCGATATGGGCGACGATGTCATACTCGTATGGGGCATCGAGGCTTTTCAAAACGAGGTCGAGATAGTCGCCGTACATCCGCCGTCTGGACTTGAAGAAGAAGGCGTTGGGGAAATAGACGTCCCAGCCGTTGACGAAGTGCACGGAGTTGACGACGACGTCGAAGCGCATACGCTCGAACAGCTCCTGATATCGCTCTATCACCTGAGGCTCGGGGGAGAACCCCGCCTCTATGCCGAAGCGGAACTTGAGGGGCGAACCTTCCCTTTCGAGGGCTGCCGCGCTCTCCTCCCACTCCGCCTTGTAGGCATCGAGGTCGATGTGCTTCCACGGGATGGGGGAACGATTGTGCCCGAACTTCAGGTCGTAGTCGAGGTGATCGGTGGTGGCGAGATAGTAAAGCCCCTTCGCCTTCGCCTCGGCGACGATGTCGCGGACGGGATCCTTGCCGTCCGAGGAAAACCGGGTGTGGACGTGCGAGTCGACGAGGATCATTCCAGCACCGCCTTTATCCTTCTCACGCCCGCGGAGGAGCTCTGCTCCTTCACGATGCGGAACTTGCCGAGTTCGGCGGTGTTCGCCGCATGCGGACCGCCGCAGATCTCCTTGCTGTGCCCGATGGTGTACACCTTGACGACATCGCCGTAGCGGTCGCCGAAGACGCCCACGGCGCCCTGCGCCTTTGCCTCATCTACCGTCATCTCCTCGCACACGACGGGGGACGCGGACGCGATCTCGCCGTTGACGACGTCCTCGACTGCCTTGATCTCCTCCGGAGTGAGCGGACGGGGGAAGTTGAAGTCAAAGCGCAGTCTCTCGGGAGTGATGTTGCTGCCGCGCTGAGAGATGCTCTCGTCGCCCAGCACCTTTTTCAGGGCATAATTGAGAAGATGCGTCGCGCTGTGCAGCCTTGCGGTCTGCTCGCCGCCGTCGGCGAGACCGCCCTTGAATTTCTGCTCCGCGCCCGCCTTGGACTTCTCCTGATGCTCCTTGAACGCCTTTTCGTAACCCGCGCGGTCGAGGACGTAGCCGCGCTCCTTCGCCAGCTCCTCCGTCATTTCGATGGGGAAGCCGAAAGTGTCGTAGAGACGGAACGCCGTCTTGCCCGGGAAGGTGCCCACGGGAATGTGGGTGAGGATCTTGTCAAACTCTTTGAGCCCCTGCTCTATGGTCTTTGCGAACTTGTTCTTCTCGGTCTCGAGCTCCTCGGCGATGCGGGCTCTGCCCTCTTCGAGGTTGGGATAGACCGCGCCGTACTTGTCCACGAACATCATCGCGAGCTCGCCGATGGCTTCGAACTCCACGCCCAACACGCGGCAGTAGCGCATGGCGCGGCGGATGAGACGGCGCAGCACGTAGCCCTGATCCACATTGGAGGGGGAGACGGGTTTGACGTCGCCGATGAGGAAGATCGCCGTCCTCGTGTGATCGGCGATGATGCGCATCGCGACGGTGCTCTCCTCCTCTTCGCCGTGCTTTTTGCCGGAGAGTTCCTCCAGCCTCTTTATCGCAAAATCGAAGACGTCCGTCTCATAGACGGAAGCGTAACCGTTCAGGGTGACGAGGGTGCGCTCAAGCCCCATGCCCGTGTCCACGTTGCGGTGTTCCATGGGCGAGAGCCTGCCCTCCGCATCCTTGTAATACTGCATGAAGACGTTGTTCCAGATCTCGAGATACTTGCCGCAGTCGCACGCGGGAGTGCAATCCTCCCCGCACTTCGGCTTGCCCGTGTCCAGGAATATCTCGGTGTCCGGTCCGCAAGGCCCCGTCTGACCGGCAGGTCCCCACCAGTTGTTCTTCTTGGGCAGGAAAAAGACGTTCTCCGCGGGCAGCCCCAGACTCTTCCAGATCTCCGCGCTCTCGTCGTCGCGGGGGCAGTCCTCGTCCCCGCCGAACACGCTGACCGCAAGCCTCTCCTTGGGGATGCCCAGCACCTCGGTCAGAAACTCGAAGCTCCAGGAGATGGACTCGCGCTTGAAATAGTCGCCGAGAGACCAGTTGCCCAGCATCTCGAAGAAGGTGCAGTGAGACGCGTCGCCCACCTCGTCGATGTCCCCCGTCCTCACGCAGATCTGCACGTCCGTGAGCCGCTTGCCCGCGGGGTGTTTCTCGCCGAGAAGGTACGGGACAAGGGGATGCATCCCCGCCGTGGTGAAGAGCACGGTGGGATCGTTCTCCGGGACGAGAGAAGCGGTTGGGATGACCGCGTGCCCCCTCTCACGGAAGAAGTCGAGATAGGCTTTGCGAAGTTGATCGGAATTGAGTTTTTTCATATTTGTCACGTTTATCCGTTGTTTTTGTCTGTTTAAGTGCCTGTTCGGTCAGTCTAAGCTCACCTGGCGCATCGGGACACCGAGAGCCGACAGAGTCTTGCAGAACTCGTGCTCCAGCTCCGTCTCGCAGATGGAGCGGGTGAACGCGATCGTGGTCTCCCCTCCCGTCGTCACGACGCCGACGTTGACTTTGGCGCGCTTTGAGACGTTGAGATTGAAGAGCACGCGCTCCAGCCCGCAGCCTTCCGGCATCCGCACTCTGCCCACATTGCTGAAAATGAGCGTTTGGCGGGATTTCAAAAAGAAGCGCCCTATCCTCGCGCCGAGGATCTTGAGCCAAAGCGGCGCGATGCGGAGGATGAGAGACTTTTCCGTGCGCACGGTGGTGGCAAAGAACTTCTCCATTTCCTCTTTGGTCGCCTTCTCTTTGAGCTGTTTCGCCGCGGAACGGACATAGTCCGCGACCTCGCGGCACTCACGGGGCTTGAACTCCAGCCTCACGAAGTTGACGAAGTTGCGCAATGTCTCGGAGGGGAACATCCCTCTGAGGTTGACGGGCACCATGATGACCACCGAGCGCCTGCCGCCCGACAGCTTCTCGATGGAATAAGCCAGCGCGCCGCATAGAAGAGAGGTGAATGACGCGCCCTCTTCCTTTGCTCTTTCCGCAACGAGCGCCGCGTCCGCCGCGCGGTAGCTGCCCGCATATCCTTCCTCGGCGATGGTGCCGGGGAGAAGCAGAGGCATATCCCCCATCAGTCCTTTCAGATCGATGTCGCCGAAACGGATGGGACGGTAGTAGCGGTAGAAGGCGTCCTCCGCCTCCTCTTCCTTCGGGGGCTCGGTGATGTCGATGACGCCGTCGTGCCCCTCTACGGGCGCGCCCGAGAGCACCGCATATCTCCACACGAGCGCTTTCAGGAACTCCAGCGCCGCCATGCCGTCGCACACGGCGTGGAAGACGTCGAACTCGATGACCCGCCCCGCCTTGCTTATCCGGAAGAGATAACCGTCCGTCTCCTTGGGGTCTATGGGGGCAAGCAGCCTGCCCGTGGACGGGAACACCTTCACGGGGGCGTCGTTTTCCTCAAAATAGTACCACGCATAGCCGCGGCGCAGGCGCACCTTGAAGGTTGGGAAGCGCAGAAGGACATCCTCGGCGGCGCGGCGCAGGGTCTCGGCGTCCACCTCTTTTTCCATCACCGCGGAAAGTCTGAAAAGGCTCTGCGCACGCTTGGTGGAGATGATGGGATAAAACTGTGCGGAGACGTCGAGACGGTAGGTCCTCGGCGCATTATTGTTCTTTTTCACCTGCATTCCCTGTGCGTGCATCCGCGCGCGGAAAGTATTGTCAAACCATTGTATTATTTTTGATGTCTCTTGTCAATCCAAACAAAAGCAGGTCTCGGACGCATATCTCGGGGCGGCGCTGCATAACATTTAGCCGACAGCCGCAATAAGGAGAGACCATGCCCGAGGAAAAAGTGACCGGATCCGCATCAAAACCCCATTCGCTGCAGCTTGCCGAACACCGCCTGCTCACCGTCACGGGCGTCAAAGCCGTCCCGACGTTTACGGACAAACTCATCGTCATCGAGCTTGACGGCGAGACTCTCTCCGTGACCGGGCACGACCTGACGGTGAGGGGGCTGGATCTCGACTCCGGACGTTTTTCCGCGGCGGGCTACGTCACATCCATGCGCTACTCGACCGCGCCCGATCCGTCGTCGTTTTTGAAACGCATCTTCAAATGACGGCGGGCGTCTTATGGGAAGCTCAGCTTGCCGCGGCTGCCGTAGCCGCGGCTTTCGGCGCCGCCGCCTCCCCTCTCACTCTGCTCTATAAAGGGAATGTCCGCCCCGTCACACGCATCGCGGCAGACTTCATCGCAACGGCGGGCATAGCCCTTCTCTTTCTCCTCTCCGCCGAGACGGGCGCGCAGGGGCAGCTCACCATTTATTGCGCCGCGGCATATCTCGTCGCCGTCGCAGCGGGAGGAAGAGCGCTCCGCGCCGCGCTTGCCGCGCTGCAAAAAAAATTCCCCGCCCTTTTCGGACGAAGAAAACGCGCTCTGAAATCGCGGCAGGAGAAGATCACTTCGCCGCAAGACGACAATCAAGCTCCCTCTTCATCGCGGTGTAATCGGCGGCGAGCCGCAGGACATAGCGCTGTCTCTCGTCGTAAGAGAGCCGCGCGAGCTCTTCCGCGTCCGCAAGCTGACGGACGGGATTGACCACCTCTTCACCTCTGTCGAGCAGCTCTTTCAGCCTTATGTACATCCTGCGCTGAGATAGACTGACCCCTTGCGGCACGGAACGCGCGAGTTCTCTGTCATAGGCGCCCGCGCGCAGTCTGTTTTTCGCTTCTTTGGCGAGATCTCTGATGATACAATCGGGATGTCTGACATTTGCCATAACTGCCTCCGCGCATAAATATAGCACCGCGCGGAGCCCCTTCGGAGCGCCCCGACAAAAGCAGTCCTAAACGCCCAAAACTTGCAAGAAAGCGACACTTTTCGCCCGCGGATGTCGAAATCGCGGCGTCACCCGCGCGCGGTGCGCGAAGTGTGTTTGATCCTCTCCCCCGCCGCGGCGAGCGGCTTGAAAAGCACCCCGACCACCGCGAGATTGGACGCTATGTGGATGAGGTCGAAGGTGAGTCCCCTCACATAGTACGCCACCCAATAGGCTCCGAGGTCGAGCCCCGGGAACCCGACGGCGACATAGAGAGTGTCGCAGGACGCGGAGAGCACGCCGAAGAACGTGGACATGACCGCCGCCGTGACCGCGGCGACGACCGCGCTCCGCTTCCTTGACAGCACGAGACAGGAGACCGCCGCAAGCATTGGCCAATAGACGAAATAGAGGATGACCCAGCTCCCCGCGCCGTAAATGGCGACTTCCACCGCGCAGAAGACGAGGACGGCGGGCAGGACGTACGCGGCGCCGAACACGGCGGCATACACCATGATGAGCAGAGTCACCACCTCGACGTTCGGGATGAAAGAGAGCGCGAATTTGAGCGCGGTGAGGAGCGCCGCCATCACGGCGACCTTCACCACATACTCGGCGGCAAGGCGCATCCGCCTCTTTTCCCGCGGCGGCGGGGGGACCTCGGGGAGCATCCCCGGCACCTCCTCCGTCACCGCAGTCCTTTCATCAAAACGGGGTTCAGACATCATTTATGTGCGATAAACTGCCGAAATTGTCAGAATGACATCAGCGTAACGAGATAGGTCGCCCCATCGCGGAGAGGAAGGGAGGACACCCCGGCAGAGGAGGAGAAGAAGGTCTTGCCATCCCTTTCTATGTTGTAGTCAGGAATGTAGAGGGTGATGTCGTCGATGTCGTGATAGAACATGATATACTCCCCTGCCGCCGCGTCTTCCGCGAGGTCGCCTATGCGCGTAGCATAGAATCCCGTCGCGCTCATGCTGCCCTCGAGGGCGAGCCCGTTCTCTTCGCAATACTCTTTCAAAAGGTCGTAAAGAAAGGGGGCGTCCGTCGTCACGCTCACCGCGTCGGCGTCGCCGATGATGAGACTGACCGTCACTTCTTCGGTGTTGCCGCCCTTTTCGTTGCAGGCAGCAAGCGCGAGGGCAAATACGCCGACGAGCAGGAGCGCCGCGACCGCGAGACAAAGCCTTGTCGCAAATGTGTGTTTCATGAAAAAACCTCCCGTTCTTTCCGCGGAAGGCAAGCGCAAAAAAACGCCGTCGTCTCCCGCCGAAACAACTGCTTTATTCACTCTCGGGCCGGTCTCCTGACTTCGGTCGGCATATGCCGCGGCGCCTTCTCCCTGCCGGGGCAGGAATGGCGGGATCCGTTTCAACCTTACAGTAGCGGGGGCTGTGCGGGATTCTCACCCGACTTCCCGATCATCGGCTTTCGCCGCACCCGAGGCAATGAGATTATAACATCCGCAGGCGATCCGCGCAAGCCGGGAGCATAAAAAAATAAATTTCGATTGCCATTGACTTTACAGGCATATCCATTTATAATGTCCTTGTATAATATCCTAAAGAAGGAGACCGTTATGTACACCAAATGTCCGAGCTGCAGAGCCGAGATCTGTTTCCCTGCTCCTGCCAATGCGGCGAATCTGCCCGACGGTTACAAGCACAAGATCAAGTGCCCCAACTGCGGCGTCGCCATCGCGGTGAAATTGCCCAACCGTGACGCGCTTGCGGCTGTGCAACCCACCTTCACTCCCCAAAATCCCGCTGCGGCGACACCCAACCCCGTCTACACCGGCGCGATCAACACCGTTCCCGCCGACGAAAAGACGGCAAGGAAAGAGGCGCGCGCAGCCGCTGCCTCAGAAAAGAAGTCCGGCAGACCCAGGAACGTGATGATCTTCATCTTCGCGGCACTCCTGCTCGTGTGTTCCCTGCTCGGTCACTTCTTTGCCGACCAGGGCGGCGCCACGATGGAAGACATCATGGGCGACATCATGGGCGAAACGGGCTCTTCCGAGGAGCTCACTGCGGGCGATTTCCTCTCCGCGCTCTCCGCTTTTGACGGCGTCGGCATGCTCGAGGACATCGCGGGCGATGATATGACCGCGGAACACATCAAAGCCATCTTCGAAGAGAATGTCGCGGACGGGCTCGTGACTGTGCTCCCCATCATCTTCTTCCTCGGGACGCTCCTCACCGCAGCGCTCGCGCTCGTGGGCTTCATCGCAAAGAAGTATCCCCGCCTGCTCCATCTCATCCTGGCGCTCGGGCTGCTCGCGGTGTCCGCGTGCATCCTCTTCCAGCCCTTCCTCTTCTCCTATGCAGGGGAGCTGGAGCTCGACCTGGCGCAATACTTCATGGAGACCGTCATCGGCGATATGAAATTCCTGCTCCTCGCCCCCGCAGCCATCGGCGTGCTGCACACCCTCTTCGCCCTCATCTTCGCCTGCATAAGCATGAAGAAAAAGAAGGCGTAAACCAAACACCCACCCCCAAAACCACAAAAAAACGCTCCGCCTCCGCGGAGCGTTTTCCTCGCATCGTCATTTGCTTCGACATGATATAATATCAACAAAACCGCCGCGATCGGGCTTACTTTTTACTTCCCTTATGAGTTTTGGTATGGTATGATCGATTTTGTGTGCTTTGGTGTAGAATCACAAGACAATGTGTGAAAATCGTTTGACAAAAGATTATGCGGGTGCTATCATTTTTAAGCATTCACCGCGGGGGTGTAGCTCAGTTGGTAGAGCGCTTGATTTGCATTCAAGAGGTCCTCGGTTCGAATCCGTGCATCTCCACCACAAGCCCCCGAAAGGGGAACTAGGGGTTGTAGCTCAGTTGGTTAGAGCACACGCCTGATAAGCGTGAGGTCGATAGTTCGAGTCTATTCAACCCCACCACGGCAAAAGAGACGGAGATCCCGTCTCTTTTTGTTATGCCGGACCGGAACAATACGAACCGGCCTCGGAGCAATTCTTTTCGGTGCTTTTGAACAGACGGAATTTATCGTCAACGCCTGTCATGTGTGCGCGGACATGCCGGTCATCCCGCCCTGCCATATTTCCCGCCCCTTGGTCCGCCCGCCCGACATCGATCCGGCGGCGCCGTCGCGCACGGACAGCCGAACACACGATGTGTCACCAGCACTCGGCGCAAAGAGGATTGACTACTACGCGGCGTCGCCTTATAATTTAGAAAAACACCAAGGAGAAAATTATGCCAAACTGTGACAATACCCGTCCTTGCCCCTGCACATATCCCTGCCCCAGACACGGCAAATGCTGTGAGTGCGTGGCGTACCACCGCGACAAGGAAGGCGGCGTCCCCGGCTGCTTCTTTTCAAAGGAAGGAGAGGCAACATGGGACCGCAGCATAGACGCCCTCTACCGCGACCATAAAAACCGCAAATAACAAAACACACACTTTAACCCCGCATTACGTTCGTTAAAGTCTATTTTTGCGAGGGGAAGTGGGGTGACCATTGCGCTCCCTGTGGGGGAATTATTCCCCCACACCCCGTGCTTTTTTATTATAAAAGTGCGCCGATCACTTTTTCGGAGCGTCCCCGAGTGCGCCGTTTCTTTTACAGAGACGGAATTACGCGCCGCTCAGCCAAACTTGCACAGCGGGCGCTTGCGCCTGCTCTTGCAAGTCGCGGCGCGCTAAGTGAGTGCCGAGCGCCGACGAAACATTAAGTAGGCACGGGCGTAGTGCGCGAACCGAAGGTCCAGCGATTGCTGCGCTCCGCGCCAATCGCGTCGCGCCGAATTCCTCCGCCCGTGCCGGGTTCTCAGTGAGTACTGTTCGCCGCTCGATTATGTAAGTGCGAGACCCAAATTTTTTCAAGAGGTGGAAAGTAAGTTCCGCATTTTAGGAGGACTGAACTTTTTCGGACACGGGGGAGGAAAGCCCGAAGGGAAGGAGGGGGAAATTCTAACTCACCCGCGAGACGAACAGCTTGATAGAGCGTCTTTGAGCACGACGAGACCGCTGTGCTCATGCGCGCAAGAAAAAATATTTTTATGTCACAAAACACGGCAGACGCCGTGTTTTGCGCTTGTTCGGGGCGGTCGTCGACGAGATTTTTTTGCAAATTCGCTTGCGTTTCGGGTAGGGTCTGTGCTATTGTCCCCTCATCGGGAGAAAGAAAAATGACGAACATCTTGCACTAAATCTAAATCTTCTTCATCACTCGGACGTCGGAAGCGGGTCGGAGGGACTCGCTTTTATTTTTGTCTAATGCGCCCCGGGACTGTCGGTGTCTTTCCTGCGGCGTGATGTCATCGAAACGGTGGAGATCACGCAATAAAGGAGGATACTACTATGGAAAAATTTTATCTTGACAGCATAGCGGGCTACGATACCGAAAAACAGGAACTTGCGAAAATAATCGACATTTTCGCCCGTTACGACGAGTACGGCGAAAGAGGCGCGCGCCTCCCGAAAGGGCTCATCCTTTCGGGCGAACCGGGCATAGGCAAGACGCTGTTCGCCAAGGTGCTGGCGACCGAACTTGACGCGCCCTTCTTCTATGTGGACGGCTCGGAACTCGGCGATCACAAAGGCATCCGCAAACTGAAAGCGGTGTTCGCCCGCGCGAAAAAGGTCGCTCCGTCCGTCGTCTTCATCGACGAGCTCAACACCTTTGTAGGCGACTGCTATTACAGGACGGATCTGACCAAACGCAACCTCTCCGCCCTGCTCAAGCTCATCGACGGCATGGACGGCAGTGAAGGGGTACTGGTGGTGGGCGCGTCCTCGGACAAGGACGATCTCGACCCCGCGCTGCTACGGTCCGGCAGGATGGACAAGCACATCTGCCTCTACGCACCGGACAAAGCGGGGCGCGCCGCCATCCTGCAACACTACATCGACGAGCTCGACCCCGTCCCGACGGGCATAGACTGCGCCGCTATTGCGGAACAGATCCCCGGGCTGAACGGCGCGGACATCAAAACGATGGTCAACGAAGCCGTGGCGGAAAGTATATTCGCGGACACTCCCCTCACCGACGAGACATTGCTGGAACAGGCGAACAAGATCCTGCATTGCGACATCAACCGCGAAAGTTCCGACCGCGATATGCTGCTCGTCGCAACGCATATGCTCGGACACCTCGTCGTCTCGCGCGAATTGAGACGCACCTATGACGAAGTGTCCATGCGTTTCGAGTCCGAAGTCTCGCCCAACGCGCCCATTCGCTCCCTCTTTTCCGCTCCGGACGAGGACGACGACGATGAGGACGAGGATGAGAGCCTGATCATCACCGTGGACGACCGCTCTGCCCTGCTCGACAAAGTGGCGGTGTTGCTCGGCGGTATGGCGGCGGAAGAAATGTTGCTCGGCGGAGCTTTCACCGACCTTGAGGGAGACCTCCATTCCGCAACGAAACTCCTCAACAGCGCCTTCTCGAACGGACTCTTCGGCTGGAGATATCTCAACACCGACACCTATTACTACATCGAGATCTCCGAGCAAAAACTCGACGACACCGAACGCCTGCGCGAGAAGATCCTCGAGGAACAGTACGCCCGCGCGAAAACCATTGTTCAAAACCACGCAGGCATCATCGCGCGCCTGCGCGCCGCCTTCCTTAGGACCAAGACCCTCTCCCGCTCCGAAGTCGAAAACGCCTTCGCGGATTGATCTTTTCGCGTGGGGGAATTATTTCCCCACGCCCCCTTGCGAGGGTGTTACACCCTCGCGCTCCCTGTGGGGGTATTATACCCCCACACCCCCGTACTTTTTTATTATAAAAGTGCGCCGAGTGTTGCGGGCGAAGCCGCAACGCTCGGCGCAATATTATATTAAAGTCTGGGGTCGAGGGGCATAATGTCCCTCGCGGGGTCAAGGGGCAGAGTCCCTTGGACATCCCCGTCGGGGTGCAGGGGCGGCGCCCCTGCGCTCACTTTTCGTCGTAGGCGCGGAGGACGTCGAAAAGCTCGTCGGAGATGACGTGTTCGATGCGGCAAGCGTTTTCTTCGGCGACTTCTTTGGTGGCGCCGAGGGAACGGAGCACGCGGGTGATGACGCGGTGGCGCTCATAGACTGAGGACGCTCTTTCCAGCCCTTTTTCGGTGAAAGAGATGTCGCCGCCTTTGCCTATGGTGATGAACCCCTTTTCGATGAGCAGGTTGACGCCGCGGGAAACGCTGGACTTGGCATAATTCAGCTCCTCGACAATGTCGACGGAGCGCACCGTACCCTTGCGTTTTTTGATGACGAGAATGGTCTCGAGATACATCTCTTCCGACTCGTGAGATCTGAGCATACTTTTCTCCTTTGGGGGGATGAGCCGGGCAATGCGTGTTCGCAAAAGCGAACCTCTCCCCTTTTTAATGGGGGCGGAGGATCCGTCCCCGGAGTGACGGACTGTGCCGTCGAAAAGGATTATAACATATTCTGCGTGAAGGCGCAAGAGCGGGTCACGCACCGAGGGCGACGTCGAGGATCATCATGAGCACGAACCCGCTCACGACGCCCCAGGTACCGAGGTGGGGATGCTCCGCGAGTTTTGCCTCGGGGATGAGATCTTCCGCGACGACGAAGAGCATCGCACCCGCCGCGAACGCGAGGAGCCAGGGCTGAAGCGCTTCGACGTAAGAGGTGAGGAAATAGCCGAAGATGGCGAATATGGGTTCGACGATGCCGCTGCCCGCGCCATAGAGGAAGGCTTTGACGCGGCTGCCCGTCGCCGCACGCAGAGGAAGGGCAACGGCTGCGCCTTCCGGGAAATTCTGCACCGCCATACCGATAGCGAGCACAAGCGCGGAGAAATACGCCTCTTTGCTGCCCGTCGCGGCGGCGGCGCCGAACACCACGCCCGCGGCAAGCCCCTCGGGGATGTTGTGGATGGTGACGGCGAGGAACATCTTGGTGGACATGGCGGCATTGGAGTGCATACCTTCCACCTCGTTGGTGGCGATGTGCATGTGCGGCACCACCTTGTCAAGTAAGGTGAGGAAGACTCCGCCCGCGACGATGCCTATCGCCGCCGGCAGCCACGCGAGTTTGCCGTAGCTCTCCGCCCCGTCGATGGAAGGGATGATGAGCGACCACACGGACGCCGCGATCATTATTCCCGCCGCGAACCCCAAAAAGAGGGTGTTGAACTTGGGTGAAATGTCCTTCTTGAACACGAATACGACCGCCGCGCCCGCAGCCGTGCCGATAAAGACCAGCACGAAACCGAGAGCGGTCATGCCTGCTGTACTCATAAAACCGTATTCCTCCGATCCCGCCGCGCGGTGCGCTCCTTTCGCCCCCGCCGCGGCGCCTGTTGTTTGCTCATCCGAACCGCTGCGGGCTCGGCGAACCCGTCCTACTCCGTGTCCCGATCATCCTCGGAACGCGCCGAAAGACGGACGATCTCCCCGTTCTCTTTTTTTATATAAGTATTGTCCAACTGTGCCCGGAGATTGCCGAGAACGCTGTCCGCATACTCACGCCTGAGCTTTGCCTGCTCCGCCTTCTCCTCTTCCGTGAGACCTTCCGTCTTTGCCCTGCGCGCAAGCTCGTTTATCCTGTCTATGTTGACTGCCATTGTCACTCCTTTTGCATAAAACGCTGTTTAAGTGCGCCAATCTATGGGTTCAACCCCGTATTTCTGCAAAAACTCATTCGTCTTGCGGAAGTGCCCGCAACCGAAGAAGCCGTTGTAGGCGGAGAGGGGCGATGGGTGCGCGCACTCGAGCACGAGGTGTCGGGGCGAAGTGATTAGCGCTTTTTTGGAGCGCGCGTTCCTGCCCCAAAGCAGGAAGACCATCGGCTCTTCGCGCGCGTTGAGACGGCGGATGATCTCGTCCGTGACCTCTTCCCATCCTTTGCCGCTGTGGGAATTGGGCTGCCCTGCCCGTACGGTGAGCACGGTGTTGAGAAGGAGCACGCCGTTCTTTGCCCACGGCACAAGACATGGCGAGGTGTTGTCAACGCCCGTCTCGTCGCGGATCTCTTTGAAAATGTTTTGGAGAGACGGCGGAGCGGGCACGCCGGGTTTTACGGAAAAACAAAGCCCGTGCGCCTGCCCTTCCCCGTGATAGGGGTCCTGCCCGAGGATGACCGCTTTCACCTTTTCGTACGGGGTGTAGCGCAGCGCGTTGAAAATGTCGTGCATATCGGGATAGACGGTGTGACGGCGATATTCCTCTTTGAGAAATTCGCGCAGCCGCAAATAGTTTTCGGACGCAAAGACGTCCGCAAGAAGCCCGTCCCAGGAGTTGCCGATGTTGACCATACGCATATTATAGCACACACGCGCGCGATGGCAACGATACGCCGCCGGAAAGTTGCACATTGCTAACTTTTCGCCGTCCTTGCCCCCGGCAGGGGCTCTGCCCCTGCATCCCGGTGGGAGTGTGCAAGGGGCTCTGCCCCTTGACCTCGCGAGGGGCATTATGCCCCTCGACCCCTTGTTTTTTATAAGAATGCGCCGAGCGTTGCGGCTTCGCCCGCAACACTCGGCGCACTTTTATTAAAGCAAGGGCGAGCGCCCCCGAATGCGATGTTTCTTTTTTCGGAGACGGAATTACGCGCCGCTCAGCCAAACTTGCACCGTGGGCGAATTTTCGCCCACGCTTGCAAGTCGCGGCGCGCTAAGTGAGTGCCGAGCGCCGACGGAACATTAAGTAGGCACGGGCGTAGTGCGCGAACCGAAGGTCCAGCGATTGCTGCGCTCCGCGCCAATCGCGTCGCGCCGAATTCCTCCGCCCGTGCCGGGTTCTCAGTGAGTACTGTTCGCCGCTCGATTATGTTAGTGCGAGACACAAACTTTTTTCAAAAGGCGGACGGTAAGTCCCGCATTTTAGGAGGACGATACTCTAATCGGACACGGGGGAGGAAAGCCCGAAGGGAAGGAGGGGGAAATTCTAACTCACCCGCGAGACGAAAAGCCTGTTCGGAGTGTGCTTGAGCACGACGAACACTCTGAACCGAGATGAACACTTGGCGGCGAAAAGTGGCGTGGGAAAACAATTCCCCCGCAGAGCGAAGTATAAAACCCCGAGCGGAGCGGCATACTACCCTCGACAGGCAAAAGTCTGAACACGGGGCGATCCCCCAAAGGAGTGAACATGGAAAACACCAAATCCGGAGCAAACGGCAGACAGGCTTCCGCAGCGAGCGAAAGCTCCAAGGCGAAAGCGGGCAAGCAGGCGAAAGCCTCCAAGAACGCTTCCGACGCCAGAAACTGCAAAAACTGCAAGTGACATTGCAACTCAAAACGACCGGCGAGTGCCGGTCGTTTTGAGGTTCTGCGATCAAGCGTTCATCGCATTCAAATACACGCCGGATAGTCTGTTCGTCGTGTTCGGGGACGCTCCGAATAAGCTGTTCGTCCCGGGGGTGAGTTAGAATTCTCCCTCCTTCCCTTCGGGCTTTCCTCCCCCGTGTCCGATTATAGTATCGTCCTCCTAAAATGCGGGACTTACCGTCCGCCTCTTGAAAAAAGTTTGTGTCTCGCACTAACATAATCGAGCGGCGAACAGAACTCACCGAGAACCCGGCACGGGCGGAGGAATTCGGCGCTCGCGCACGACGCCCGTGCCTATTTAATGTTTCGTCGGCGCTCGGCACTCATTTAGCGCGCCGCGACTTGCAAGAGCAGGCGCAAGCGCCTGCTGTGCAAGTTTGGCTGAGCGGCGCGTAATCCCGTCTCCGAAAAAGAGCCATCGTACTCAAACACGCCCGCACAAACGCTAATTTACTAAACGCCGCCATTTGGATGCAGAACGCGAAAGCGCCCTTGTCGGGAGGCGGAGCGTACACAGACGTACGTGAGCATCCACGACAAGGGCGCTGACAAAGTTATGCGCCGAATGGCGGCGTTCAGCTTGCTAAAGCGCGATATTTTAGCGTCAGACAAGGAAAAGCCGCGTCTCCCGGACGCGTGGCGTACTTCTCGTACGTGAGCGGTCGGGGACGCGGCTTTGACGCAGTATCACGCAAAATAGCGCGCTTTAGTCGGCTTTATAGGGGAGCAGAGCCATAACTCTCGCCCGCTTGATGGCGGTCGCAAGCAGTCTCTGGTGCTTGGCGCAGACGCCGCTCATCCTGCGGGGCAGGATCTTGCCCTTTTCGGTGGTGAAACGGCGGAGTTTGGCTGCATCCTTATAGTCGATGGTCTCTGCGTGTTCGACGCAGAAAGTGCACACTTTTTTCTTGGGCGCTCTTTTGGGAGGGCGCGGAGCTTTTACTTCTTCACTCATTTTCTGTTCTCCTTGAAATTAGAAAGGCAGCTCGTCGTCGATGGGAGTGAGGTCGTCGAAATCCGCGGGATCCTTCGCATCCTCGCTTTCGCTGCGGGTGGAAAGGAACTGCACTTCGTCGGCGGCGATCTCGGTCACATAGCGGCGGGAGCCGTCCTGGGTGTCATAGGTGCGGGTCTGCACGGAGCCGCTGACTGCGGCTTTGCTGCCCTTTTTGAGATAGCGCGCGCAATTGTCCGCCTGCGCTCTCCAAACGACAACGGGGAGAAAATCCGTCTCACGCTTGCCGTCCTTGGAATAGGACCTGGAAACGGCGAGGGTAAAGCGGCAGAATTTGACTCCGCCGGAGGTGGTGGACAGCTCGGGATCTCTCGTGAGATTGCCAATCAAAAACACCTTGTTCATATCTGACTCCTTATTACTTCTTGACGATCATTCTTCTTACGACATTGTCATCGATGCCCATCTGTCTGTCGATCTCAGCCTGCGCCGCAGCGTCGCACTCCACGTTCATGAGAACGTAGTAGCCTTCCGTCTGCTTGTCGATCTCGTAGGCGAACTTCTTCATGCCCCAGATGTCCGTGGCTTCCAAAGTTCCGAGTTTCTCGGCGAGCGCATTGTACTTCTCGACGACCTGATTTTTGCGGTCATCTTCGATGTCGCAGCGAATAATGTACAGGATCTCGTACTTATTCATAGCTTACCTCCTTTTGGACTTGATGCCCCTTTCGGGGAAGGATTAAAACTCCGCCCCTGGCGGAATTGCTTGATAATGATAATATATAAACAAGTTAAAGTCAAAGGCTTTTAACCAAATTTTCACACGATTTTCGCGTTCCGCGGCGGGGAAAACGGGCGCGACCGCCCTCATTATACCGCATCCGCACGCCGCGATCCTGCGCGCGCTGCGGGGAAGCCGAAGCGTGCAGCTCCGCTTTTTGCGCTATCATGCGCGGCAGCCCTCCCGCAGCGCGGGCGGAAAGTGCGCCCGGGAAAGACCTCAATCCTTTTTGATGTCCGCGATGAGACGGGCGATCTTTTTCTTTGCGGAATAGATGGTGTTGTCCACCTTTTTTGCGGAGATGCCGAGCTTTTCGGAGATCTCCTTATAAGGCATGCTGGCGAGATACAGCCTGATGACGGTGAGGTCTCGCTCACCGATGATCTCTTTCAGCGCCTCGAAAAACGCCGCTTCCGCTTCCTTCTCGATGTATTGCTGCTCGGGGGAAAGCTCCGGCGAGACCAGCTCGCCCAAGGCGACGCCGCCCTCCTCCGCTCTCTCGTCGTCTATGCTGACTCCGGTGTTCAAGGGCGCGTTCTTGCCCGCCGCAGCGCTCCGCGCCGCGTCCCGCATACGGTTTTTGACGCACGCGGACGCATAGGTGGAGAACTCCGCCCCGCGAGCGGGATCGTAGGTGCGCACGGCTTCGAGCAGCGCGATCCTGGCGATCTGTCTGAGGTCGTCCGCGTCGCAGCCCGCAAGGATATAGGAGCGCGAGACACCCTCGGCAAGGGGCTCGAAGCGTCTCACGAGCTTCTCCTCCGCCGCCGCGTCTCCCCTCTGCGCCGCAAGCGCGAGTTCGCCGTCCGTCATCCTTCCGTCCTTCATGCGCGCTGCCTCGCCGCCTCGTAGAGCACCACTCCCGCCGCCACGGAAGCGTTGAGGGAATTGATCTTCCCCCGCTCCGGGATGGTGATGACGCCGTCGCAAAGCTCCCGCGTGAGACGGTGCACTCCCGCCCCTTCGCTGCCCACGACGAGCGCCGTGTCGTCTTTGAGATCCGCACATTTCGGGGCTTCACCGCCGAAATCGCACGCATAAACCCATACATTGCGCTCTTTGAGCTCTCTTATCGCGTCGTTGAGATTGGTGACTTTCGCGATCGCCATATGCTCCGTCGCACCGCTCGACACCTTGACCACGGTGTCCGTCACGCCCACGCTCCTGCGGGCGGGGATGACGATGCCGTGCGCGCCGAAACACTCCGCGCTCCTCACGATCGCGCCGAGGTTGTGCGGGTCCGTGATGCCGTCGAGGAGCACGACGAGCAGCTTCTCTCCTCTGCTCTCGGCAATGCTCAGGATGTCGTCCAAAGAGGAGTAGGAAAAGTCCGTCACCCTTGCCGCGACGCCCTGGTGGTTGCCGCCGCCCGTGAGTTTATCCATGACGGCGCGCTCGACGTATTCCACGGGCACTCCCTTCTCCTTCGCCTCGGAAAAGAGCGCGGAAAGACGGGCGTCCCGCTCGCCCTTAACAAAAAATATCTTCTCCGCCGTCTTGCCTGCGCGAAACGCTTCGCGCACGGGGTTTCTGCCGTAGATCAGCATCCTTCGTCCTCCTCTGCGGCGATGCGCAAAAATTCGTTCAACCGCTCCGTCTTCCCCGTGAGAAAGAGAAATCCGAGCACCGCCTCGAGCCCGCTGGCGCGGCGGTATTCCGCACGCTCCGCATGCTTTGCCGAGGTCTGGATGTGACAGTTGCGCGCTCTGCGGAAGATGTCCGCCTCCCTCTCGTCAAAGAGGGGGGATATGCGCGCGCTCGCCGCCGCCTGCGCCACCGCATTGACCGTGCGCGTGACCTCGCGGTGCTGGGCGCCCGTCTTGCCTCCGTCCGCGACAGCCACCGCCGTACGCATGAAAAGAGACTGCACCGCATCCCCTACGAACGCAAGGGACATGGGGTGCATCGCCGCCGCCTCGTCCTCCGAGAGGGGCTGCGCGAGCGAAAATCCGGCACGGGAAAGATCTTTCATACCGACACTATACCACACTTTCTCCCCGTTGCAAACAAAACCCGCGTCAATGCCCGCGGAACGACGCGACATTCCGCCGTTGCACGCGCGGACATCATGATGTATAATGAATGTATGGCAGCACGACACACATCCAAAAAGGGAATGAAAAATCTCATCATCGCACTCGTCGCCATAGTGCTCGTTTTGGTGATCGCGGCGGTGATCATATACTTCGCCGCGCCCGACCTCTTTGAGGACATTGCGGGCGCGATCCTGCCCGACCGCGGCGAACAAACCTCCCCCGACGACGGCACTACTCCGGACGATGGCGGCGGCGCTCCGCCCACCGTGCTCGCACCCGGTGACGGCGAACTGCAAGTGCATTTCATGGACGTGGGACAGGGCGACAGCATCCTCATCCTCTTCCCCGACGGCAAGGATATGCTCATCGACTGCGCGAATTACAACAATTCTTCCTCATACCGCACCGAAACCCTTGCTTATATGGACAACTACATCACGGACGGTCAGCTTGACTATCTCATGCTCACGCACTGTGACAGCGACCATGTTTATTTCATGGACGAAGTGCTGGAAAAGTATCAGGTGGACAATGTGTTCATGCCCAATGTCCTCGCCACGCACGATAAGGTCGCAGAGGCAGATCTGCCACAGGAACAGCTTGACAGATTTACGGACGAGGACACCATAAGCACCGCGTGTTATGCGGACTTCTTCATCGCGGCACTGACGGAACCCGACTGCACCGTCACACTCAATGTCGACCCCGACGAGGACACCAACTCCATCGTCATAACGGATGGCACAAAGCAGGCGGACGGAAGCTATGAGGGCGCGACCTATATGCTCACCTTCTACTGCCCCACCGAGGAATACTATGCGGAGAGCGACCTTTCGAGCGCGGAAGAAAAGAACGCCATCTCACCCATCGGCATCCTGGAATACAACGACGTGCGCATAGTCCTCACGGGCGACAGCAACGAGATAAACGAGCCGACATTTGTGGATCGCATCGGCGGCAGTCTCGACTGCGATGTGCTGAAAGTCGGGCATCACGGCAGCGAGACTTCCTCGACGGAAGAGTTCCTCGACGCGATAAATTGCGAGTACGCCGTCATAAGCTGCAATGCTGACGGCAACACCTTCTCCCACCCCCGCCAAAACACCCTCGACCGCTTTATCGAAGACGATATGACCATCTACCGCACGGACAACAACGGCAACATCGTCCTCACCGTGGACGAGACCGGTGAGATGAAGTTCACTTTGGAGCGCGAGGTGGATCAGTCCGTCAACCAAATCGGCGCAGACGCCGCCGCCTGACACGCGAGGGGCTTGCGAGGGTGTTGCACCCTTGCGCTCCTGTGCTATTTGTTTATGGCTCTTTTAGGCGCCTTCTTTTGTCAAGGGATCGCGCCGAACAACGCTCGCTCGAGGTGTTCGTCGTGTTCAAACACGCTACGAATAAGCTGCTCGTCTCGGGGGTGAGTAAGAATTCCCCCTCCTTCCCTTCGGGCTTTCCTCCCCCGTGTCCGAAAAAGTATCGTCCTCGCATCATGCGGGACTTACTTTTGAACCTTACCAAAATTTTTTGGTAATCGCACCAACATAACCAAGCGGAGAACTGCACTTACCGAAAACCCGGCACGGGCGGAGGAATTCGGCGCGACGCGATTGGCGCATGGCGCAACAATCGCTGGACCTTCGGTTCGCACTTAAAGCCCGTGCCTATTTGAGTTTACGGCGTTGCTCGGCACTCACTTTACGCGCCGCGGCGTTCAAGAGGCGGTTGCACCGCCTGTGAACGCTTGGGTGAGCGGCGCGTAATCCCGTCTCCGAAAAAAGAAACATCGCGCTCTAATACACCCGCTCTGAACTTATTAGCTGAGGGCAATATTCGGATGAAGTGCAAGGAAAGCGCCTGCGGGATGGACAGGAGCGTACTTGGGCGTACGTGACTGTTCAGACCGCAGGCGCTTGACACAGCAATTCGCCCACTCCAAACTTATTCGCTGAGCGGCGTCATTTGGATGCAGAGCGCGAAAGCACCCCCGCCTATCGGGGTCCCCACAAAGTACCACAGCGCAGCGAGGACACTTTGTGGGGAAAAGGAGCAACCGTGCATAAGCAAAAGGAAAGCCGCTTTTTTGAGCGGCTTTCTTGCAGTTTAGCGCGGATTGCGACGTAGGCGCGTACTATGCCGTACGTAACGAGCCGAAAAAGGGGTGCTGACAAAGTTCTGCGCCAAATGGCGGCGTCAGGACTGAGGGCAATATTCGGATGAAGAACAAGGAAAAGCCCCGTCGGGAGGCGGAACGTACAGAAACGTACGTGAGCATCCACGACGGGGACTTTGACGATGTTATTCGCCGAATAGTGCCCTCAGTAGCTTTTGGCGAAGACAACGGTGTGCTTAGCAGGTTTCCCGCAATACACACAAGTGTCGCCGACGGGAGTTTGATCGAAGGGAAGGGCGCGCGCCGATGCTGCGGTCTCGGCTTTGATGGCGTCTTCACATTCACGGCAGCCGCACCACATGGCTTTGACGAAGCATTGTTTGTCGAGGGCGACGTTGAACTCTGCCATGTTGTGGCAGGTGACGATGTGGGAATGCAGGAAATCCGCGGACTGACGATACATGGTCTCGTGGATGTCGTCGAGGAGCGCGGGGACTTTCTCGGCGACATCGGCGAGGGCGATGGTGCCCTTCTCGTGCGTGTCGCGGCGGGAGAAGACGCAGACGCCGTTCTCGATGTCGCGGGGACCGATCTCGATGCGGAGGGGCGCACCCTTCATCTCCCATTCGTTGAACTTCCAGCCGACGGACTGGTCTCTTTCGTCCACTTCCACGCGGACGCCCGCCTTACGGAGCGCGTCGGCGAGCTCTCTCGCCTTCTCGATGACGCCCTCTTTGTGCTGCGCGACGGGGATGACCACCGTCTGCACGGGCGCGACGCGGGGCGGGAGTTTGAGCCCGCGCTGATCGCCGTGCGCCATGATGAGCGCGCCGATGAGACGGGTGGAAACGCCCCAGCTCGTCTGATAAGGATTCTTGAGTTTGCCGTCACGGTCGAGATATTTGATCTCGAATGCGGAAGCAAAGTTTTTGCCGAGATAATGAGATGTGCCGGATTGCAGCGACTTGCCGTCCAGCATCATCGCTTCCATAGTGTAGGTGTCCACCGCACCCGCGAACTTCTCCTTCTCCGTCTTTTTGCCCGTGAGCACCTCGATGGCGAGGACGTTCTGCATGAACTCGCGGTAGACTTCGAGCATCCTGAGAGTCTCCTCTCTCGCCTCTTCCTCGGTGGAGTGGAGGGTGTGCCCTTCCTGCCAGAGGAACTCGCTCGTCCTGAGGAAGGGACGGGTGGTCTTCTCCCACCTGACGACGTTCGCCCACTGGTTGATGAGAAGGGGCAGATCGCGGTAGCTCTGCACCCACTTGGAGTACATGTCGCAGATGATGGTCTCGGAAGTCGGGCGCACGACGAGCTTTTCTTCAAGCTCCGTATTGCCCACATGCGTAACAAGCGCGACCTCGGGCGCGAACCCTTCGACATGCTCCGCTTCCTTCATGAGATAGCTCAAGGGGATGAACATCGGGAAATAGGCGTTCTTGTGCCCAGTCGCCTTGAAGCGGCGGTCAAGCTCATCCCGGATGTGCTCCCAGATCTCGTAGCCGTAAGGGCGGATGACCATCGTGCCCTTGACGGGACCGTAATCCACCAGCTCCGTTTTTAAGATGACGTCGGTGTACCACTGCGGAAAATCTTCTTTCATGTCCGCGATCTCTTTCACGAACTTGGCGTCCTTTTGCATAACTCCTCCGGAAGGCTCACAGGTCCTCGTCGTCCCCGTCCTCTTCGTCTTCATCTTCGTCGTAATCGTCTTCGTCGAAATCGGTTATGGATTCGTCGAAATCGTCGGGCTCGTCGGAATAGGACTCCTCCTCTTCCTCCGCGTCCTGCTCTTCCTCTTCCTGCAAGAGGGAAAGGGAGATCTCCGAGTCGTCGTCTCCGACAAGAGCGGTGTCGGAATCCTCTTCGACGAACTCCTTCCAGCCCTCGTCTTCGTCCTCGGACTTCTCCGCCTTCTCCGCCTTCTGCTTCGCCCTGCACTCCGCGCAAATGTCTTCGTCGTCGGAAAGATAGTTGGATTTGCAGACGGGACAGATCCTTTCTTCTTCGTACGTCCCGTCATCGTCATCCTCAATGAGGCTGATGGTGCTGGCTTTGCCAAGCTCCGCCTTGCACACTTCGCAAAGCTCTTCTTCGACGGGGATCCAATTCAGCTCGCAGCGCGGGCATTTTTTATATTTTGCCATTACTTCCTCACGCGGTCATGTTTGGAATTTTCATTTATTATATTTATACAACGCCCATATGTAAACCGTTCCGGCAAATTTTTTTGAATAAATAGGATTTTTTGCCTTCGCCGCCCCTTCCGAGCCGCTCTCCTCCGCCGCCGTCTCGCAACGCGAGCCCCCTCTCTTTTCCTCTTCCGCGGCGCACAGAGACATCTATTTTATTTCACCAGTTTTTTTGACCCGTTTTCTCGCGGTTTGTCAACATATCGTTGCATGCCCGCGCGCAAAGCGCGACATATACGCACAATGAAAAATGTGTGAAAATAATTGTTGAAATCATCGCGTGCGTTTTGTATTATTCTGTCGCCGACGGAATACGTCGCGCGGATCGCCGAGAACTCGCGGTCTTCCCGCGCGGCGTCGTGTGTCTGCGTTGCGTTGCGGAAAGGATAGACATGAATGTGCAAAACTCGACATTTTTGCCGAAAAGGCGCGCGTTTTGCCTTCCGCATACGAAATTTGTCCGTGATAGAATAAAATTACAAAATTTTGGAGGATATGATGAAAAAAACCGTAATTATTGCCGACGATAATGCCGTCCTTGTCGCCGATCTGAAAAAGTTTTTCGGCTCGGTGAACGGCTATGACGTCGTCGCCGTTGCCGAAAACGGCGTGGAAGCGCTCGCCGCCGTGGAAAAGTTCGACCCCGATTTTCTGCTGCTCGACATCGTTATGCCCGAGCTCGACGGATTCGGCGTTCTCGCCGCAATCAAATCGCCACGTCCCGCCGTCATTATGATGAGTCAGCTCAACACCGACGCTTTCGTGCAAAAAGCCCTGCGTTACGGCGCCAAATATTTCCTCGCAAAGCCCTTCAACTTCGATTTCCTGCTACGCACCCTCGACGACTTTTCGGGCGAGAGCGAGCCTGCTCTTCCGGCAGCGCAGCCTGCTCGCCCCGCAGTCAAACGCAATCGGTCTCTCGATGAGAAGATCGCAAACCTGTTCATCTCCGTCGGCATCCCCGCCCACATCAAAGGCTACCAGTTCCTGCGCGAGGCGATCAAGATCACCGTGGACGACCCGGAGATCATCAACTCCATCACAAAACGACTCTATCCTTCCGTCGCCGCAGCCTTCAACACCACTCCCTCAAAAGTGGAACGCGCCATCCGTCATGCCATCGAGGTCGCATGGAACCGCGGCAAGATCGAAAACATCAACAACATCTTCGGCATGAAGATCTATTCCGCCAACGAAAAGCCCACCAACGGCGAGTTCATCGCTCTTGTCGCGGACAAGATGCTGCTGGAAGGCGCGTAATGTTTCCGACCAAACGCAAAATGGCGGCTTTTAGTCGCCATTTTGGTCGGACTTTTGCCCCACGCGAAAAATCAAAGATTTTTCCCGCGGGGACCCCGGCATTCCTCGTGCTCCGCACGCGAGCGTGCTCACCGCACTT
>CASDRL010000024.1 GCA_949283145.1 uncultured Clostridia bacterium | reverse complement strand
TCGTCCCGTCCCCTCGCACGACGAATACTTTTAACAAGTGTGCTTGGCGGCGAGCTCTTGGGATTAAATCCATCGAATGGGTGTGTGGGGGGGGGCTCCCCCCCACAAAAAACAACGGAGCAGGCAGATGCCTGCTCCGATTGTTTTACGCTAAGCGTGCTTACTTCTTCTCGGGCTTGGGAGGGGGCACGAGCATCGCCTGGCACTTGGTCATGAGGTCGTTGAAAGAGACCGCATAGCTGTCCGCTGCGCCGTAGATGGTGACCGCACCCTTGCCGACCGCTTCGACGAACTCGTACCTGCCGGTGAGCACCGCAAGGCATCCGTCGGGGTTGGGGAACTTGAAGAGCACGAAGGGGTACTTCCTCTCGCCGTTGCCCGCCTTAGTCCTGCCCTGCTTGACGCGGAAATAGCTCTTGATCTCGGGATAGATCTCTTTGCCGTTGGCGTCGAGGGTGGGACCGACGATGAACTGATAGGTCCTGTCGGGCTGCTTCTTGACCCAGTCGACGATCTCGGGCCAGCCTTCGCGGTTGGCGGTGGAGAGAGCGCGGGTGATGAGGAAGAGGGACAGTTTGACCTTCAGATACTGCTCCCAGGGCTGATCCGTGCCGGGATTGAAGGAAGGCATGGTCTTGGTGAGGGTCAGCATCAGGAAGAGGAACTTGAGCGTGACGGGGTTGAAGATGTTCTTGAGCAAGGGAGACACTATGCCGAGCATCTCGACGGGGGAGCTGCCCTTGAACACACCGAGCAGGCTCGGGATGGACTTGAAGTACATCTTCACGACTTTGAGACCGTCATACTTGCTGCCGTCTTTCATCTCGATATAACCGGGATATTCGCCCTGGAACACCTTGAAGCGTTTCTCATGGACGGCTTTTTCGGCCATATCCGCGGTGAGGAAGACCATGTAGCACGCGACGGGATTGGCGTCATCGGCGGCACGGAACTCCACCACAGCGTTGACTTTCTCGAACTTTTTCGCCTGAGCGGCGTCCTCCTCGAGGGGGATACGCAAGGCGGGGAAGGCGGCGGCAAAGTATATCTTGGCAGTCAAGACATCTTGTGCACTTGCTTTCATAGACACCTCCTTTTAGTCCTCGTCGGACCAGTCGTCTTCTTCGATCTCTTTGCCCATGATCTCCATGACCGTTTCCATGATGCCCTGGCTGGAGAGTTTGTATTTGGCATAAAGGTCCTCGGGCTTGCCGATGGGGCCGAACTCGTCGGGGATGCCGATCTTGGTGAGGATGCAGCGCTTGCCGCTCTGCGCGAGCACGGACGCGACTGCGTCGCCGAGACCGCCGATGACGTTGTGCTCTTCGACGGTGACGATACGGCGGGTCTTGACCGCTGCCTCGATGATGGCTTCCTCGTCGATGGGCTTCAGAGTGTGCATGTTGATGACCTGCGCGCTGACGCCCTGCTCTTCCAGCATATCGCCCGCGATGTAGGCGTCACGGGTGGGCACGCCGCACGCGATGATGGTGACGTCGTTGCCTTCTTTCAGGGTCATGGCTTTGCCGATCTTGAACTCTTTGCACCACTTGTCTTCCTCACTCTCGTGAAGGAGGGGCTCCATGCCTCTGCCGACGCGGAGATAGAAGGGCCCGGGGACGTCGATGCACTGCTTGACCGCGATGGCGGTCTCGTAGGCGTCCGCGGGGATGACGACGGTCATGTTGGGGATGGCGCGCATGATGGCGAAGTCCTCGATGCAGTGGTGGGTGGAACCCGCAGCACCGAAAGAGACGCCGCCGTGGGTGGCGATGACTTTGACGGGCAGCTTCTGATAAGCCGCGTCCGTCCTGATCTGCTCGCCGCCTCTCAGGCACGCGAAGATGGCGAAGGTGGAGGCGAAGGGAATGAAGCCGACTTTGGCAAGGCCTGCCGCCACGCCGAAGAGGTTCTGCTCCGCGATGCCGACGTTGAAGAGCCTGTCGGGGAATGCTTCACCGAGCAGACCGATGTTGGTGGATTTTGCAAGGTCGGCGGTCACACCGACGATGCGGGGATCTTTCGCGGCGAGTTCGGCGAGAGTTCTGCCGTACATTGCGCCGGAAGACATCTTGTTTCCGTCATAGACGTTCCATGCAGTTCCCATAGTATTCCTCCTTAAAATTCTCTGTTCTTGATTTCGTCAATGAACTTCTTCACTTCGCTCTCTTCGGCGCCGAAGGAGCAGTAGTGGCTGGTCGCCTTGCCTTCGTACTGCTTGACGCCATAGCCCTTGACGGTGTCGGAGATGATGCAGACGGGACCTTCCGTTGCCCAAGCCTCGGCGAGGGTCTTGTCCACTTCTTCCATCTTGTTGCCGTTGCACTTGAGCACTTTGAACCCGAATGCTTCGACCTTCTTGTCCAGCGGCTCGAGGGACATGACGTCCTCGGTGTTGCCGTCGATCTCGAAATGGTTGCGGTCGATGATCCAGATGAGGTTCTTGAGGCCGAAGTGAGCCGCACTCATCGCCGCCTCCCAGTTGGAACCTTCCTGGCACTCGCCGTCGCCCGTCATGACGACGACCTTGCTGTTTATCTTCTTCAGCCTGAGACCGAGCGCCATGCCGACCGCCATGGGAAGCCCGTGTCCGAGCGAACCGGTGGACGCATCGCAGCCGCGGATCTTCTTGCTGTCGGGGTGCATGCCGTAGGCGGACTCCGTCTTGTTGAAGTTCCTCATGACCTCGTCGAGATCGAGATAACCTCTCATCGCCAGGCAGGGAACGTACGCGAGCGCGCAGTGACCCTTGGACATGACAAAGCGGTCTCTCTCATCCCAATCGGGGTTCTTCGGATCGACGTTGAGATACTTGAAGTACAGCGCGATGAGCATATCCGCGCTGGACATGGATCCTCCCACGTGACCGGAAGTGGCATTGAACGTGGTCTGCACGATGTTCAGGCGCAGTTCTTTTGCCTTTGCTTTCAGCTCTGCAACAGAAACATTGTTTGGCATATTTTGCCCTCCTACATAATTTTCCTTTTGGCGTATAACCTTTGACTTTTTGTGCTCTCCCGCCTGCGTCGGGGCGTGTGTGACCGTCCGTCAAATAGTTTACTATTAAATTATAGGTCAAAACTTCCCGTCCGTCAATACCGAATATTATTAAATTTTTTACTTTAAGAAAGAGAATATCTCTCCTTGAAAACGCGCGGACGCACGCTCGTCCGCACGCGTCCCGCGCGAATGCGGGCATAAATCGCTCTCCCCTGCAAAGACTACCTTCAGGAGGTCAACATGAAGATTTTGAGAGAAATGGTGCGCAGCACCGTCATGGGCACGGACGCCATCGACAACGTCATGCCCTATGTGGAAGACAAGGATCTCGCCGCGCTCATGTCCGAGCAGAAACGCGGCATGTGCGAGCTGATGGAGGAAGCAAAGCGCGGTCTCACGCGGGAGGAGATCGCGGAGGCGGAGGGCGGCAAGCTCGGCAAGACCATGC
The DNA here is from genome assembly GCA_949283145.1 of uncultured Clostridia bacterium. Lineage (GTDB taxonomy): Bacteria > Bacillota > Clostridia > Christensenellales > CAG-917 > Limadaptatus. The sequence goes on along the minus strand of CASDRL010000024.1, from coordinate 3,953 downwards.
TGAAAGCGAGTTCCAAGGTCAATGCCATGCTCAACAACGACGCGTCGCACATCGCGCGCATGCTCATCGAGGGCTACGAGATGGGCGTCGTCAGCCTGCAAAAGTGCATCAACGAAATGCAAAAGGAGCACGACGAGGTGCCCCCTTCTGCAAAAGAATTGCTCAAGCTCTACGACAAAAACGTCCGCGCTCTGCGCAAATTCCTGTGATCACATGGTCTCGGGCGCGGCGATGCCGATGAGCCCGAGCGCGGTCTTCAACGTGTTTTTGACCATATGCGCAAGGAAGAGGCGGGCGTTGGTCGCGCCCTTGTCCTCGCTCACGATGCGGTGCCCGATGTAGAAGCGGTTGAATTTTTCCGCAAGCTCCACCGCATAACGGGTGACATAGCAGGGCTCCCTCGTCTTCGCCGCAAGACGCACCGCGTCCTCGAAGGCGAGCAAGCACTTGACGACGTCCGTCCCCTCTTCCGTCGCGATGGCGCTCATGTCCGCCGCCGCGAGGTCGAACGCGCCGCCCTTTCTCAATGCGCTGGCGCACCTCGCGTGCGTGTACTGCACATAGGGCGCGGTCTCGCCGTCAAAGTTGAGCACCTTGTCGAATGAGAAAACGATGTCCTTTATGCGGTTGTTCCAAAGCGCTGAGAACACCACCGCGCCCACGCCCACGCTCTCTGCGACGGCGTCCTTGTCGGGCTGATCGGGGTTCTTCTCCTCGATGATCTGCCTTGCCTTTTCCACCGCCTTGTCCAGCACTTCGGCAAGCCAGACCACCCTGCCGCTCCTCGTGGACATGGAGCCTTCTTCCAGCGACACCATGCCGAAAGCGATGTGTTCCATATCCGCGGCTTTTTCAAAACCCATCAGTTCAAGCACCTTAAACAGCTGCTTAAAGTGCAGATTCTGCTGATAAGCCACCACATAAAGGCACTTGTAGAAGTCGTACGTCTTCGCGCGGTAGTACGCCGCGGCGATGTCGCGCGTGGCATAAAGCGTCGCGCCATCCGCCTTGACCAGAAGACAGGGCGGCATGTCCCATTCGTCCAGCCGCACCACTTCCGCGCCGTCGGACTCCGTAAGCAGTCCCTTCTCCTTCAAAAGGTCGAGGCAGGGCTGCATCTTGTCATTGTAGAAGCTCTCGCCCGCGTAGCTGTCGAACTTCACACCCAGGCGGTCGTAGATCTTCCCCACCGCGCGCATGGTGACTTCCTTGAAAACTGAAAAATACTCCGTCGCTTCGCGGTCGCCGTCCTCGATGCGCTTGAACCACGCCCTCGCCTCGTCGTCGAGTGACGGGTCGTTCTCCGCCTCTTTGTGATAGCGCACATAGAGGGAGTTGAGATAATATTCGTCCCTTTTCCGCACCTCTTCGATGTCCGACCACTTCTTGACCGCGACGATGAGTTTGCCGAACTGCGTCCCCCAGTCGCCGAGGTGATTGATGCCCACGGGCTTATAGCCGAGATAGGCGAAGATGCGGTAGAGCGCCGCGCCGATGACCGTAGTGGAGAGGTGCCCGATGTGGAAGGGCTTGGCGATGTTGACGGAGCTGAAATCTATGCAGACCGTCCTGCCCTCGCCCTCTTTCTCGCCCGCGGTGATGCTCCAGTCCCTCTCCGCACCCGCCATGAGCCTCTTCACCAAGGCGTCGGGCGAAAAGAAGAAGTTGAGGTATCCTCCCGCGATCTCCGTCCTGCCCACGACGTCGGGGGCAACGAGCCCCTCCGCAAGCTCCTTCGCGATGACGGGCGGAGCTTTCCGCATCGTCCGCGCGAACTTGAAACACGGCAGAGCAAGGTCCCCGAGTTTTGCGTCCTTGGGGGTCTCGAGCGCCGCCTGCACTTCCTCCGGGGCAAGCGCGCCCGCGCTCGCCGCCGCTACACTTTCCGCGATCTCTCTTTCAAACATATCAAACATTGAAGCGGAAGAGGACGACGTCGTTTTCGCGCATGACGTAATCCTTGCCTTCGCTCCTCACCTTTCCTTTTTCCTTTGCCGCGGCGAAAGAGCCGCATTCCAGCAGCGTCTCGTAGTCCACGATCTCCGCGCGGATGAAACCTTTCTCGAAGTCGCTGTGGATCTTGCCCGCCGCCTGCGGAGCCTTGGTGCCCTTGACGATGGTCCACGCCCTCGTCTCCTTCTCGCCAGCAGTCAGGTAGCTGATGAGCCCGAGCAGCTTATACGACGCCTTGACCAGCTTGTCAAGCCCGCTCTCTTCAAGCCCGTACTCCGCCATGAACATCTCGCGCTCCTCGTCGTCGAGCTCGCTGAGATCCTCTTCGAGCTTGGCGCAAAGCACGATGCACTCCGCACCCTCCGCCTGCGCCGCCGCCGTCACTTTCTCGGTGTATGCGTTGCCTTTCAGCCCGCTCTCGTCCACGTTGGCGACATAGATGACCGGCTTCATCGTCAGCAAAAACTGCTCTTCGGCAAACGCCTTGAACTCCTCGTCCATGGGAAGAGACCTCAGCGGTTTGCCGCTTTCAAGCCACGCCTTCATCTTGTCCAGCCTGTCCGCGTCCTCGGCGTACTTCTTGTCCGCCTTCAGCATGCTCTGCGCCTTCGCGATGCGCCGCTCCAACGTCTCGAGGTCGGCGAAGATGAGCTCCAGGTTGATGGTCTCCATGTCCCGCAGCGGATCCACCGAGCCGTCCACGTGGATGATGTTCTCGTCGTCGAAGCACCTGACCACGTGCACGACGGCGTCCACTTCCCTGATGTGGGAGAGGAACTTGTTGCCCAAGCCCTCGCCCTTGCTCGCGCCCTTGACCAGTCCCGCGATGTCCACGAATTCCAGCGTGGTGGGGGTGATCTTCTTGCTGTCGTAGAGCGCCGCAAGTTTGTCAAGCCGCTCATCGGGCACCGCCACCACCCCCACATTGGGTTCGATGGTGCAGAATGCGTAGTTCGCCGCCGCCGCCCCCGCCTTGGTGATGGCGTTGAACAGCGTGCTCTTGCCGACATTCGGAAGTCCGACAACTCCGAGTTTCATATCCCTCCTCGGCGCGGAACGGCACGCCGCCCCGCGTTCTTAAAGAGTTACTTTTGGAATATAGTAGAACAATTATAAACTACCGCCGCCCGTGAGTAAAGCGAACGCGGACATTTTCCGCGGACGGGGAAAGGACGGGAAAGGAGCAGTATGAGCGTTTGGGAAGCAGTCGTCCTCGGGCTGGTGCAGGGTGCGGGAGAGTTCCTGCCCGTGTCGTCCTCCGGGCATCTCCTGTTGCTGGAAAAACTCGGCGTGGGCGAAGAGGACCTCTTCTTCAACATCTGCCTGCACCTCGGCACCCTGCTCTCCGTCATCATCGTGATGCGGCGCCCCATCCTCTCCCTCTTCAAGAAGGAAAACCGCCGCACCCTGCTCTATCTCGCTCTCGCCTGTCTCCCCACCGTCGCCCTCGCTCTCCTCTTCAAATATCTCGCGCCCTCCCTCATCGACGGCGCCTATCTCCCCCTGGGCTTTGCCGCGACATCCTTCCTCATCGTCCTCTCGGAAAAGTTTTCTCCCGCCGAAAACCGTCATTTATCCGCCAAAATAAGCGTTTTAACCGGCTTTTTGCAGGGAATAGCCGTGCTCCCCGGCATCTCGCGGAGCGGCGCGACCGTCGCCGCGCTCAGGCTTTCCGGGGTGCCGCGCCCCGCCGCGGCGGAGTTCTCTTTCCTGCTCTCAGTCCCCGTCATCCTCGGCTCCGCGCTCTATGAGGGCACCGAGCTCGCCGTCTCGGGCGGGCTCGCCGATGTCCCCGTTCTCCCTCTCATTGCGGGCGTCGCCGCCGCGTTCATCGCGGGCTGCGCCGCGATAAAGTTCTTTCTCGCCCTCGTCCGCAAACGCTCCGCCCTCCCCTTCGCCTTCTACACCGCCGCTCTCGCCGTCGTCTCGTTTGTTGTTTTGTAATGATCGCCGCTATGCGGCGCCCCCGCAGGGGTTCTACCCCTGCACCCCGGCGGGGA
>CASDRL010000023.1 GCA_949283145.1 uncultured Clostridia bacterium | reverse complement strand
GCCCCTTGACCCCGCGAGGGGCATTATGCCCCTCGACCCCAAACTTTTATATAATATTGCGCCGAGCGTTGCGGCTGCGCCCGCAACACTCGGCGCACTTTTATTATAAAAACATGGGGGCGTGGGGGAATAATTCCCCCACCGGGGGAGTGGGGGAAGCCCCCACGCTCATATGACTGTCACGCTTTTTGCGAGGTTGCGGGGCTTATCGGGGTCTCTGCCGAGCTGTTCGGCGCACTCGAGGGCGAGGCGTTGTAGCGGGATGACGGCGACGGCGGGCATGAGCAGGCACTCCTCCGTGACGGGGAGGGGGAGAGTGACATCTCCGCCGACATCGCCTGCCGCGGAACACACGACGACCTTTGCTCCTCTGGAACGGAGTTCGTTCACGGCAGCGCGGATGCGGGGGACGTTGCCCGCGTCGGTGAGCACCGCGATGACGGTGCAGTCGCTGTCGGCGAGGGCGATCGGTCCGTGTTTCAGTTCGCTTGCGGGATAGGCATCCGCAGGAAGCCAGGTGACTTCCTTGAATTTGAGGGCGCCTTCGCGGGCGGTCACGGCGTCGGGACCTCTGCCTATGAAGAGTAGTTTGGGGGAGAGACAGAGCTCGGGCGGGAGACGGAGTTTCAGCGCCTCGGCGCATTTTGCGGAAAGGTCGAGGACGGCTTCCTTCTCCCCGCCGCTCCCTTCCGCGGATTTTGCGATGAGCCAAAGAGCGAGGACCTGACAACAATATGATTTGGTGGCGGCGACGGCGGTCTCCGCGCCCGCCGCAAGGGGGAGACAGGCATCGGCGTTGATCGCGGCGGTGCTTCCTTCGCAGTTGGTGACGGCAAGCGTGAACGCGCCGCGACGTTTGCATTCCTCCATAGCGCGCAAGGTGTCCGCGGTCTCTCCGCTCTGAGTGACAAAGACGGCAAGGGTGTCGCCGCCGCAAAAGGGGATGTCTTCCGCTTCTCCCGCGGGGTACGCCTCGCACGGTTTGCCCGCGACGCGCTCAATCATCCCTTTCCCCGCAAGACAGGCGTGATATGCCGTGCCGCACCCGAAGAGCATCACGCGGGCACAGGTGCGAAGGCGGGCGAGCACTTCCGCTTTCCCTTTGAACGGGGAAGAAAAGGAAGCGAATGTCGCAAGGAGTGCGGACGGGGTCTCGTCCATCTCCGCGCGCATCCTGCACCCGCCGCGTGAGCTCCCGCGCTCCGAAAGGGCGACCGTCACATGCCCGCTGGGAGTTCCGGTTTCCGTCATCGTGCGGAATGTGCCGTCGGGGGAGAGCACGGCGCACTCGCCGTCCGAAAGGACGGTCGCTTCTTTGCAGGAAGGCGGAAGAGCAGCGACGTCGCTTGCGACATAACAGCCGGTTTTTCCCGACGAAACGACAAGTGAAGCCCCTCTTTTGTAGGCATATACCTTGTCGTCGCCTTCGCGGAGCACCAGGACGGTGAAGGCGCCTTTCACCCGATTTGCCAGGTGGAAGAGTCGCTCCGGGATGTCGCCCCTGTCGAGTGCGAGCAGGTGCGCGGCGAGTTCGCTGTCCGTTTGCGAGGCGAGTGGGATGCCGCGCGCCGTGCACTCGGCGCGGAGCTCGTCGCAGTTTTCTATGACGCCGTTGTGAACGATGGCGAGAGAGCCGTCAAAGGAGAGGTGCGGGTGCGCGTTCTCGGCGCAGGGGGCGCCGTGGGTCGCCCAGCGCGTGTGTCCTATGCCCGCGTGGGCAGAGGAAGGCGGCATCATCCCGGCAAGTGCGGACACCCTGCCTCCGCATTTGAAGACGGCAAGGGGAGTCCCGCTCAGCGCGATCCCCGCGCTGTCATATCCCCTGTATTCGAGAGCGGCAAGCCCTCTCAGCAAAATGCCCGCGGCGCGCCCGCGCCCCGTATATCCCACGATCCCGCACATATCCCCTCCGAGCCTATACGACACAATATGTGTATCTCGCCCCGGGCGTGATACATAGGGGCGCTGCCCCTTGCTCCGGGCAGGGGCACTGCCCCTGCACCCCGGCGGGGATGTTATCCCCGCACCCCAAGCTTTTATATAATATTACGCCGGGTGTTGCGGCTGCGCCCGCAACACCCGGCGCACTTTTATTATAAAAAGCATGGGGGTGTATCCATGAGCATAACGAGTGCTCGTTCGGAGCGTGCTGAAACACGGTGTCTCTCTTTCGGAGACGGAATTACGCGCCGCTCAGCCAAACTTGCACCGTGGGCGAATTTTCGCCCACGCTTGCAAGTCGCGGCGCGCTAAGTGAGTGCCGAACAACGCCGTTGAACTAAATAGACACGGGCTTTAATTTGCGAGTGCCGAATTCCTCCGCCCGTGCCGGGTTTTCAGTAAGTGCAGTTCTCCGCTTGGTTATGTCGGTGCGATATTAAAAACTTTTGTAGGAATGTCAAGTCAGTCCCGCATGATGCGAGGACTGCACTCGTTCGGACACGGGGGAGGAAAGCCCGAAGGGAAGGAGGGGAAATTCTAACTCACCCCCGAGACGTAAAGTTTGGACGAGTGTGCCCGAACACGATGAGAACTTTGAGCCGAGATGAACGCCTGGCGGCGAAAAGTAGTGTGGGGGAAATTCCCCGCAAAGGTTATGATCGGCATTGACTAAATGCGGGGAATTTGCTAAAATATTCGGGATGATCGGACAGGCGCGGCGTGTTTTCCCGACAGGGGAGCGCGGGCTGCGTCAAAGAGGTGTATATGAACAATACCAACACAAAAGAGATCGCCGAAAGGCTCAAGGGTCTCAGAGAGATGATGGAGATCTCCGCCGCGGAGATGGCGGAAGTCGCCGGTGTGGACGAGAAGACTTATCTCGAATACGAAAAGGGTGCGAAGGATTTTTCCGTCACATTCCTTTATAATTGTGCGGGGCGCTTCGGCGTGGACGTGACCGCGTTGCTCACGGGGCACACTCCCACCCTTTCCTCTTACAGCATCGTGCGTGCGGGGCAGGGCGTGCTCACCGAGCGCAGGCACATGTTCACCTATCAGCACCTGGCGCAGAACTTCCGCGGCAGGACGGCGGAGCCCTTCCTCGTCAACGCGCCCTATGTCAAAGGGGCGGAGGACAATCCCATCCCGCTCTCCGCGCACAAGGGGCAGGAGATGGACTACATCCTGAAAGGCAAGTTGATGGTGAATGTCGCGGGCAACATCGACACCCTATCGGAAGGGGACACCATCTATTACGACAGCGGACAGCCGCACGGGATGATCGCGGTGGGTGGCGAGCCCTGCACCTTCCTTGCGGTGGTGCTGAAACCCGAAGAGAAATGAACGCACGGCGGCGCATGGCGCCGCCGAAATTTTTTGGGCGAACGCCCGCGGAAAACGGCTATGACAATTTACGACTACGAAAAAGCAAAAACTCCTGAGGACTGCACGCTGCGCTCCGGCGAGCTCCGCGTCTCCGTCCTTTCGGAGAGGATAGTCCGCGTCGAACGGAGCAAAGACGGCACTTTCACGGACGCGCCAACGCAGACCGTCATCGATCGCTCTTTTGCAAAACCGCAATTTGAAGCGTCCGAAACGGCGGATAAAATCGCTATTACGACAAAAAGCGCAAAATTCATCATCGACAAACGGTCGTTGAAGACGGAGTGCGTGCTGGGCGGCAAAAGGGTGAAGCCGTCTCCCCGCACCAACCTCGGCGGCACGGCGAGGACGCTGGACGGCACCTTCGGCGTGGTGCGCATGTTGAAGAGCGGCAGGGGCAAGGATCGCTTTTTCTTTGCCAATGTCCGCGGGGGAGTGATGTCCCGTAACGGCGTTGCCGAACTTGACGATTCCCGCACGCTCATCCTCGGCGCGGACGGTGCTGTCTCACCGAGAAAGGAGGGCGTCACGGACAAGTATATCTTCGCGTTCGGCAGCGATTTTGCGGGCGGTCTCAAAGAGTATTACGCGCTGACGGGTTTCACGCCCCTTCTGCCCAAGTATGCCCTCGGCAACTGGTGGTCGCGCTATCACGCCTACACGCAGGAAGAGTATCTCGGTCTGATGGACGAGTTCGCAAAGCGGAATGTCCCTCTCACCGTGGCGACCATCGACATGGACTGGCACATCGTGGACGAGGTGCCAAAGGAGTTCAAGCCGCACAATCCCACCCAATGCGCGGGTTGGACGGGCTACACATTCAACCGCAAGCTCTTCCCCGACCACAAGCAGTTTTTCCGCGACCTCAAAGCGCGCGGACTTGCGGTCACGATGAACCTGCACCCCCGCGACGGCGTGAGGTACTATGAAGAGCAGTATCCCGAGATGGCGCGCGCCTGCGGGATCGACCCCGTCAGCAAAAAGACGGTGGAGTTCGACCTCACGGACGAGAAGTTCAGGCGGGCGTATTTCGACATTCTGCACCATCCCTACGAGGAAGAAGGGGTGGACTTCTGGTGGATAGACTGGCAGCAGGGCACCAAGTCCAAGATGAAGGGGCTGGATCCGCTTTGGCTCCTCAACCATTATCACACCGAGGACATCTGCCGCGACGGGAAGGAGGGGATCATACTTTCGCGTTATGCGGGTCCCGGCTCCCACCGCTATCCCATAGGCTTTTCCGGTGACACCATCGTGTGCTGGAAGAGTTTGAAACTTCAGCCGTGGTTCACCGCCAACGCCGCCAACATCGGTTACACCTGGTGGTCGCACGACATAGGCGGGCATATGTTCGGCAAAGGCGACCCGGAGCTCTATGTCAGATGGCTGCAATTCGGAGTGTTTTCGCCCGTCAACAGGCTGCACTCCACCAAAAACGGCATCTCCAAAGAGCCCTGGCTGTACGGCGAGAGGGCGGAGCGCATCGCGGAAGATTTCATGCGTCTTCGTCACAGGCTCCTCCCTTATCTCTACACCGCGAACGTCCTCACCGCGCGTGAAGGCGCTCCGATATGCGCGCCCATGTATTACGGCTGGGACAGCCCCGTCGCCCGCGAGATAAAGAACGAATACACCTTCGGCTCCGAACTCATCGTCGCGCCCGTTACGAGCAAAGCGAAACGGGACGGCCTCGCAAGGACGACGGTGTGGCTGCCGAAAGGTGTCTGGACTGATTTCTTCACGGGGGAGACCTTCGAGGGCGAACGGCTCATGACCGTGAAGACTCCCGCAGAGCGCATCCCCGTGTACGCAAAAGAGGGTGCCATCATCCCCATGCTCGCCGAAAGAGAGGGCAATTCGCAGGCGTTCGACAGCCTCGAAGTGCGGGTGTTCCGTGGAGACGGAAGCTACACGATGTACGACGAGACGGGCAGTGTGTCCTTCACGACGGAGACCAACGGCAATGTCACGAGATTCAGCATAAAGCCGAGTTCAGACTGCAAAACCGAAACGATAAAAGTCGTGTTTGCGAGTTTGAAGCGCGCACGCTTCTCCGTGCCCGAGTATGTCGCCGCGACGGAAAATTCCGTCACCGTGCCCTGCAAAGAGCTCACCATCCTCGCCGAAGAAGTGCCCGCGGAGTGATGTGGTTCGGCAGGGGCGCCGCCCCTGCACCCCGGCGGGGATGTCCAAGGGGCTCTGCCCCTTAACCCCGCGAGGGGCATTATGCCCCTCGACCCCAAACTTTTATATAATATTGCGCCGAAGGCTACGGGCGGACCCGCAGCCTTCGGCGCATTTTTATAATAAAAAGCATAGGGGTGCGGGGGAATAATTCCCCCGCGATAAGCTGTCAGCTTACGGCTTCTTCCTCTTTAGCGGCGAGGGCTTCCGCTGAGGCAGCGGCGTGAGAGACGCTCACTTTTTGCCGGCGGCGAGTTCCTTCTGAAGCTGCGCCTCCATCTTTTCGGTGACATCGGCCATGTTACCGGTAGCGCGCCAGATCCTGTCCGCTTTTGCCGCCCATTTCGCATACTTCGCGGGCGTCTTCGGGAACTTTTTGTAATGCGCTTTCAGGAGCGTGGCATACCATATCCCGCGCAGCAGGTTTTTCACCGTGCGGACGCGGATGTTGCCGCTGAGCACTCCGCCGACGACCTTTGCCACAAGCTGCAGCACTTCGCCTATCGGCATATCAGCGTTGTAGTTGCGGTTGAGGCGGGTCATCGCCTTGTCGTTGAAGACGATGCCTTTGCGGAACTCGTAGTCCATCTCGTCCGCGCTGCACTCGACCGCGTTGATGAGGGTGGACATTATGTACGCAAAGTCCGCCGCCTGGTGTGTGTTGTAGTCCACATTGAACGCCCACAGCTTTTCCTTGAAGGGATAGGCGCCGTTTTTCATCGCCGCGTCGGCGGCTTGCACCGCCATTTTCGCGCCCACCCAGGATGAGCATATCCCTTCACCGATCCACTTGTTCATGCAGGCTGAATCGCCCAGGCAGATAAATCCGTGATCCACCATGGAATACGGCGCGCGGCGGAAGGGGACGATGCCCTGTTCCTTGCCGATGATCTCGTGAGGCGGCATCTCGATGTTGGAGACAAAGCGGTCGAAGCACTTTTGTGCATATTCATAGGAGAGGTTGGCGCCCGTCCCGAACACCGCCTGACCGCAGCCGGGCTTGCCCGCTTCGCCGATCCATCCTTTGTAGTAAGCCCAATGCTCCGCGCGTTTGGGTTCGTCGCGTTCGGGGCAGAGCAGCTTCGCATAGCGCAGGACGACGTACATCATGTCGCGGGGACCGATCTCGAAATCTTCCACTTCGGTGGGCTTTCTGAGACTGCGTCTTCCCACGGACGGGATGCCCGACACATCGACGACAAGGCGCGCCCGCACCTCGGAGATCCCCTCGGCAGATCGCACTTTTGCACCGTTTATGACGTTGTTTTCGTAGATAAACCCCTCAAATGCGGTTTCATAGGAGAAAGTCACCCTCCCGGTCTCGGCGCACCATTTTCTCATACGGACGAGGAATGCGGGCAGAGAGAGCAGCAGGAAAGGATAGTACGCATAGCGGATGCATTGCGTCGGACGTCCCTTTTCGTCCTTTTCGTTGCGCTTCATATACTGCCCGTAAGGGGAGTAGTAGGAGCCGTCGTCGAAGCTGTTGAGATAGTCGTCGTCGCCGGGCTTCGGTTCGGGGATGCCCATCTTCGCAAACATCTCTTTGTCGCAGTGGAACACGCTGAGGCGCTTCCCGAGTTCGCTTTCCGGCAGCTTATCGATGACGCGGACTTCATAGCCGCGCGCCCCCATCTCGTGTGCGAAATAGCACCCGACGGGACCTGCGCCGATGACCAACACATCACAATTTTCCATAATTCCTCCCTTGTCCTATTCCGGTCCGGCATGCCATGCCGACCCGGCGTGCTCGGACGAGATATGCCTGTCCGGCATACAAGCAAATTTTAACATGTGTGCGTTTTTGCTGTCACAGGGTGAAAGTCAAACCTTAAAAAACTTTATTGCCGTCCTCGTCTCCCCAACATCTTGCGGTCGGGAGAGGCGGGCGCACATATTTTCTTTTTGGCGCAAAATTCGCTTGACAGGGGATATTTTCTTTACTATTATATTTAAGCGTCTGTGCGCAGGCGTATACGGATATTGTTGTAAGAGCGAACTAGCCCCTCGCCTTGCAGTCTATATATACGAAACACATACGAAATTTTGGAGGTCTGTAATGGCTAAGGATTTGTCCGCAATGGCAAACAACAATAAGTCTTACATGGCGAAACCCGGCGAAGTGGAGAGCAAGTGGTACGTCGTCGACGCCACCGATATGGTGCTCGGACGTCTCGCTTCTCAAGTGGCTGCCATCCTCAAAGGCAAGAACAAGCCCGAATACACTCCCCACGTCGACTGCGGTGACCATGTCATCGTCATCAACTGCGACAAGGTGGTGCTCACCGGCAAGAAGCTGGAGCAGAAATATTACCGCTATCACACCGGCTACATCGGCGGTCTCAAAGAGGTGCAATACAAAAAGCTCATGAACGAGAAGCCCGAGTTCGCCGTCTACAAAGCCGTCAAGGGTATGCTCCCCAAGAACTCCCTCGGCAGAGATATGCTCAAGAAGCTCCGCATCTATGCGGGCAGCGAGCACAACCATCAGGCACAGTGCCCCGTCGCGCTGGAACTGAAATAATGTGAGGTGCGTATATGGCTACCAAGAAAACCGTCAAGAAGAAAGTTCAATATCTCGGCACCGGCAGAAGAAAGACCGCCATCGCGCGCGTCCGTCTCGTCCCCGGCGAGGGTAATATCACCATCAACAAGCGCGCGTTCGAGGACTACTTCCCCCTCGACACCATGCGTCTCATCGTCAATCAGCCTCTTGAGGCGGTCTCCGCAACGGACAAGTTCGACGTCATCGTCAACGTCCACGGCGGCGGCATGACCGGTCAGGCGGGCGCCATCCGTCACGGCATCGCCCGTGCCCTCTGCGTCTGCGACAGAGAAGCCTACCGCGCCACTTTGAAGAAGGCAGGCTATCTCAAGCGCGACCCCAGACAGAAAGAGCGCAAAAAGTATGGTCTGCACAAGGCGCGCAAAGCCCCTCAATTCTCAAAACGCTGACGGCGCTATTTCGCGAACAACTGCGTCAAAGCCCCCGTCGTGGATGCTCACGTACGTCTCAGTACGCTCCGCCTCCCGACGGGGGTTTTTCCTTGTTCTTCATCGAAATATCGCCGTCAGCTGTTTTGACCATTGAAAATGGTGCCGTTGAAAGTTTGCGGTTATCCGCTGACGGCGCGTCGGGGTCCCCGGGCGAAAATCTCTGATTTTCGGCTGGGGTAGATTGGCGAATTGCTTTGTCAAAGCCCCTCCCGCAATGTGGTTACGTACGAGAAAGTACGCTCCCTTTTGCGAAAGGGGCTTTTTCGCGCACTTCATCCAAATATTGATGTCAGCTGTTTTGACCATTGAAAATGGTGCCGTTTAGGTTCTTTCGCTTTGAGTTTTACGCCATATTTTTTTGGCTTGACAGCAAGACTTTTTCTGATACCCAAAAGAGGAGAAAGACAGTTCAAGGCTATCTTGCTGTAAAACTATTAGCAATTTCATTGTGAATTGGCAAAAAGGAGCCTAAATTCTAGATTCAGGCTCCTTAAACTATTATAAATTATTTGCGCATCAGTTTTGCACCCGTCTGCCACGCTTGCCCGACCTTTTCTCCTACGGCATAGTAGCCGCTGCGGCATTGGTCGAAGACAAAGGCGTTCAGCTTTTCGGGGATGACTTTTCCTTTTTCGTCAAGCACCTTTTCGTCTGCGAGTACATTCACGATCTCGCCAAGCACGCGAAATCCGTAGGCGGTATGCTGACATTCCACGACTTCACATTCGAGCGTCAGCGGAAATTCTTCCACGACAGGTGCATCCACTCGACCGCTCTTTACGGCGTGCAAGCCCGAACGCTCGAACTTATCTTCCATTTTGTTGCCGGTGGCAATACCGAAAAAGTCCGCCGCTTCAATGTGCGGAATGTCCGCAATACTCAAAGTAAACGCGCCGCGTGCCTTTATGTTGGCACTCGTCTTATGGTCTTCGTCAATGTTGAGTGCGACCATGTTTTCCGCGCATACGCCGCCCCAAGCCATATTCATTACATCCACCTTGCCGTCTTCGCCATAGGTTGCGATCATCAAAACGGGCATGGGGAAAGTGTAAGGTTTCACACCGAGATCTTTTAACATATAAAGCCTCCTTTACTGCTGAATGGTGTTTGAATTTTGGTTATACGCTTTAGCAACGCATTTCCACTCGCCGTTCATCTTCAAGAGCAGCAGCACATCGGTAAAGTCGATCCTGCCGCCCCAGCCTTCTTCCAGAACGCGCACGGCGGCGAGCGTTTCTTCCACAAACAAAACATCCACGCGCGCTTTGAAATTTTCACCGCCTGCCACGGTATCTACATTGTGATAGAATTGCTCGATAGAACCATGTTCCAATTTGCCGTCGAGGTACCCGAACAACACGGCTTCGTCCGTGAACAGTTCGCGGGCGTATTTGCTGTTGCCCTCGGCAACACTTTTTACAAACTTCATTGCGGCTTCTTCAACTGCCTGATACTCTTTGATGCTGTCTCTCATGTTTTAAGAAACTCCTTTTTGTAAATTTATATTGACAACAACAGTATAAGTCAGTACAATAGTTTTATCAAGTACGCACTTTTGTGTAATATACTATCTAAAAGTATAGCGTCAAGGAGAAATTTATGGAAGACAGGAAGCGTTGTATTGCGAATGAAAAATTAGAAACAACGGGATTCGCCTATACGCTCTCGCTCATCAGCGGCAAATATAAGATGACGATACTTTACACGCTCATGGAGTTTGGCACAGTACGATTCAACGAACTCAAACGATATATATCGTCCATCACCTATAAAACCTTATCCGTTGCGCTGAAAGAGTTGGAAGCGGACGGACTTGTTCATCGCGAGGAGTATCCGCAGATACCGCCGAAAGTCGAGTATTCGTTGACGGAAAGGGGGAAGTCGCTCATGCCTATTCTTGACAGCTTATGCGAATGGGGCGACAAAAACAGATTATAATTCCGAGCAGCCAGAAAAATAAAAGGTTCTATATTTTAGTAGTGCGCTTATGGACAGTTGGGGACGGGCTTGTTTTGTCTAATTTTTGGACAAATCAAGCCCGTCCCCAACTGTCCAAAGAAGAAACGCGGAGCGGGTGCTCCGCGTTCTTTTTGATGCGGTTGCGGGCTTATTTCAGCAAGACATATGCGCAGGCGGCGACGGCTTCGCCGTGTCCGATGTCGCCCACTTTCTCATTGGTGGTGGCGGTGATGCCCACCTTGTCCGAAGGCAGGGAGAGCGCTTGCGCCATGCGGGTGCGCATCCTGTCGATGTGGGGCGCGATGACGGGCTTTTCCGCGATGATGCACACCGAGAGATTGGCAACGGAGCGCCCTTTTTCACGCATGATGTTCAGCACGCCTTTGAGCAGTTTCATGCTGTCCGCGCCGTCGTATTTGGGGTCGTCGGTGGGGTAGAGGTGCCCGATGTCCTTCTCTCCGAGGGCGGAGAGGATGGCGTCCATGACCGCGTGCACGGCAACGTCTCCGTCCGAGTGCGCAACAAAGGAGAAGGGGCAGGGGATGCGCTCGCCGAGGAGCTTGACGCCCTTGCCCTCCGTGAGGCGGTGGATGTCGTAGCCAAAGCCGACCAGCGAGGTGCGCAAATCGTCCTTGACGGTGATCTTGACATTCTTCGGGTCGCCCTCCGTCACGCTCGCCTTGCACTCCGGCGCATAGCGGTGCAGCACGGTGAAGTCGTCCAGACAGTCCTCTTCCGAGAGGTCGTATGCGCGTTCTATCGCGGTGCGTTCAAACCCCGCGGGGGTCTGCACCCTGCGATAGTCCGTGCGGTCGAGGGGAGCGGGAGCCCCGCCCGTGACCAGCATGATATTGTCCGTGAAGGGGAGCGCGGGGATGCATGCGCCGTCGCGTTTCGTGCCCTCGATGACGCGCTCGATGAGCGCGTGCGAGACAAACGGGCGCGCTCCGTCGTGGATGAGGACGAGGTCGCACTCCTCGTCAAGAGCGTGCAAGCCGAATTTCACCGTCTTTGTCCTGCTCGCGCCGCCGCGGGTCAGGGTGATGCGCCTGTCTTCATCGAGATGCGCCGCGGAAAGACGGTCGAGGAACTCGTCCGCCGAGTCCGAATCCACGGCGATGATCACCCTCTTCACCTCGGGAAAGGCGAGGAAAGGCTTCACCGCCTCGACGAGCACGCAGGACGCGCCGCAGGGCTCCAACAGCTTGTTTTCTTTGCCGTAGCGCAGCCCGGAGCCGCCCGCGGCGATGACGACGTTGATGTGTGACATGGTTTCCCCCGTGCGCCTCGCGTGTATGCGTGCGCGCTAAACAATATTATACCGCACCCCCGCGCCGATTTCAAGGGGGAGTTTGCTTAGACAGATAGATGCAGACTTTTTACTGAGCGTGCCTGAAACTTCGATAGAGCGTATTTGAGAACGATGTTCATTTGATCGTGGTGTGATATAACTCCGGGACAACGGGGACGGGGCAAAAATGTTCAATGGCGAGCGACTTGCCCGCCATTGAACATTTGCGCACCCAAACCCCATCAGAGACGGGTCCCCTGCTTTGCCCCGTCCCCCTTTTGTCCCAGGCGTTCCTGTTTTGGGTGTGTTAACGAACAGTTTGATAGGGCGTGCTTGAGCACGATGAAAAGTCTGAAGATGAAATGGCATAACCTTTGGGCGAGTGTTGCCGGGGAGTGATGTATGTTCGTGGGGAGAGGCAATCAAACGAACAGCGCGATAGGGTGTACTTGAATACGACGCTTCTCTTTCGGAGACGGTCTCACGCGCCGCTCAGCCTCGTCGCAATCCGCGCGTGTTCGTCGCCGTGCGCTGCTTTGCGGCGGTCGGCTCGCCTGTCGCGCGGTTGCTCCTCTTCGCGTCGTGAAAATGCAGAGACGTTCGCTTCGCTCCTCGTTCCTACGGAACTATCGCGAAGCTCTCTCATTTTCACTCCGCGTGGTAAAGCGGACAAGAGTGCCGCACCGAAGGTATAGCGATTGTTACACGAAGCGTCAATCGCGTCATTCCTCCGCCCGTGCCGGGTTTTCGGCAAGTGCAGTTCTCCGCTTGGTTATGTCAGTGCGATATTAAAAATTTTTGTAGAAATGCACAGTTAGTCCCGCAAGATGCGAG
>CASDRL010000022.1 GCA_949283145.1 uncultured Clostridia bacterium | reverse complement strand
TGCTGGCGCAGTATTCTAGTCAGTTTTCGCCGACCCGAAGGCGGGGGTAAAATATCGCCAAAGGGCATATCGATGAAGTTTCTGGTGATGGCTTTGGTTGCCCAAACCGGGGCTGTTGCTGGGAGTTAAGACTTTCGGGCGCTTTGCAACGGCATGCGAAACTCGACCCGATCGTCGCGGAGACCCGAATCGGTGGGCGCAGCGCCTACTGACCGGGGTTAAACCTGCTATGCGGTGCGCAAGTGCTGTGTGCAGTGTAGCCTGCTTTGAGTGGACTTTCAGGGACAGAGGATCCACGCCCCGAGACATCCGGCCGATGCCGATGGGCGATCGCCTCTCGAAATGTTGTCTGCAAAAAAAGATAAGGGCGGACGAAAATTGCCAAGGAAATCTTCTAGACTGTTCTCACGAGGCAGCTTGGGGATTATAGTGTGCTCTAAGTGGCGATTCGGTTGTGCAGCGGGAGACCCTGCATCTTGCGGAGTAATGGGAAACCCCTCGTACGGCGACGGCGAGTTTCCGCAGGGGGAAAGCCTACCGAACCTGATGGCGCAAGGTTTACTCAGGCTGTTGCCAGCAAAAGCGCAGATCACGGCTCATGCCGCACATATACATCGGACGCCTAGGCGTCCGCGCAAGGAGTTTGCTTTGGAAGAGAACATCTCCGCCCCGTCGGAGGGCGCACAGGACGTTTCCGACGAAATTTCTCAAAAGCCGGCAGATAACGGCGCCGTTCCGTCCCGTCAAAAAAACCAGAAAAAACATAAGAAAAAGCACAATTATTGGGCGATCAAGATCACGATCGTCACCCTCTTTCTTTCCGCATTCATCAGCTATCTGACTGAGATCACGTCCTCGGCGGGCAACATCGCGATCACGGTAGTGCTGCTGTTCTTCATCGTGCTCGCGGGCATCATCGCGGACGGCATCGGCGTGTCCGTCACTTCCTGCGACATCACGCCGATAGTCTCCATGGCGTCCAAAAAAGAGTACGGCGCCAAGACCGCGATGTGGCTGGTCAAGAACAACGAGAAGGTCTCCAACGTCTGCAACGACGTCATCGGCGACATCATCAGCATCATCTCCGGTTCCTGCGGTACGGTCATCGTCATCGCCATCACCGACAACCTGGATGAAAGCTGGCAGCAATGGCTGTCCATCGGCGTGTCGGCGCTCATCTCCGCAGTCATGGTCGGCGGCAAAGCCTTCCTCAAAAACATCGCCATCTCCAAATCCAAGGAGTTTGTGATGTTTGTGGCGAAGATCATCGCCATCTTCCATCCCGAGGAGCGCAGGAGACGCCGTCGTCAGGTCGAGAAAAAGAAGAAATATCAGGCTCTCGCCTCAAAAGAGAACGGGGCAGCGCCCAAATCCGGCGCCGACAAAGCGGTGAAGGGCAAAGAGACCTCTGCGCGCGCTAATGCGGCAGCCGCCTCCGTCCCCGCTGCGGACACGTCGGACGCGGAACTGATGCGCGAAAACGCGCCCGCCACGGAAGAGAGCGAAAGCGCAAATGAAAACGCCGCCGATCCCGTAGAAGGCGCAGCATCTTCCTCTCAAAACGATGAGGCTTGATGTTTTTTTGCAGCGCGAATTTTCCCTTCGTTCCCGCACTTATGCGGAAAATCTCATTTTGCGCGGGCTGGTCGAAGTGGACGGCAGAGTGGTGAAAAAGCCCTCTTTCGACGTCCCGGAAGACTGCAAGACCGCGCGCATCCTTGAAGATGAAGGCTACGCCTCGCAGGGCGCATATAAACTCGCGGAAGCTCTCCGCGTCTTTTCCCTCGACCTTTCGGGAGCGGATTGCGCCGATATAGGCTGCTCCAACGGCGGTTTTACCGATCTCATGCTGAGAAAGGGCGCAAAGAGCGTGCTTGCCGTTGATGTAGGGGAGTGCGCTCTGCCCGAGAATATCCTTTCCGACAGCCGCGTGACATTCCTCAAAGCGAATGCCAGAGAACTCCCGCCCACCGCGGACAAAGACTTTCTTTCCGCAGATCTCAGTTTTATTTCCCTGACCCTAGTGCTTCCCGCGTTTTTCGGCGTCCTGAAAGAGGGCGGAAGGGCGGTCGTACTCGTAAAACCGCAGTTTGAAGCGGGGAAAAGCGCCCTTTCAAAGAAAGGCATCGTCCTTTCGGAAAAGGAGAGGAAAAAGGCGGTGGAAAAGGTGGCGGCGGCTGCCGAAACGGCGGGCTTCAAAGTGCTCGGTTCCGCGCCGTCCCCCGTGATGTACGAGGACAAAAACAGGGAATATCTTTTGCTTCTCGAAAAGTGACCGCTTTCCCGCCGTCGGTTTTGCGGCTCCGCACATCTCTGCCGTAAAATATGCATTCATAATTATGCAACGCTTATGCACTTCGTCTCAAAATCGTGCATAAAAAACGTCCGAAAAAATTATATTATTCGTTTTCATACAAAAATATCAGGATAATATGCTTTAACGCTTGAATTTATGCGTTCGGCAATGTATAATCATAATCCGATCGGATATTGGATTATGAGGATAGCAGTTTACACCAAATCGTCTTTGACGGGACATCCCGTCCGCAGCAAACTTTTGCACGATCTCTCTTCGGAGAGCGGTTTCTTGCTGACCGAGATCCCGCAGGGGCGCGAGATCCCCGCGGGGTTCGACCGCTTGCTCGCTTTCGGCGGAGACGGCACCATGCTGGAAGCCGCCGTCCGTGCCGCGCGTGCGGACGTTCCTCTCGTCGGCGTCAACATCGGCAATCTCGGTTTCCTTACGCAATTCGACGCACAAGTGGACGTCAAAACGCTTGCCGCCGCGCTCGTATGCGAGAGCGTGGCGCGCAGGATGCTCATCGAGTGCACTGCGGACGGCAAGAGTTATCTCGCACTCAACGATATCGTGGTGAAGAGCGCGTCCACCCGTCCCGTGAGCATAGAACTCAGGGTGAACGGGCAGTTTTCGGACGCGTACCGCAGCGACGGCGTCATCGTCGCGACGCCCACGGGCTCCACGGCTTATTCGCTTTCCGCGGGCGGCCCCGTGCTTGCTCCCGATCTCAGCGCGCTTGTCGTCAACCCGGTCTGTCCGCACACCCTGCATTCCCGTCCTCTCGTTGTGGGCGCAGACGCCTCGATAGAGCTCGACATCATAGGCGGCGAAGGCGCGGGCATCATCGTGGACGGAACGGCTTCGGGCACGCTGTCTTCGCGCGCGTCGGTCAAAGTGAAGCGTTCGCCGCTCACCGCGCCTTTCGTCGATGCGGGAGGAAAGGATTTTTACGCAAGACTGCTTGACAAAATGAACAGATGGGGCTCGGCGCAGTCCGCGGAGGTGACGCAATGACAGGCAAGAACGCACGTCAGAGAAGGATCGTAGAGATCATTTCCAGATACGACGTAGACACACAGGAAGAGCTTGTTTCCCGCCTTTTTGAGGACGGATTTTCCGTCACTCAGGCGACGGTCTCCCGTGACATCCGCGACCTCGGGCTGGTCAAGGTGCTGTCCCCGGACGGCAAGAAATACCGCTATCAGGTGCAGCAGCCCAAAGACGCCAGGTCCGAGCGCTTTCTCAGCGTGTTCCGCAACACCGTCGTTTCCATCAAAGTTGCCGAAAACATCGTTGTCATCAAGACGGAAACGGGCTCCGCAAACGCAGCCGCGGAGACGATCGACAGACTGGAACTCAACGGAGTCCTCGGCGTCATCGCAGGCGACAATACCATCTTTGCCGCAGTGGACACCGCAGTCCACGCCGAAGAAGTCGCCGCTAAATTGGAGGAGATCCTGCGGCCATGATCAGATCGGTTTCGGTGCAGAACATCGCGCTCATCGACAGGGTGGAATTCGAGCTCGGAGACAAGCTAAATATCCTGAGCGGTGAGACAGGCGCGGGCAAATCTCTCATCATCGATTCCCTCGGGTTCGTCCTCGGCGAGCGCGCGGACCGCAGTCTCATACGCTACGGCACCGATCACGCCGCGGTCGAGGCGGTCTTTGAGGATTATCTCACGCCCGCAGTCGAAGCTTATCTCGAAGATGTGGGCATAGAGCCCGAAGAGGTCCTTGTCATCCGCCGCAAAATGAGCGCGGACGGAAAAAACGAGTGCCGCATCAACGGCAGAGTGACCACGCTTTCCGTGCTCAAAGGGCTCACGGAACTTTTGGTGGACATCCACGGACAGCACGAACACCAATCCCTCATCAAACCCGCCAATCACGAAGGTATGCTGGACGGCATAGGCGGCAAAGATATACTTTCCGCACGTGATGAAGTCGGAGAGCTCCACGAAGAATACCGCGCGTTGAAAGCGGAATTTTCCCGTTTCGGCGACGAGAGCGAGAGGGCGAGACGGCTGGATGTGCTGAGATTTCAGATCGAAGAGATCGAGCGTGCGGGCATCGAGGAAGGGGAAGAGGAAGAGCTCCTCGAAAAGCGCAAACGCATCCGGAACACGGAAAAGATCCTTTCCGCGCTCTCTTCCGCAAGGAGCGCACTTGAAGGATATGACGGAGCGTCCGTCGGCGGCAATCTGAAAGCCGCGGCGGCGAGCCTCCACACCATCTCCTCATTCGACGGAGGCATAGAACCTCTTTGCGACAGGCTGGACGCCGCCAAGACGGAGATAGAAGACATCGGCGAGACGATCGGCGATATGATGCGCGAATTCGATTTCGACGCCAAAAGCGCCGATGCCGTGGAAGAGCGGCTGGAAACGGTGCGCAATCTGCAGCGCAAGTACGGCGGCAGTTATGCCGCAATGACGGAATTCTACGAGAAAGCCGTAGCGGAAGCGGACACTCTCGCAAATGCGTCCGAGAGAGTCGAAGAGCTGGAACGCGCGATCTTGGCAAAAGGGAAAGAGCTCACCGCCGCCGCGGAAAAACTCGGCGCATTGCGCAAAAAAGCGGCACAGGAGTTCGAGGGCGCCATAACGAAAGAACTCGGCGATCTCGGGATGGGCGGCACCACATTCAAAGTGAACATCGAGAGCGACTACTCGGCGGACAATGTCGGGGCAAGCGGCGGCGACAGGGTGGAATTCCTCATCTCGCCCAATGTCGGCGAACCGCTCAAACCGCTCGCAAAGATCATTTCCGGCGGTGAAATGTCCCGCTTCATGCTCGCGCTCAAAAATATAGTCGCAGGCATAGACGGCATCGGCACCATGGTGTTCGACGAGATAGACACCGGCATCTCCGGGCATATT
Organism: uncultured Clostridia bacterium; assembly: GCA_949283145.1. GTDB lineage: Bacteria > Bacillota > Clostridia > Christensenellales > CAG-917 > Limadaptatus. The sequence continues at coordinate 57,363 of CASDRL010000022.1, read as the reverse complement.
TCCGCAGTCGTTGCGGAAAAAATGTGCAACATCTCGCGTTCGCGGCAAGTCATCGCCATCACGCATATGCCTTCGCTTGCGGCAATGGCGGACAGCCATTTCCTGATAGAAAAGAGAGTGGAAGGCGGCAAGACGCTCACCCGCCTCGTGCTTCTCAATGACGACACGGATGAAGTTGCGCGTCTCATCGGCGGCAACGATTACTCCGCGCACGCGGTGCCGCACGCCCGCGAGATGAAAAAGTGGGCGGAGGAATACAAGCGTTCGGTCGAAGATTCCGCCAAGAGAGCGTAAATACAGTCAAGCCGTTACGCGTCGGACATGTGTGCCGACCGGAATAATGCGAAAATGCTTGCTAATCCGCTCGATCTGTGCTTAAATTATTGCGCGAGATAGCCGGGCGACGGCACGGAAACGTGAGGAAAGTCCGAGCATCACAGGGCAAGGGTGCAGGTCAACTGCCTGTGAAGGCGACTTCAAGGAAAGTGCAACAGAAAAAAACCGCCCGCAAGGGTAAGGATGGAAAGGCGAGGTAAGAGCTCACCCGCAAATCGGCGACGAGGCGCGGTGTAAACCCCACCCGATGCAAGAAAGGAGCGTGAAATGCTGCCCGCAAGCTCCCGTTCGCTAGAGCCGTATGGCAACATGCGGCCGAGATAGATCGTCGTCCAAGACAGAACTCGGCTTACAGACTATGCTCGCACACGGAAAGACGCGCCGCAAGAGGCGCGTTTTTTCTGTCTTCCCGAAATAGCCCGACATACGCCTAAACTACAATAAAAGCAGGAAAACATACGTAGTTCAACGTCGTGCACGGGAATAAATCGCGGCAAAACGGGAATGATCGGGGTATGGAATATGCGATCGCGGGAGGTGTGACCGCGCTTTTTGTCATCATCTATTTGCTGACGCGCCCCGCAATGCGCGAGCGGTTCACCGCGGCTCTCAAAGAGGAGGGGCTTGCAGCTCGCGCCCGTGAATGTGCCGAAAACCTCGGCATGCCTTCGGACGGAGGGAAAGAGCCTGATACGGCGGCGATGAAAAGGGCGGTGATGCGCGCACTTTCACATTGCGTCCGTCCTGCCGACGACGGAGCTCTCGAACGGCTGCGGGGCATATTGCGCGAAAGAAAAGAGGATCTTGAAAAACTTGCGAAAGAGGATTTTTCCGCACTCGGCGACCTTCCGTACGCAAAGGGCGAGGCGCGCGCCGTCACTCTGGCGCGGCTGGTGCTGGAAAATTCGCGCTACATCTTCTGCGCGGACAGAGCGGAGACGGCCATCGGCGCTTTCAACGCCGTGCATACGCTCACATTCTCCGAGATAGAGCAGATGGAGAAGGCGTTCCGGTTCGTACTGTTCGAAAAACTGGCTTTTCTCTGCGCCCGCATCACAAAGACGGAAAAAGTTATGAGAGCCGCCGGGCACGCGGCAAAGCATCCGCGCCTTGCGACGCTCTTCAAGACATACAAAGCCATGCGGGGAGTGATCTTCTCCCGCTTTTGTGCGGAAGAACTGGGCTACGACATCACGAAATTCCGCGACGGCTATCTGGCGCTCGCAGACGAGACCGCCTTTTATCTTGGTAATGTCATCGACGCCATCGACAACATAGAGATCTTCGATTTTTCCTCTTATTACGCCCCCGTGTCCGTTCTCCGGGAGTTTGACGCCTATGTTTCGGCTGCTCCCGACACGCGGGCGGCGTTCATGAAAAAACTGGGTGAACTGAGCGGCGCGGAAAATCTTGACGAATACGCATACGCGCTGCGCCTGCGCGATTACGGCGGCTACGGCATGCTCCCGCCTCTCCGCACGCTGCGTTTCACGGCAGGGAAAGGAAGTGTCGTCTCGACAACGGCAAAAGGAGACCTTACATTGCTCGCCAGAGCGCTTTCATCCCCCGAAATGATGCAGCTTTTCTTTGGCGGGAAGAAGAAAAGTATTATCAAAAAGGCAAAAATCAAGAGTAGTTTTATGCCGAAAACCAGAAATGTTCTCGCGGATTTCGGCGTGAGAGTGGACGGCGATTCCCTTTCCGTCTGCCGCGCTCTTCCCGAGGGGATAGTGAGCGTGCGCTGTGCGATCGAGCACTCGGGCACGGTGCACGAGATCGAGATAGTGCGCGGGGCGCCCCCTCTCACCGTGAACGGGACAGTGATGTCGGGCGTGCCCGCCGTGACGCTCGGCGACATTCCGTTGCATATCGTTGCAGGCGCGGACACCGGCGTTGACAAATCGTTCTGACCCGTGAGAACGAGCGATCCCGCAACTAAAAACGCGCCCGAACGGCGGGTATTAACGCATCGTATTTTGTTTACAGCCATCGATTTCTCTGATATGATTTGAAATGCAGGCGCAGCGCAGCTTTTGTTTGCACTGTGTCGCCGTTTGTGAACACTATGCTGAATGTAAACAGACTCACGAAGACTTATACGGGGAACCTGCGTCCCTCCGTCGAAGAGCTCTCCCTCAACATCGGCGAGGGGGAGATCTACGGTTTCATCGGACCGAACGGGGCGGGAAAATCCACCACCATCAAATGCATCACGGGCATCGTCGGTTTCGAGAGCGGCTCGGTCACCATCTGCGGAGTCGATCTGAAGGACGATCCGCTTGCGGCAAAGAGGCTCATCGGCTACGTTTCCGACGACCATATCCTCTATGAAGGGCTCACCGGGAGGGAATTTCTCAATTTCGTCTGCGACGTGTTCGGCGTTCCTTATGCGGAGCGCAGCGCGCGGATGGAAGAGTATCTCGCCCTCTTTTCGCTCGAAGACGCCGTGAATAAGCAGATCAAATCCTATTCGCACGGAATGAAGCAGAAGCTGAATATCATCGGCGCACTCATCCACGAGCCGAAGGTGTGGATCCTGGACGAACCCATGACCGGCCTTGACCCCAAGTCCTCGTACAATCTCAAAAAACTTATGCGGGAACATGCCGACAGAGGAAATTGCGTCTTTTTCAGCTCCCATGTGCTGGATGTTGTGGAAAAGGTGTGCGACCGCGTTGGCATAATTGACGGTGGGAAGCTGCTTGCCGACTGTACGATCGCCCAGCTCAAAACCACCGGACTCAACGAATCGCTGGAAGAACTTTTCCTCAAACTTACGGACAGCGCGGAAGCGCTCCCATCGGGCGAGACAAATGCGGAGGACAACGGCGCGGAATGAAGGATTTTCTGTTGATTTTCCGCGTGCTCTATAAAAACCGTTACGCCGTGTCGAAAGAGAGCAACGGCGGCAAACGGAAACTTACGAGCCAGACGGTGATGACGCTCTCGCTTCTGCCAATGGTGGCGGTCATCTGCGTCATGCTCGGGTTCGTATCCGCGGAACTTACGACCCGCTATTCCGCGATGACGCTGCTCAACGCCATACTGTCGGCGGTGCAGCTTTTCATCCTGTTCATGACACTTCCCACGGTGCTGGGCACTCTCTATTCGGCGGAAGACGCGGCTTTTCTCTCCGCACTGCCGCTGCGCCCGGTCTCCGTCTTTTTCGCGAAACTGCTCATAGTTTACGTGTCCGCGCTCAAGATCGCCGCGGTGTTGCTCATCCCGTCCGTGCTCACGGTGTCGGTGACGTACTCGGCATTCGGCAACCCGATGTTCTACGGGTTTTTCCCGCTCATCGCGGTCATCGTTCTGGCGGCGCCCATGCTCCCCATCTTCATAATTGTGCTTTTTTCCATGCCCGTGATCTGGATCGGCTCGCACCTGAAAGGCAGGGCGGTGGTCAAGACCGTGCTTTCATTGCTGTTTTACGTCATCCTGATGGCAGCGTATATGGTGCTCGTGTTTTTCGTGAACACGGAAGGATTCGGACAAAACGGCACGATCGTCTCGGAGAGCGCCCTCGAAGGACTTAGGCTGCTCTCCGAAGTGATGTACCCGAACTCCGTACTCATCTCGATGTGTCTCGGGATAGATGCCGCGGTCAACTTCGGCATCGGCGCGGCGATCTGGGCGGCGATAGGCGCCGCGACAGTACTTTTCGCGATGCTGTTTTATCGCAGGATCACGTCGGGACGCGTCGAGTCTCCCGCGGAAGAGAGCTCTGCAAAGGGCGCGGGCAAGCAAAACAACATTTTCACCGCGCTGATCAAAAAAGATTTTCTTTCCGTGATGCGCGACCCGTCCGCCGCAATGGGCATGTTCTCCAACGTGGTGCTGGCGCCGATAGTTATGGCTGTGATGTATTTCTTCATCAGGGGAGACGGCGACAGGACGATGAGCGAATTCGCTTCCGAGATGATGATGCGCGGCATCGTGCTCATCTATCCCGTCATTTTCCTCTGCGGCACCAATATGGCGGCGATGACCGCATATTCGAGGGAAGGAGAGTCCTTTTTCATCTCCAAATTCCTGCCCGTGCCGCCCAAGACGTCCGTCAGTGCAAAACTGGCGTTCTCGCTGCTGACCGCGGGCGCGTCTCTTGCGGTGATATTCGTGCTTGCCGCGGCGCTTTACCGCATCGACATCGGCTCCGCTTTCGCCATCGTGATCGTTTCGGTGCTGTTCTGCACGGGGACGAGCGCGCTGCACATCTATTTCGACATAAAGAAGGGCAACGTGCACTGGAAGACGCAGTCGGATATGAGAGCGGGTGCGGGCGGCGGAGCCGCGGCGCTCATCCCGATGATGCTTTGCATCATCCCCGCTGTTGCGTTTGTCGTTGCGGGCGTATTCATGGCGGGGCTGGAAGACGCGATGGGCAGAAGCGGAGTGCTCGCGCTTTACTGGTGTCTCATCATAGCGGTCTCTGCCGCAGTTGCCGCCGCAGGTTTGTACATTTTGTACGAAAAGGGCGTGCCTCTTTTTGACAGCATAGGGGAAAGACGAGCGGTGCGGGAGACGAAAACAGCGCCGCAAATGCGGAAGAACGGATTTTTGAAATAGGAGGATATATGCCGAAACGGAAGATAGGGCTGGACATCGGCGACGTCAGGATAGGAGTGGCGGTGAGCGATCTTATGGGCATCTGCGCCAATCCGCGGGAGACATACATCCGCAAAAAGGACGACATCGCCGCCGATATAGAATATTTCACGGAATACGCAAAGCGCGAGGACGCGGACGCCTTCGTCGTCGGACTTCCGCGCAATATGGACGGGACGGAAGGACCGCGCGCCGAGATCACCCGCGCATTTGGTGATGCTTTGGCGGAAAGGAGCGGGCTTGCCGTGATCTATGTGGACGAGCGGCTGACCACCGTATCTGCCGAGCGCATGCTCATCGGCGCGGACGTAAGGCGGGACAAGAGGAAAAAAGTCATCGACAAAGTGGCGGCGACCATCATTTTGCAATCCTACCTTGACGGAAAGGGCGGAAGAGGTTAAAATCTAATCACAACCACAGGGCGCAATGCCCGAAAGGAGCAATCATGGCAGACTTTTTTGAAGACCAGAACAATATGGACGAAGGCGACGACATCATAACCCTCTACAACGAGGAACGCGACGTCGACGAGGACTTTTATCATCTCGCGACGCTGGATGTCGACGACAAGTGGTTCGTCGTGCTCAAACCCGTGGAAAAACTCCCCGACATCGAGGAGGACGAAGTTCTCATCTACGAGGTGCAAGAGGGCGACGACGGCGACATTTTCGTTGCCATCGAGGACGAAGATCTTCTGCAAAAGGTGTTCGACGAGTTCATGAAGGAAATGGAAGCTCTCGACGACGCGGAAGAAAACTGACCCTGTGCGGCGTCCGGTGCGGCAAAAGGCGCCGGGCGCCGTATGATATCCGCAAAAATGCGCGGAAATTTTGTTGCTTTTTTCTTGCAAAAATTTTTTTTATATAATATAATCGCAAATGCACCGCACACCCCGGCGGAGCGGCGGTCGTTCCGCAAGGTAGCCGCAGCGACGATGTCGGGGGAGGTAAAAACAAAAAAGGAGGACTGATATGGCAGTCACAACAATGAAAGCCCTGCTGGAAGCAGGCGTGCACTTCGGTCATCAGACCAAGCGCTGGAACCCCAAGATGTCCAAGTACATCTACGCGACGAGGAACGACATTCACATCATCGACCTTCAGATCTCCGTCGATCATGTGGAAGCGGCGTACCAGTTCGTGAAGAACATCTCCGCGGAAGGAAAGTCCGTGCTCTTCGTCGGCACCAAGAAGCAGGCTCAGGACGCGATCAAGAGCGAAGCCGAGCGCTGCGACATGTACTACATCAATCAGAGATGGCTGGGCGGCACGCTCACCAACTTCAAGACCATCCGCACCCGCATCGACAGGCTCAACAAGATCAACCAGATGGAGCTCATCGGCGAGTTCGAGCTGCTCCCCAAAAAGGAAGTGCTCAAGCTCAAAGCCGAGCGCGACAAGCTGGAACAGAACCTGGGCGGCATCAAGAATATGCGCTCCCTTCCCGGATGCCTCTTCGTCGTGGACCTCAAGCGTGAGGAGAACGCGGTGAGAGAAGCGCGCAAGCTCAACATCCCCATCGTCGCGGTCGTTGACACCAACTGCGATCCCGACCTCGTCGATTACGTCATTCCCGGCAACGACGACGCCATCCGCGCCATTCAGCTCTTTGCCTCCATCATCGCCGACGCGGTGATCGAAGGACGCCAGGGCGAGTCTTTCGGCGGCGCTAAGGAAGCCGCTCCCGCAGAGGCTCCCGTCGTCGAGGAAAAGGCGGAAGAGCCCGTTGTCACGGCGGAGACCGCGGCAGAGGAAGTGGCGCTCACTCCCGAAGAAGCTCTCGAGAAAGCGATCGCCGAGAAAGAGAAGGAAGAAGAGTAAGGATGGAGCGTGCGCCGCGTGCGCACGCATTTCCGGATTTTGATACGGAATTTTCAGGAGATAAATTATGGCATTTACCAGCAAAGACGTTATGGAACTCCGTCAGCGCACCGGCGTTGGCATGATGGACTGCAAGAAGGCTCTCGTCGAGACCGACGGCGACATGGAGAAAGCGATCGACTATCTCCGCGAGAAAGGCATTGCCTCCGCCGCGAAGAAGCAGGGCAGGATCGCCTCTCAGGGCATCGTGGACAGCTACATCCACATGAACGGCAAGATCGGCGTGCTGCTCGAAGTCAACTGTGAGACCGACTTTGTCGCGATGAGCCCCGTCTTCAAGGAGCTCGTGCACAACATCGCGATGCACATCGCCGCCGCAGCCCCCACCTACGTCACCAAGGAAGAAGTTCCCGCAGCCGAGCTCGAGAAGGAGAGAGAGATCCTCATCGCCCAGGCGAAGAACGAGCCCAATCCCAAGCCCGATGCGATCATCCACAAGATGGTCGACGGCAGGATCCAGAAATACTACAAGGACGTCTGCCTGATGGAACAGGTGTATGTCCGCGACAGCTCCAAGACCATCAGCCAGCTCGTGACGGAAGCGATCGCTTCCATCGGCGAGAAGATCACGGTCAGACGTTTCGTCCGTTACCAGATGGGCGAAGGGCTGCAAAAACGCGAAGATAATTTCGCAGAAGAAGTCATGGCTCAGGCAGGGCTCAACAAGTAAGACCGAAAAGGAACGCGTAAGCGTTCCTTTTTTCTCAGCGCAAAGCAAAGGAAGAACGTTATGGCAAAACTCAAATACGACCGTGTAGTCATCAAGATCTCGGGCGAAGCGCTCGCGTGCGAGAACGGCGCCGGCATCGATCACAACAAACTTTCAAAGGTTTCGGAACAGATCGTCGAAGTCAGGAACATGGGCGCGCAGGTGGGCGTGGTCATCGGCGGCGGCAATTTCTGGAGAGGCAGGCAAGCCGACGAGGAGATGAACCGCAGCACCGCCGACCATATGGGCATGCTTGCAACCATCATCAATGCGCTCGCTTTGCAGGACTGCATCGAACGCAAAGGAGCGGAGGTCAGAGTGCAGACGGCGCTCACCGTCACCAAAGTGGCGGAACCGTATATCCTGAGGAAAGCTCTCCGCCACCTCGAAAAGGGCAGGATCGTCATCTTCGCCTGCGGCACGGGCAATCCCTATTTTTCCACGGATACGGGCGCGGCTCTCCGCGCCGCGGAGATCGGCGCAAACGCGCTGCTGCTTGCCAAAAACGTGGACGGAGTCTATGACAGCGATCCCAAACTGAACCCCGACGCCGTGAAATTCGAGACGCTGACCTATATGCAGGTCATCTCCAAAGGCTTGAAAGCGATGGACACCACCGCGATCACCATGTGCATGGACAACGAGATCCCGATCATCGCGTTCAGCCTCAACGAGGAGGGCAGCATCCGCCGCGCGATCACGGGAGAGAAGATCGGCACATACATCGGCAAGTAGCCCCGCAGGCAAAGCCGAGCAAGCCTCATCAAAAGAGACGCGGAACGCACTTATATGTGCGTTCCTTTCATTTTCGTGTTGCTTTATGCGCGCGCGTTTGGTATAATCATAAAAAAAGTGTCAGGAGGCAAATTATGGCATACGGAATCGACTCCGTCGATCTCATCTTCGAAGAAATGAAGGAAAAATTCACCAAGACGGTGCACAATTTTTCCACCGAAATGAAGAGCATGCGCGCAGGCCGCGCCAATCCGCATATCCTCGACAAGATCATGGTGGACTATTACGGCACCCCGACCCCCATCAATAATATGGCGAACATCACGGTGCCCGAAGCGCGTCTTCTCGTCATCTCCGTGTGGGATAAGAGCGCGCTCAAAAACGTCGAAAAAGCCATCCTTGCCGCCAACATCGGCATCACGCCCAACAATGACGGCAATGTCATCCGTCTCATTTTCCCGGAGCTCACCGAAGAGCGCAGAAAAGCCCTCGTCAAGGAGCTCAAGACCAATGCGGAAAGCACCAAGGTCGTGCTCAGAAACGCGCGCCGCGACGCCATAGACGCGCTGAAAAAGCTGGAAAAGGACTCCGAGATCACCGAGGACGACCTCAAAGACTTCACCGCGGACGTGGATAAGGCGCTCTCTTCCGAGATCGACGACGTGGACAAGCTCACCAAGGACAAGGAGCAGGAGATCCTCTCCGTCTGATGATCCCGCGCCACGTAGCCTACATCATGGACGGCAACGGCAGATGGGCGGAAAGACGCGGTCTGCCGCGCACCGCCGGATATGCCGAGGGGCTGAAAGCGATGCTAACGGTGCTCCGCCGCACAGAGGAGCTCGGCGCGGATACCGCAACGGTGTACGCGTTTTCCGCGGAGAATTTCGCGCGTCCCGCAGAGGAGACCGCCGCCATTTTCTCCGTCGTAAAAGAGTGGTGTTCGTCATATGACGGAGACATGAAAGTCCGTTTCATCGGCGATCTTTCACGCATTCCCGCAGACGTCGGGAATGAGGCGGAAAATCTTGCGGCACGCACCGCCGCAAACGGCGGGATGCAGCTTGTCATAGCCCTGGGTTACAGCGGAAGGGAAGATATCGTAAATGCGGCGCGCACCGCCGCAAAACAAGGGGAGATAGACCGCGAAAGTTTCGAAAAGGCGCTTTCGACACGGGGGCTGCCCGCTCCCGATCTCATCGTAAGGAGCGGAGGGGAGAAGCGGCTTTCGGGCTTCATGCTTTATGAAGCCGCCTATTCGGAACTTCTCTTCGTCGACAAACTCTGGCCGGATATGACGGCGGAAGACGTCGACGCCGCGTTCGGCGATTTTGCCGCGCGCACGCGCAAATTCGGCGCATGAACTGATCGGTTATGCTAAAACGCACTGTAACGGCAATATGCCTCATAGCTTTGCTCATCGGGCTCTTCGCATTGAGTTATTTCGTCAAGCACGGCAACATTTTCCTCGATCTCTTCATATGGATCCTGCTTGCGGGAGCGATGAGGGAGATGTATTTCTGCATGCAGCAAGCGGGTTTCAAGCTCTTCCGCGTCCCGCTCGCAGTATTTCTCCTCACGTCCTATCCCGTGATGTACCTCATGGAGCATTTCACGAGGCAGGGGTTCCTCGGCATCCTGATCAGCTTTTCGGTCAGCGTGTTCATCGCGCTCGTCATCTTCACTTTTGCTGATCCCGAACGCAACACCGCCAAGGATCTTTTCGCGACGGTGTTCGTGGCGGTATATCCGGGGCTGCTCATCTCGCTCGCATGGATGCTCGTACAACGCTATTCCGCGGTGTACGCCATTCCCTTCGCCATATTCCTGCCCGTAGGCGCCGACACTTTCGCCTATTGGTTCGGCAGTATGATAGGCGGCAAAAAACTGTGTCCTTCGATCAGTCCCAAAAAGACGGTCGCAGGCTTTGTCGGAGGGCTGTTCGGGGGCATGCTGGTGGCTGTCGTAATGTTCCTGCTCTTCGAGCAGTTCGAGCCCTTCCCGGACGCCGGATATATCCCGTTCACCGACGCGACGTGGAAATCCGCCTTGATATATCTCGCGATCGGTCTTGTCGGAGCGCTGGCTGGACAGCTCGGCGACCTCGCCGCATCCCGAATAAAACGTGCTCTCGGCGTCAAAGATTTCGGCAGCATCTTCCCGGGACACGGCGGCATCATGGACCGCTTCGACAGCATAATCGCGGGGATCATCGTGCTCCTCGTGTTCTTCACGATAATATACGGGGCGCAGGGAATGTCCGTGTTCTGAGCACCGCGCACCCCGCAGGTACGGAGACAAAATGAGCGAAAAGAAACACGTTACGCTGACCGTGCTCGGCAGCACGGGATCCGTAGGCAGGCAGGTGCTTGCCGCAGTCGACCGTCACCCTGACCGCTTCAAAGTGGTCGGACTTTCGGCATTCACCAACGAAAAACTCCTGCGGGAGCAGATCGACAAATATTCACCCAAACACTACTATTATCCGGCGGGCGGCGTGGAGATCCAGAGCAGCCTGTTCGACTTTCTCGACGATGACAAATTCGCGGCGAAATGCCTCGGGAGTCTTGAAGAACTCGCCGATTATCCCGCGGACATCACGGTCTCCGCGGTGAGCGGGATAGCGGGTCTGTGGGCAGCCGTTGCCGTTTTGAAACGCGGCGGCACTCTCGCCATCGCAAACAAGGAGACCATAGTCTGCGCGGGCAGGCATCTCAAAGCCCTGGAAAAGAAGTACGGCGGCAGGATCCTGCCCCTCGACACCGAGCACTCCGCCATTATGGAATGTCTGAAAGGGGAGGACCCCGGCAGCGTGCGCAGCGTCATACTCACGGCAAGCGGCGGCGCGTTGCGCGATATGCCTTTGGAGCGTCTCTCTAAGGTCACGGCGCGCGAGGCCCTTAGTCATCCCGTATGGAGCATGGGCAAAAAGGTGACCATAGATTCCGCGACCCTCTTCAACAAAGGGCTGGAAGTCATAGAGGCAATGAAGCTGTTTTCCGTGGACGCCGACAGAGTGAAGGTGGTCATGCACCGCGAAAGCGTGATCCACGGGATGGTGGAGTTCCGCGACGGCAGCGTCAAGGCACTCATGAGCGTCCCCGACATGGCTCTCGCGATCGAAACGGCTCTCTTTTATCCCGCAAAAGCCGTCGGAACGCTGCCCGAACTCGACCTTGCCAAACTCGCAAGTCTCGAATTCGACGCCCCCGATCTCGAGCGTTATCCCTGCCTCGGCGTCGCGATGCGCGCCGCAAAAGCTGGCGAGGGCGCCTGTATCGCGGTCTCTGCGGCGGATGAGGTGCTCGTGGACGCATTCCTTGCGGGAACGATCAAATTTACGGACATAGCCGCCGTGCTGGACAAAGTGGAGAAAAAGTTCGCAAAGGTCGGCGATGTCGCATTGGAGGATATCATCGGCATAGACGCAGAAGCTCGCAAATACACTTATTCCGTAGGAGTAAAATGAAGTGCTGCTGACCCTGTCGTCCACCACTGCCGGTGAAGTGTTCACCTACATCGGTTTCATCCTGCTGGCATTGGTCGCCCTCATGTTCATGATCGTAGTGCACGAATCGGGGCACTATTTCGCAGGCAAACTGCTAGGTTTCCGCATCGACGAATTCGCCATAGGGTTCGGACCGCCCATCATCAAAAAGCGCAACAAAAAGACGGGAGAACTCTTCACCGTGCGCATCTTGCCGCTGGGCGGTTTCTGCGCCTTCCGCGGTGAGGACGAGGACGGGGGACTGAGCGCAAGCGATATGGAGCTTGTGTATACGCGGGGCGGAGCCGCGTGTGCCGCGGCGGCGTCCGCAGGGGCAGACGCGCGGGAGACTGACCGCACAAAAGCGGACGATGGCATACCGTTCAACCGCCAGAAACCCTGGAAACGGCTCATCGTGCTGTTTTCGGGCGCGCTTTTCAACTTCCTCAGCGCCATATTCATCATCACGATATATTTCACCGCATACGGGCAGATCCTTCCCGTGGTGTCCGCAGTGTACGACGTGAACGGCGAAAGCAACGTTTTCCTCCCCGGAGACGTGATCCTCGCAAAAGACGGGCTGCAGGTCAATATAATGACGCAGGACGACGTCGCGAACGCATTCGAAGACGTCAAGACGGGCACGAAATATAAGATCCTGCGCAACGGCAAGGCGATGACCGTCACCGCGACGGTCGGCAGCTATACCCTCGGAGAGGAATATCTCGAAGACGGGGAGTCCGCAGAAAAGACGGGCGTCGGCATCGTCTACGGCGTGGAAAGCGTAAAACTGGGGTTTTTCCGCTCACTCGGGCGCTCCTTCGGTTTCAGTTTCTTCATCGTGTTCAAGATCCTTGCCTCGATCGGCGCGCTGCTGACGGGGCAGGTGGGGCTGGAAGCCGCAGGCGGCACCATCACGGTGATCACCACCATTGCAAACATCAGCGCATCGGGGTTCGGATCCTTCCTCTATGTGGTGGCGATCATCTCCGCGAACCTCGCAGTCATGAATCTGCTGCCCATCCCGTCATTGGACGGCTCGCGGATGCTGTTCACGCTCATCGAAATGATCTTCCGAAAGCCGGTGCCGCGGAAAGTGGAAGCGGTCATACACGCCGTCGGGATGATATTGATATTGCTCCTTGCGGTGTTCCTGGACATCTTCCATTTGGTGCGAAACTGAAAATTTTCGGAGTCTCGCCACTAATGTGACAAAAACGGGAGCCGAAAGAGCTATAATGAAATAGTACGGGCACAAATGCGAAAGTACGGTGTAAGAAAATGGAAAGAAGAAAAACACGTCAGGTCAGGATCGGGAAAGTAAAGATAGGCGGCGGCGCGCCGATAACGGTGCAGTCCATGCTCAACACGCGCACCACCGACATTGAAGGCAGTCTGCGTCAGATCGCGGAACTCGCGGACGCGGGATGCGATCTCATCCGCCTTGCCGTCCCCGACGAGGCGTCGGCGGAAGCGTTCGGCGTGATCGCAAAGCGCTGCGGGCTCCCTCTCATCGCCGACATACATTACAGCTACAAACTCGCGCATCTCGCTCTGGATGCCGGTGCGAAAAAGATCCGTATGAACCCCGGCAACATGAGGGATTTTGCCGAGATAAAAGAGCTTGCGCGCAGGATGTCCGACGCGGGCGTGCCCGTGCGCGTAGGCGTGAACGGCGGATCGCTCGACCCGAAATTCGACGGTATGGAGGAGAGCGAAGCGCTGAAAGAGAGTGCGCTCGAATGCGCAAACGTCTTTGAAAGCTGCGGGATGAGGGACATCGTCATCGCCATCAAGGCCTCGGACGTGCACACTATGATCCGGGCAAACAGGGCACTTGCCGCCGTATGCGATTATCCGCTGCACCTCGGCGTGACGGAAGCGGGTACACTGAGGAGCGGGCTCGTCAAGTCCGCGCTCGGCATCGGAACGCTGCTGCAAGAGGGGATAGGCGACACCATCCGGGTCTCCCTCTCCGCTCCGCCCGTAGAAGAGGTGTTGGCGGGAAAGACTCTCCTTAAATCATTGGGGCTGAAAACGGATTGCGTCGAAGTGGTGTCCTGCCCGACATGCGCGCGCACGGAGATAGACGTCGAAGGGCTGGCTTCCGCAGTGGAACGCGCCACCGCGCATGTCAGACTGCCGTTGAAGATCGCGGTGATGGGGTGTCCTCTCAACGGGATCGGAGAGGGCAGGAACAGCGATCTCGGCATCGCGGGCGGAAAAGAGAAGTCCGTCATCATGCGAGACGGCGAGATAGCGGCGACGGTGAGGAGCGAAATGCTTATGCCTTATTTCATGGCTCTCCTCGACGACTACATTGCAGAGTATTCTAAAAATCATAAAAATATAGAGTAGTTTGCCCGTAAAAGCGGGAGAAGTCCGCCCTGCCCGACAGAGCGGCACATGACGCGGAAAGCAAGCAAACAGAGGCAAAACGCGGGACGCGGGCGGTAAAATGCGGATGCGGAACGCAAACGGAGGAACAAAGTGCAGAACAAATTTACGGAAGAATTCGAAGCGGTCACAAACGGGGCTTTCCCCATGCTCAAATTCAAATCCGCCGCTTTCCAAAAGGATATCGGCACGCTCACGGTGCGTTTTCTCATCTCGGCATAGTCCGCACGAGCGTTCGACGCCGATATGAAAAAGCGCGTTGACGACGCTCTAGCGGGCATTTTCCCCGGCATCCCCGTGCACGCGGAATACATAAGGACTTATGCCGACGACGGGACCGTGCGCAACAAAGTTTCGGAATATTTCAACGCGCACAACAATCTGGTCTTCCGCGCGCTTTCGCCCGAAACATTGCTCATCTCCGTGAGCGAAACCGACATTTCTGTCACGCTTGCGCTCGAAAGCGCGCTCTTCCTCATGCTTCAGGGTTCGGACATCCCCAAGGATCTCGCGGCGTTTTTGGACAACAACTTCAATCAGCGGGTCTCGGTGAATCTCAAAGATACGGGCGCGACCCCCGCGCCTGCTTTCGACGATTTTTCCGACACCGTCGTCGTGCGCGATCCGTCCACACGGCTCATTTCGGCGGAAACGGGGGATAAGGTGTATGCGCGCGGTAAGATCGCGGGCATTGCAAAAATGCCGGCATACATCGGCGATGTCAAAGGCGCAGCCGACAATCTGGTTCTGTGCGGCAGGATAACCGGCGTCACCAAGCGCACCTACAAGAACAAAAAATATACGCCGGACGATCCGAAGAACGGCCCCGAAGAGCTGCCGCTTGTGCGGTTTTTCCTCGACGACACCACCGGCAGGATGGACTGCGTCTGTTTCCCGCGCCCCGAGGACGCGGACGCATTCGACGCCCTTGCGGAAAAGGATGAGGTCATCTGCGCGGGCAAGGTGACGATATCCTCCTATAACGGCGCGCCGAGCTTTGCGGTGAATGCGGTCTTCCGCGCTAAGATCGATTTTTCATCCGTCCAAGCCGCGCCTTCAAAACCCGTTCCGGCACGCTATACCGTGCTCAAACCGCAGCCCTTCAAGGACGAACGCGGCAAAAAAGACCTCTTTGAGAGCGACGGCGAGAAAAAGACCCCGGAATTTTTGCGGGGAAAAACCTTTGTCGTCTTCGATTTCGAGGCAACGGGGCTGGACATCGCGACGATAGAGCCCATCGAGATAGGCGCGGCGAAGATCGTGGACGGCAGGATAACGGAGACTTTCACGTCACTTCTGGATCCGAAGTGCCACATCCCGGACGAAGTCGCCGAAAAGACCTCCATCAACGACGCCATGGTGCACGGCATGCCCACTTTCGCGGAAGTGCTGCCCGATTTCTTCAAATTCACGCGCGGCGCGGTGCTCGTGGGGCACAACATCTCTTCCTACGATTTCCCGCTGCTCAACAAGTACGCTTCCGCGGCAGGATACGTCTTTGACAACGAACTAGAAGACACCATCATTTTGGCGCGGAAATACATTCCGGAAGCCCGCCATGTGGGGCTCGAAGCGCTCACAAAAATGTTCGGCATCACGCACATCAACGCACACCGCGCGATGGGAGACGTGTTCGCCACGGCGGAACTTCTGAACATCATCGCCGAGCGCATCTGACCGCGCTTCGCCCCGAATTTCGGCGTTATATCGCTGCGGAAGTAAAAATTCCGCGCAAAATTCTTGCAAATCGGGGGTGAAAACGCTTGCATATATTTTTCTTATGTGATAATTTATATATGCTTTAAGTAGATTCTACTGAGAGTGAGCAGCCGCTCACTCTTTGTTTTAGGAGAAGGATATGGCAAAAGACGCCCGCTCCGCGCTGTCCGAAGACGCGCGCGGCAAGATCGAAAAACTCGTCTCCGACGCGGTGGAAGCGCTGGACGCGGGATATGAGATAGTCGAGGTGCGCTACACCAAGGAATACGGCAAGTTCAACCTGACCGTGTTCATCTGGCACGCCGACGAAGTCACCCTCGACGACTGCGAGAAGGTGCACGGCGCGGTCTCCGACGCACTTGACGCCGCGGAAGATCTTTTCCCCGCGTACTACATCCTCAACGTTTCCTCCTCGGGGCTGGACCGTCCCATCGTCACCGATGACGATTTCAGACGCGCTCTCGGCACCGAGATAGAGGCGATCATGCCCGCAGAGACCGTGCGCGGCACACTCACGAGCTACACGGCGGAGACTTTTACGGTCCTCACCGGCGGCAAATACGAAAAAGAAAAAACCATCAACAGAAATAACAAAACCAAGGTGCAACCGTACATCGGGTTTTAGGAGGAAACCATGATCAACAGAGAATTCTTTCAGGCGCTCGAAGAGTTCGCCAAAGAGAAAATAATCTCCAGAGAAGTGCTCGTAGACGCGCTGGAATCCGGCATCGCCGCCGCTTACAAGAAAGAATACGGCGAGAGCAAGCCCATCGCGGTCCGCTTCAACGAGGAGAGGCAGACCGTCAACGTCTATGCTCACCGCATCGTCGTGGAAGAGGTGGAAGACCCCGATCAGCAGATCTCTCTCGAAGAGGCGCGCGAGATCAAATCCACCTACAAGATCGGCGACATCGTCATCGAAGACATCACCCCCAAGGAGTTCTCGAGGATCGCGGCACAGACGGCGAAACAGGTCATCATGCAGAAACTCAACGACGCGAAGAAAGAATTCGTGCGCAACGAGATGACCGAACGCCAGGGCGAGCTCGTCAATGCGGTCGTGCGCCGCAAAGAGGGGCCGACCGTCTATGTCGAGATCAGCGGCTCGCAGATGGAAGGCGTGATGGCGCAGAGCGATCAGATCCCCACCGAGACCTACAATGTCGGCGACGTCATCAAAGTGTTCATCAAAAAGATCCGCGAGGGCAGGAACGGCCCCCAAGTCGTGGTGTCCAGAAGTTCGGCAGGTTTCGTCCGCAAACTTTTCGAGATGGAAGTGCCGGAGATCAAGGCGGGTCTCGTCAAGATCGCGGGCATTGTCCGCGAAGGCGGTTTCCGCACGAAACTCGCGGTATATTCCGAAGATCCCAACGTAGACGCGGTGGGCGCCTGCATCGGCAACAAAGGCGTGCGCGTCAATGCGGTGGTCGGCGAACTCGCGGGTGAGAAAGTGGATGTCATCGAGTGGTGCTCCGACGCCATCGAATATATCGCAAGAGCGCTGAGCCCCGCGCAGGTCCTCATGGTCTCCATCAACGAGGAGGAAAAGACCGCGCGCGTCGTCGTCCCCGACGAAAAACTCAGCCTCGCCATCGGCAGGAACGGTCAGAACGCAAGGCTCGCCGCAAAACTCACCGGCTGGAAGATAGACGTCAAACCCTATTCCTCCGTGATGGCGGCGGAAGGCGCGGCGGAAGAGGAGGCGGCGGATGCCGAATAATCCTCCCGGAGTGCGCAGGTGCGCCGCCTGCCGCGAACACGCCGAAAAGTCCGAGATGATCCGCATCTGCCGCGCAAAGGACGGCAGGATATTCGTGGATCCGACCGGCAAGGCGGACGGCAGAGGAGTGTGGCTGCACCGCACCAAGGAGTGCATCGCGCTCGCCGAAAAGAAAAAGGCACTCAATGCGGCGTTCAAATGCGCTGTGCCCGAAGATGTGACGGAGGCGCTCCGTGAAAGCATCTGACATCGCCCCTTATGTCGGGTTCGCACAGCGTAAAGGCTCGGTGCTGTACGGTGCCGACCGCATTGCGGAAAAGCGCGGAAAGGCGCTCGTCGTCCTTGCGGACTCGGGCGCACCCGAAAAGTTCCTTCGGGAACTGAAACGGATCTGCGGCGACATCCCGCTCTTCGAGGTGGAAGACCTCGCGGCGGCGACTCACCGCGACAATGTTAAAGCCATAGCCGTCACGGACAGTTCACTCGCGGCGGCGATCATAAACCTTACGAGGTAGCTATGAGCGAAGTCAAAAAAGAATCCACACAAGACGCCGTGAAACAACTCGGCGCATACAAGACGGGCAAACTCTCCGAGCTGATGTCCTTCATTTCCGCGGAAAAAGCAAAGGCCGCGGCACTTCTCGCTACGGTCAGGGCACGCAGAGCGGCGCTCTTTGCCGAGGAAGAAGCGAAGAGGCTCGAAGAGGAGCGCAGAGCGGATGAGACCGCCGCGGAAAAGGCGGAAGTCATCGAAACTCCCGCCGAAACTCCCGTGCAGGAAGCTCCCGAGGACAAAGAGGAAGTCCGGGCGGAAGAGACTGCGGCAGAGGAGCCTCAGGCTTCCGAAGAAGTCCACGAAGAAGCGGCGCCCGAAGAGGTCCCCGCCGCCGAAGAGAAGGAGACCGCGGAGCCCGTCGAAGAAAAGATCCCCGCAGAGGAGACGGCAACAAGCGAAAAGCCCGCCGAAGCCCCCGCGGAAAAGCCCGCGGGGAAGAGATCCGCTCCCGCGGGAAAAGAGGAAAAGCAGGAGAGGAAGATCATCCCCACTTCCAACCCCAATATCGTGCAGGAGATCCTCCCCAACGGAGAGGTCAGACGCATATTCGTGCAGCCCGCAGCCACAAAGCCCGCCATCAAGACCCGCGTGTTCGAGGGCGGATATACGGGCGGAAGGTCTCCGCGTCCCCAGGGCGACAGACCTCAGGGGATGCGTCCTGCGGGTCCCGGCGCAGGTATGCGGCGCGACACCATGGCAGCCAATCTGCAAAAGGCGGCAACCATGCCCACCGGAAAGGCTTCCACGCAGAAAAACAAGAACGCAGGCAAATCTTCCGGCGGACAGCGTTTTGACGACCGCGGAAGTATGAACAAACGCGCCCTTATGAAAAAGGGCTATATCGTGGATGACAGCAAGATGGTGCTCGACGACGAAGATCCGAGAGTTCGCGTCTTCAAGTCCAAGTCCAAAGCCTCGGGCGGCGGACAGGCGACGGTCATCGAGCATGCGATCATCACCACCGATCCGGTGCCGGTCAAAGTGCTCAGCGAGAAGACGGGCATCCCCGCGTCCGAGATCATCAAGACGCTCTTCATGCTCGGCATCATCAAGACCATCAACGAAAGCGTGGATTTCGCGACGGCGGAACTCGTCGTGGGCGAGATCACAAAAAACCGTCCCATCACCCTCGAGCTCAAGCCCGAAGTCACTCTGGAAGAGACTCTTTCCGCCAAGCTCGTCATCGACGACGAGGACACCGCGAAACTCAGACCGCGCCCTCCCGTCGTCACGATCATGGGTCACGTCGACCACGGCAAGACATCCCTTCTGGACTACATCCGCAAAGCCAACGTCGCGGGCGGCGAAGCGGGCGGCATAACCCAGCATATCGGCGCTTATACCGTGTCGCTGAAAGGCTCGCCCATCACCTTCCTGGACACCCCGGGCCACGAAGCGTTCACCTCTATGAGAGCGCGCGGCGCGCAGGTGACGGACATCGCGGTGCTCGTCGTCGCGGCGGACGACGGCATCATGCCTCAGACCATCGAGGCGATCAACCACGCCAAGCAGGCGGAAGTGCCCATCATCGTCGCCATCAACAAGATAGACAAGCAGGGCGCCAACCCCGATCAGGTCCTGCAGCAGCTCACCAACTACGACCTTCTCCCCGAGGAGTGGGGCGGCGAGACTCCCGTGGTGCGCGTCTCCGCAAAGACGGGCGAGGGCGTCGAGAGCCTTCTTGAAAACATCCTCATCATGGCGGAGATCAGAGAACTCAAAGCCAATCCCGACCGTCCCGCACGCGGCACCATCATCGAAGCCCGCCTGGACAAGGGCGTGGGCAAAGTGGCGACCATCCTCGTGCAGACCGGCACGCTGCGCATCGGCGACAACGTCGTTGCTGGCACATCCACGGGCAAGATCCGCGCCATGGTGGACGACAAGGGCAGAAAGGTGAAGAAGGCGGGTCCTTCCACCCCCGTCTCCGTCACCGGTTGGGACGAAGTGCCCGAAGCCGGCGACATCATCGACGTGGTCGCGGATGAGAAATTCGCGAGAGAACTCGCGGAGGAGCGCAGGCTCAAACTCGCGGCGCAGGGCGAAGAATCCGGCGCGGTGTCCCTCAACGATCTTTTCGACAAGATCAAGAAGGGCGAGCTCAAATCCGTCAAGCTCATCATCAAGGCGGATGTGCAGGGCTCTCTCGAAGCGGTCAAACAGTCCCTTTCCAAACTCGGCAACGACGAAGTGGACATCGACATCATCCACGGAGCCGTCGGCGCCATCAAGGAGAGCGACGTCACACTTGCGGACACCGCAAAAGCCATCATCATCGGCTTCAACGTGCGCCCCGATGCCAACGCCAAGGCGCTCGCCGCGCAGAAGCACATCGACATCCGCTTCTACGACATCATCTACAACGCCATCGAAGATATCGAGAAGGCGGTCAAAGGTCTGCTTGAACCCAAATTCCGCGAAAATGTCCTGGGCAGTGCGGAAGTCAGAGAGCTGTTCAAGATCACGGGAGTCGGCATCATCGCGGGCTGCCATGTCACGGACGGCAAGATCCAGCGCGGAGCGAAAGCGCGTCTGCTCAGAAACGGCGCGGTACAGGTCACGACCGAGATCGCGTCTCTCCGCCACGGAAAGGACGACGTCAAAGAGATGGCAAAGAACTTCGATTGCGGCATCATGCTCCTGAACTATCAGGACATCAAAGTGGGCGACGTCATCGAAGCGTTCGTTATGGAGCAGATCAATGAAGATTAGGATGGAACGCGTCAATTCCGAGCTGCAAAAGCAGATCGCGGCGGTCATCGCGCATGACGTCAAGGATCCGCGCCTTAGTAAAGGCATCGTAAGCGTGACCAAAGTCACCACGACGCCCGATCTGAAGTTCGCGAAAGTGTGGCTTTCCGTCTATTCCAAAAGCGAAGAGGACAGGGCGGAAGTGCTGGAAACGGTGCGCCGCTCCAAACATTTCATACGCAACAGGCTGAAGGATCTCGTCGAGATACGCCTGCTGCCCGATCTCGACTTTCAGCTGGACACCAGCGTGGATTACGGCATGAAGATCGACGGGCTGCTGCGCACGATAGACATCCCGCCGGAAACAGGCAACGAAGAGTGATGAACGAAAGACTGCAAAAGATCGCCGATATGCTGAGAAGCGCGACCGACATCGCCGTATGCTGTCACACCAATCCCGACGGTGACGCGATCGCCTGCGCTCTTGCCGTGTGCTCGGCGCTGCGCGGTCTCGGCAAAAAGGCGGTGCCCGTATGCGACTCACCCGTGCCCGAAAAATACCGTTTTATGAAGGGTGCGGAGGATTTTGTTCTCCCCGGCAAAAAAGTGTACGAAGCGGCTCTTGCGGTGGATTGCAGCGATCTTTCCCGCCTCGGCGGCGCGGGAAAGATGTTCCTCTCCGCCAAAAAGCGCGCAGCGATCGACCATCACAAGTCTCACGAAAAATTCGCTCAGATCGATCATGTCGAAGCCGATGCCGCGGCTTGCGCGGAAATAATTTATCTTCTCCTCGACGGCATGGGACTCATCGACAAGACGTCGGCGGAGCTCATATTCGCGGGCATCGTGGCGGATTCCGGCTGCTTCCAATATCCTTCCACCACCGAGCGCACCCATGACATCGCGCGCAGACTTATGGAGTTCGGCATCGACTCCGCAGACATCATCTACCGCGTGTACAGAAAGATAACTCCCTCCGTCTTTGCACTCAAAAACCGCGTGCTTTCAAAGTGCAGGTTCTTCGACGGCGGCAGTATCGCGGTCATCACATTCCTCGCGGCGGACTTCGAAGCGACGGGCACCGAGCCTGCGGATACGGAGGGGATCATCGCCTCCGCTATCGATGTGGACGGCGTGGAAGTCGCCTTCGCGGTCTCGGAAGCCGCGGACAAGAACTTCAAGATCAGCATCCGCACCAAAGGCAAAGCGGATGCGAGCGACATCGCGTCGGCATTCGGCGGGGGCGGACACAGCCGCGCCGCAGGGTGCAGACTCAGCGGTTTTTATGAGGACGTCGTCGACAAACTCCTGAAAGCCGCAAGGGACAGAATGTAATGCCGCGCTCTTCTTCTCCCCATTCCGTCACGGGGTTCGTCGACCTCGCAAAGCCAGAAGGGATGACCTCTTCCGACGCCGTGTGCATTGTCCGCGGCGTTTTATCGCGCGTGATAGGCGGCAGACAGAAGACGGGGCACCTCGGCACTCTGGATCCGCTTGCGGAAGGCGTCCTGCCCGTTGCGCTCGGCAAAGCCACCGCACTGTTCGATTTCCTCGCGTTCAAGACAAAGGAATACATCGCGCGTTTCACTTTCGGGAAAACGACGGATACACTCGACCGCGGAGGGCATTTTTCGGAGGAGACGGGGAGAGTCCCGGATGCGGACGAGGTCGCGGCGGCGGCAAAAATGTTCGTAGGGGACATAATGCAGGTCCCGCCCGCTTATTCCGCAAAATCCGTGGGCGGCAGAAGGGCATACGACCTCGCGCGCAAGGGCGTTGAAGTGGAACTCACTGCACGCCGTGTTCACATCGACGACATACACCTTATCGCAGCGGAAGGGGATGAATTCACACTTTCCGTCGTATGCGGAGGCGGAACATACATCCGTTCGCTAGCGCGCGACATCGCGGCAGAGCTCGGCACATGCGCATACATGTCCGCATTAAAACGCACCCGTTCCGGGATCTTCACTCTCGAAGACGCTGTGACGCTCGAGGAGTTCAGAGCCGCGCCGGAGAAACAAATCATCCCCGCCGAACGAGCACTTGACGGGCTTCCCCGTCTCGTTCTCGGCGAAAAAGAGGAGAGAATGATCTCGAACGGCGTCCCGGTGCCGTCCGCATCCGAGGCAGGCGAGCACGCCGCCGTGTTTTCCGAAGGCGGCAGACTGCTCGGACTGGGACAGGCGGACGAAAGAGGGATGAGACTCAAGGTGAGACTATGAAAAAGATAAATTTCGGCGAAAAATATGACGCTCCGCTCGCGCTCGCGCTCGGTTTTTTCGACTGCGTGCATCGCGGACATGCCGAAGTTATTGCGTCTGCACGCGATCACGCCGAAAGTTACGGCGGTGAATGTGCAGTCTTCACCTTTTCAAACGACCCCGGCGCATTCGTCGGGAAACGTTCCCGCATCTACACATTTGAAGAAAGGGCAGAGGCGCTTCGCGGTCTCGGCGTCGACGTCATAGTCTCGGCCGAGTTCGACTCGCGGTTCGCCGCACTCTCACGGGAGCGCTTTGCGGATATCCTCCGCGACTCGCTGGACATCCGGGCTGTTCGCGCGGGCGAGGATTATACATACGGCTTAAACAGAGCCGGAGACGCCTCGACCCTCGCCGAAGATTTCGGCTCATACGGCGCCGATGTCAAGGTGCTGCCCCTTCTTTTCATCGACGGCGAGAAACAAAAAATCTCGTCTACGGCGGTCAAGGAGGCTCTTTCGGCAGGGGACATCGCGCGCGTCAACGCGCTGCTTTCCGAACCATATTTCATGCTCGGCAAGGTGTCGCACGCGCACGGCAGGGGAGCCACTTTCGGCTATCCCACCGCAAACATCCCCTTTGACGACAGCCGCTGTATGCCGGCTCCCGGCGTCTACGCCACCAAAGTCACCGTCGCGGGAAAGACCTTCCTCGGGGGTACAAACGTGGGCACAAAACCCACTTTCGGGGACGGGAAACCGTCCGTGGAGACCTTCATACTCGATTTTGACGGCGACATCTACGGAAAGAAAATAAAACTCTCGTTCTATGAAAGACTGCGCGGGATAAGCGACTTCGGCTCGGCGGATGGGCTCGCGGAGCAGCTCGGGCGCGATGTCGCACACATAAGAGAAATTTTTGCGGAGGCAAATGATGAAAAATAAGTTTTCGGGAATCCGCCCGCTCTTCGGACCTTCCGGTCACTCCGAAAGTTTTGCCGCGGAAGGGCACACCGCCACGGCGGATATGCCCGCATGGCTCGCCGCAAAAGGGCTGGATATCTTTGAATATTCCTTCGGCAGAGGAGTGCGTGTGTCCACCGCGACCGCGGCGGCGATCGGTGCCGTGTGCGACGAATACGGAATTGAAATGAGCGTCCATGCGCCGTATTTCATCAATTTTGCCTCTCCCGAACCCGAAAAAGCGGAGAATTCTGTGAATTATCTGCTGTCATCCCTCAAAGTGCTGAAAAGTTTCGGCGGAGAGCGCTGCGTGTTCCACGCCGGTGCGCAGGGGAAGGACACCCGCGAGGCGGCGTTCGCCCGCACAAAAGAGGCGTTCGGGCGCGCACTCGAACTCATCGCGGAAGAATCCGCCTACGACAATCTCATCGTCTGTCCGGAGACCATGGGCAAACAGGCGCAGATCGGTACCGTGGAAGAGATCGTCGAATTGTGCCAAATGGGACGTAATGTCTATCCCTGCGTGGATTTCGGGCACATCAACGCCCTCTACGGCGGCAGTCTGAAAACGACGGAGGATTTTGAGCTCATCGTCAAGAAACTCCTCGACGGCATCGGCGAAGAAAAGACGAAAAATATGCAGGTGCATTTCTCCAAAATACAGTACGGCGCAAAAGGGGAGATAAGACACCTCACGTTTGCAGACGACGTTTACGGCCCCGAGTTCGAACCTTTTGCCGAAGTCATCGTTAAATACGGGCTCACGCCGCACATCCTCTCGGAGTCGGCAGGCACTCAGGCGGAAGACGCAGCCGAAATGCGGGATGTATGGATGTCGGCCGCAGACGGAGCCGTCCGCAACCGAAAGTGACCATATTAAGGCGAATGCCGCGGTTCGGACGGAAAATCGTTTGCACACGATAAATTCGGTGTAGATAGGGTGGCGTATTGCTAAAACATCAAAAATAACGGCATTTTGCCGTTATTTTCAATAAAAGCGACCCGATTTGCACCGTTGATCGCAGAAATCGCGGCAGAGCAGCGCCGACACCGCAGGCGGATCCCGCGCTACGGCCTTATCCTGCTGCCTGCCTCGTCCTCGATCCCTAGCAGATAATCGGACGACACGTCGAATACTATCGCAAGACGCGCCACATAGCTTGCTTTGGGTTCGTTTATGTCATTTTCCCAAAGAGAAACCGCGCTGGTGTTCACGCCGACCTTTTCTGCAAGCTGCGCTTGTGTCAGAGCACTCATTATCCTGAGTTCCTTTATCCTAGCCCCTAAGCCCATGAAATAAGTATACTATCACAAGCCCGCATTGTAAAGCCGCTTTTTGAAAACGAGTGGAACATCCTTTGATCGCATCCGAACGATATAAAAAAACGGCTGTCGGACATAATAGAGCACAGGGAAGACGGTTTGTTGTGCTTTTACTACACATTATATCCCCGGGGATTCGGCGGTGCTCCGCACATTCTCCTTTACGCCCGCCCCGCAAGCCGGATCTTCTTCGCCGACATCCGCTCCGGTTCATCCCGATAGTCGGATCTCGCCCCATATCACCGCTTCATAAACCGAAAACTTTCTGAAAATTTTCAAAAAATTTGAGGGCAGAGAGCCTATTAATCTATTCGCAAAACTCAACTTTTGCGAATAGAAAGCGGTAAAATGCGACTTTTTCGGTAGAGTTAACCATCCTTTACGAAATTCTGAATTTTCGACGACCTGTAATTTGTTATTAGGCTGTTCGGCGCAGGCAATTATAAATATTATGCCGCGGTCATTCGGTTGTTCGGCGCGCAGATAAATATTATGCCGCGATCATCCGGTTGTTCGTGCGCCGGTCATCCGTTTGCTCATCCGTCGATCGTTCGGTCATTAAACTGCGCGATTGCCTGTCTCATTACGGGCGCGATTCGCCGCATATGTAATACTTCTCGCCGCAAATCGTTCGTTCGCCGCCAATTAGCCGTCAATCCGGGATCACGCGCTGCAATGTTTCGCGCACGGCGATCTGCGCGTGCTCAAATGTCAAAGCTCCTTGCACATAGACGATGTACGGCTCTTTGATCGGCGCGTCGGCGCTGAGTTCGATGGACGCCCCTTGAACAAAAGCACCCGCAGCCATGATGACGTCGTGCTGATAGCCCGGCATCGCCCACGGTACGGGAATGACGTTGCTGTCCACGGGCGACACGCTTTGGATCGCCTCGCAGAAATCCGTGAGATGCTTTGCGCCGTTCATGCGTATGCTGGTGACAATGTCATAGGCAGGCATCCCCGCTTTCGGGAGCGTGTCGAACCCGAGTTTTTCGTAAGCTTTGGCGAACAAAAATGCGCTTTTCAGTGCGTTTTCGGTGACTTGCGGCGCAAGGAAAAGTCCTTGATAAAACCTGGTGTAACCAGCGTCGTAGGATCCGACTTCCGTACCGAGCGAAGGCGCGGTAAGGCGCTTTCCGACGAGCTCAACAAGCTCTTTTTTGCCGGCGATATAGCCGCCTGTGGGCGCGATGCCGCCGCCGATGTTTTTGATGAGCGAGCCCGCTATAAGATCCGCTCCGACATCGGTGGGCTCGATCTTTTCCACGAATTCGCCGTAACAATTGTCCACCAAAACCAGCGTTTCGGGGCTGATCCGCTTGACAAAAGCGATCATTTCGCCTATCTGTTCCACGGATACGGCGCTGCGCCATTCATAGCCGCGGCTGCGGCCTGCGAAAATCGCCTTGACTTTGTGCTCCGTCAGCAGTTTTTCGATGGCAAAATAGTCGAATACGGGCGTCAAACCGTCGAATTTGAGCTCGATCTGCTCAAAATCTATGCCGAATTCCTTCAATGAGCCGCAATTTTCACCGGAAATGACATCGGCAAGAGTGTCGTACGGTTTGCCCGAAACGGAGACCAACAGATCGCCGGGACGCAGCACTCCGAAAAGCATGAGCGCGAGCGCCTGCGTTCCCGCAGTGATCATCGGCGAGACTACGGCGCTTTCGGCGCCTAAGGCGTCTGCAAAGACTTGCGAAAGAGTGTCCCGCCCCGCGTCGTCATAGCCGTAACCCGTGCTCCCCGAAAAATGCCGTGCCTGGACGGCGTTGTTGCGAAAAGCGTTGAGCACTTTTTCCTGATTGTGCAAGGCTACGGCGCCGATGCGGTCGAACTCGGGCTTTAATTCCGCAATGCATTCGTTTACAAGTTTTTCTGCGGCATCTTTTCTCATATTTACACCGAAGTATTCTAAAATTCCTTGTTTTCGATAGTTCTTGTTCCGGACACAATTAACTTTTGTTTGAAAGCCTTAATCTGTCCGGGCGGCATTCCGCCGTCCGCTTTCCGCAAGACGCTTTGCAACGTATTCCTCCGCGGCGTCAAAGTCACCGACATCGAAACTTGCGGCAAAAGCGTAGCGGCGGAACCACGTCAATTGTCGTTTGGCGTAATTGCGCGTATGTTTTTTGATGAGTTCGGCAGTCGCGGCGAGTTCCTCGTCTGTCAGCGGCAGCTTGCCGTCGCGTATGCGCGCGGAATATACCATAAATTCCTTGTAACCTATCGCCTGCATGCTCTGCCATTCGGGATCGGGACTTATCCGCGCGATCTCGTTTTTGAGCCCCGCCTTCATCATCTCTTCGACGCGGCAGTTGATGCGCGCATACAGTGCGGCTCTGTCTCTCGGCTCGAATTTCAGCGCGATAACATCCGGGACTTCCGTTCCCGTTTCGGCTCTGTTGACGGCGGCACCCGACAGAGATATCTCCAGAGCGCGAATGACGCGTTTTGTGTCGTTGGGGTGCAGACGCGCGGCGGCAGACGGGTCCGCGGCGGCGAGTTTGCGGTGCATGGCTTCGGCACCCGTACGCGCAAGCTCGTCTTCGAGTTCCTTCCTGAGCTGCGGATCCTTCATCGCGCTGCCGAAACTCAGAGGATAAAACAGACTCTCGAAATATAGTCCCGTTCCGCCGACAAAAACGGGAAGTCTGCCTTCAAGAAGAGCTTTTTTGCCCGCCTCTGTCGCTTCGTCGCGAAACCGCGCGACGGAATATTCTTCGGCGGGGCCGACTATGTCGATCATGGAATGCGGCACTTCCGCGCGGCGGGACTCGGGTTCTTTGGCGGTGCCGATGTCGAGCCCGCGGTATATCTGCATGCTGTCGGCAGAAATTATCTCGCCGCCGAAGCGTTTTGCGATGCGGAACGCAAACTCTGACTTTCCTGACGCCGTGGGTCCCATAACGAACACCGCATTCGGCGCTCCGAACGGATATTTTTCTCTTTCGCCGCCCATGCCTACACGATCCTCAAAAACATTTTCTCAAGATCGCGCCGAGTGAGCGCAACGACGGCGGGGCGCCCGTGCGGACACTTTTGCGGCAATACGCCTTTTTCATCTATAAAGTTTGAGAGCACCTGTTCGATCTGAATTTTGGAGAGATGTTCTCCGCCTTTGATCGCAGCTCGGCACGCGTCCCTGCAAACGTTCTCTTTGACGAGGTCGGAAAGTTTGAGTTCGCCGTCGTCCAACATGTGCAAGAACAGTTCGGACAAAAATCGCTCGAAGTCCATCCTGACCACGAGCTCGGGCACGGCGTACACGATGAAACTGCTGCTTTTCTTTTCGATGACGAACCCCATTCCGTTGAGCGCGGGCATCACCTTTTCGAAATATTCCCCTTCCTCGCCCGAGAGACGCAGCTTGTGCGGGATGAGCAATGTTTGGGCATATTCCGGATCGAGCTGTTTCATTAGCTTGTCATACAGGATGCGTTCGTGTGCGGCATGCTGATCTATGATGTAGACCACGTTTGCGCGTTCGACAATGAGATAGGTGTCAAATATCTGTCCGACGATGGTGCCGTCGAAAAGACGGAACCTGCCGTTAGAACTATTCGCTAAATCCTCGTCAATTTCGCTCGCGACAGCCCCGGAATATATATCCCTCGTCACCGCGCCGTCCGTCGCATAAGGCGAAATGCTGCTGTCGGACACCTGATCGTGCGCCCAGCCCGCGCGGACGGCTCCGGCATTCCGGAGGGAGCTGATGTCGAACGGAACATCGCGCCCGCTGCCGCGGCTCACACCGACGACCGTGCCGTACGGCGAAACGCTGCCTTCTTCTTCAAAGGGATACATAGCCGCGGTATCCATTGCCGTCTGCTCATAACGGACGGGATCCCCAATGGGGGCGGCATCCGAGTTATCCGCAGGCTCAAAAGCGTGTTCGCGCTCGGAAAAAGAGCTTTTAAGCGCCTCTTCGACGGCTCTGAACACGGCGCCGAAAACGGCGTTTTTGTTGCGGAAACGCACTTCGGCTTTGGCGGGATGCACATTGACGTCAACGTCTTCGAACGGCACGAGGATGTCCAGCACATACATCGGATAAGTGCGTTTGACGAGATAATCCCGATACGCTTTATCCACGGCGGCGGAGACGGTGTCCACGCTTACGGGTCTGCCGTTGACGATCACCGTCTGGCGAGACCTGGTGGGCGCGGTGTTATCCACTTCGGAGATATAGCCGCGGACTCTGACGCCGCTTGAAGACAGCCTGTCCACCTTTAAAAAGCGCTTCATATCCAAGGCGGGATATACCGCAGCCATCGCGGACGCGAGATCGCCGCCAGCATGCTCCAAAAGCACGCCCTTTTCGTTGCTGAGCGAGATCCTGAGGGAGGGATCGGACAATACGATCTTCTCCACCGCATCCACGATATATCCCTGTTCGACGGAAGGTTTTTTCAGGAATTTGAGGCGCGCGGGGGTGTTGAAAAAGAGATTCTCAACGGTGACGGAAGTGCCTTTTGCGCGGCTGTCCACGCACTCTTCGGTCACTTTTCCCGCGCTCAGCACGATCCTGTTCGCCGCGGGCGCGCCGTCCGCGTGAGAGATCATGGTGACTTCGCTCACGGAGGCGATGCTCGCGAGCGCCTCGCCGCGGAAACCGAGCGTCGAGACTGTGTCGAGGTCGACTATCTCGGCGAGTTTGCTCGTCGCGTGCGGAAGGAACGCTGCGCGCATGTCGTCGGAAAGCACTCCGGTGCCGTTATCGCTGACAGTGATGCGGCGGATACCGCCCTCTTCTATCACGACGGATATCTCCGTCGCGCCGGCGTCAATGCTGTTTTCCACGAGTTCCTTTACGACGGAGGCGGGGCGCTCCACGACTTCGCCCGCCGATATCATATTGAAAACTCCCGGCTGCAAAATATTTATTCTGCCCATAGCTCAATCTTCCAGTTTCTTTTTGAGGTCATTGAGAACGGTGAGCGCCTGCAGCGGCGTCAGATTCTCGACGTCTATTTCTCTGAGTTCCTTTTCCACTTCGGAATCCTCTCTGTCGAAAAGGCTGGTCTGCCTGACCTCGCGGTTGCCGCCCGACGACGCCAGCAGCATACTGTTGGAATCGCGGTCCGCGGCGCGCTTCTCAAGCTCCGCCATGATCCCGCGCGCGCGTTCGATCACGCTCTTTTTGACGCCTGCGAGCGACGCGACTTCCACGCCGAAACTTCTGGACGCGCTGCCTCTGGCTATCTTGTGCAGGAACACGATCCTGTCCTTCGTCTCGCTGACGAGGACGCGGTAGTTTTTCACTCCGCCGAAGCTCTCCGCGTCCGTGAGCTCGTGGAAATGAGTGGCAAACAGCGTCTTTGCGCGGATCGCGGATGTGATGTATTCCAGCACCGCCCACGCGATACTCAGCCCGTCGTAAGTAGATGTTCCCCGTCCGATCTCATCCAATATGAGCAGCGAAGAGGAAGTGGCGTAGTTAAGGATGGTGGCGACTTCGATCATCTCCACCATGAACGTGGACTGTCCGCCGGAAAGATCGTCGCTTGCGCCTATGCGGGTGAAGATCCTGTCCGTCAAAGTGATCTCCGCGCTTTTTGCGGGCACGAATGAGCCTATGTGCGCCATGAGCGTGATGAGGGCGACCTGCCGCATATAAGTGCTCTTCCCCGCCATATTGGGCCCCGTAAGGATGACGGTGCGGTTGTCGCCGCTGTCAAGGAGCGTATCGTTGGGGACATATGCGCCGTGCTCCATCAGCGTTTCGACGACGGGATGTCTGCCGTCCTTTATGTCGATGGCTTTCACCTTCGCTCCGATGACGGGCTTGACATAGCCCGAACGCACCGCCACCGCCGCGAATGAACACAGCACATCCAGTGCGGCGATGGCGCGCGCGGTCTTTTGCAAAGAGGCAAGCTCCTGAAAAGTCTTGGACCTCAGTTCGTCGAAAAGCCTGTTTTCGAGCGCCGCCGCCTCTTCGTGCGCGGTGAGAATGCGCGTTTCGATCTCTTTCAGCTCTTCCGTGATGAATCTTTCCGCACCGACAAGAGTCTGCTTGCGCTGATAGCGGTACGGGACCTTGTCGAGGAAGGAATTCGTCACCTCGATGTAGTAGCCGAACACCTTGTTATATTTGACTTTGAGCCCGCGTATCCCCGTCGCTTCGCGCTCCCGGGCTTCGAGGTTGGTCAGCCACTCCTGCGCCGTGGTCTTGACGTCCCGCAGCGAATCGAGAGTTTTGTCGTAGCCACGGGCGATGATATAGCCGCCGGTGCCGTCCTTTTCCAGTTTGCGGGCGCTGCGTTCCAGCGCGCGGTCGAGCTCCGACGCAAGCTGCGGCAAAGGTCTGATGTCTGCGGCGATGCGCTTTATGAGCGGATCTTTGAGCTCGGAAACCGCCTTTTTGAGCGCGGGGAGCACATTCAACGTGTCAGAGACCGCAATGAGCGTCCCGGGCGTTGCGGATCCGTACGCCACCCGCCCCGCAAGCCTTTCCAGGTCGCGGACATCGCCCAACGATTCGATGATGCTCTCGCGCGCCTCTCTGTCTTCGACCAACGTTTCCACCGCATTAAGACGGGCGTTGATGGCTTTTTCGTCCCTCAGAGGTCTTTCGAGCCACGCCCTCAAAGTGCGCGCGCCCATTGCGGTGCGCGTCCTGTCGAGCACGCCTATGAGAGAGCCCGTCTTTTTGCCGTCACGGGCGCGGGCGGTGAGTTCGAGATTGCGCCGCGTTGCCGCGTCGAGCAGCATGAAGGACTTATCATGCAGATATGTGACGCTGCCGATCTGCGCGAGCGTGCGCTTCTGCGTCTGCAAAAGATATTCCAGCAGTCCGCCTGCTGCGGACACCGCGTATTTCTTGTCCTCGACTTCGAATGCGGCAAGAGACGCTACGCCCAAAGTTTCGCAAAGTCTCTTTTCCGCCGTGCGGAGATTGTAGGCAAACCCGTGCCAGCAGCGCGGTTTGGCATCCGTGAAAGAAAAGTACGGGACATTGCGCCATGCGGACTCGAACTCCTCGTTGCACACGAATTCCGACGGTTTTGCGGAGGACAGCACGTCGGAGAGCCTGGTCGCCCAGTCCTCGCCTTCATATTCGTAAAGGCAGAATTCCCCCGTGCTGATGTCCGTCCACGCCAGCCCGAAAGCGTCGCCGCAAAGGCACACCGAGGCGAGATAATTGGTGACTTTTTCGTCGAGGATCTCCTCTTCCATCACGGTGCCGGGAGTGACCACCCTCACGACGTCGCGCTCCAACATCCCTTTTGAAGTCGCGGGATCGGTGAGCTGCTCGCAGATCGCGACCCTGTATCCCGCGTCGATGAGACGGCGGATGTAGTTGTCCACCGCGTGATAAGGCACGCCGCACATGGGTGCACGGCGGTCTTTCAGCCCGCAGTCGCGCCCCGTGAGGGTGAGGTCGAGCACGCGGGACGCCGTCTCCGCGTCTTCGAAAAACATCTCGTAAAAGTCGCCGAGCCTGAAAAACAGCAAACTGTCGGGATAATTTGCCTTTATCTCGAAATAGCGCTGCATCATCGGTGAAAGTTTCTTTACGTCTATTTCCATCATTCCTCCGCAATGCCGAACAGTGACGCCGAGCGCGCCTCCGTGATCCTCACGTTTACAAACCTGCCGATCTTATCGGGCGTCCCGGGGAAGGTGGCGAGCCTGCCGCTTTCGGTCCTGCCGCACAGCATCCCGGGGTGTTTCGGCGAAACGTCTTCGGTAAGCACTTCGTACACTCCGCCCACATAATCTTCGGAAAGTTCCTTTGTTACGGTGTTCTGCAATTTTATCAGTTCGCCTATGCGCGCGCGTTTGACGGCGTACGGGATCTGCGGCATTTCGGCTGCGGGAGTGCCCTTCCGCGGCGAATATATGAAAGTGAACGCATTCGAGAAACGCACACTTTTCACAAGATCCGTCGTATCCTTAAAGTCCTGCTCCGTCTCCGTCGGGAAGCCCACCATGACGTCCGTCGTGATGCCGATGTCCGGCATCGCCGCGCGCAATTTTTCGATGAGGGAGAAATAGCGGTCGCGCGTATAACGGCGGTTCATGTCGCGAAGCACCTTGTCGGAGCCGGACTGCACGGGAAGATGTATGTTGTTGCAGACGCACCCGCTCTCCGCCATGGCAGCGATCACGCCGTCCGTGAGATCCTTGGGGTGGGAGGTCATGAAGCGCACGCGGAATTTCCCCTCTATCCGGCTTATCTCTCTGAGGAGCTTTTCAAAGCTCTCTCCGCCCGAAAGGTCATGCCCGTAGGAGTTGACGTTCTGCCCCAGCAAGGTTATCTCGCCGTAACCCTCGTCGACCGCTCTTTTCACCTCGTCCAGCACCGCCGGCATCGGGCGGGAAAGTTCCCTGCCTCTCACATACGGCACTATGCAATAGGTGCAGAAATTGTTGCAGCCGTAAATGATGTTGACCCATGCATTCGGGAAACTCGTGCGGGCAACGGGCGCCGCCTCGTCGAGGGCGAGATAGTCCTCTGCATAGTCCGTTTCGAAGGCGCGATAGCGCTTGTCGGAACGCTTTTTCATCGCGGCGCGCGCCGCAAGCACCTTTTTTATCTCTTCCGGCAGAGCGAATATGTTGCGGGTGCCGAGGACGATGTCGACATAGGGATAACGCGATCTTATCGTGTCCGCCATCCCGCTCTGCTGCGTCATGCAGCCGACGACGGCGATGACCATACTCGGATTCTTTTTCTTCTCGCCTTTCACGACGCCGATGTTGCCGAGGGCGCGGCGCTCCGCATTGTCGCGGATGCAGCAGGTGTTGAATACGACTATATCCGCGCTCTCATCCTCTTTGCAAGCCGCGGCGCCCATCCCTTCGAGGAGCCCCGCTATCTTCTCGGATTCGTGCACGTTCATCTGACAGCCGTATGTGACGATCTTATACTTCATCTTGTCTTGTTCTTCCTCTGCCGCCGGCGGCGTCTGCCGCGGGCGCCCGTGCGCGCATGGGGCATGCATATATGCGTGCGTGCGCAAATTTTATCGGTCTAATAATTATACATAAAAAGCGGCGAAAACACAATAATAAATCACGATGAAAAACCGAGAGCCCGAAAAGCAGACCGCGACCGCGGAAAACAAACGGAAGAAAATTTTGAAAAAGACCGCCGCAGGCGTCCTCATCGCCCTTGCCGTCCTCGCCGTGCTCTGCGGCGCGGCGACGCTGGGCGGCTGGCTGTGGTTCCGTTCAAGCGTCGAAAAGGCGGAGTTCGACCCCTCTCTTCTCCCCACCGCAACAGCACTCCCCGTCGTACTCGACCGTCACGGGAACGAACTTGAATACGCTGCGGACAACTATATCGAACCGGGCTCTCTGCCGCGACGGGTCACGGACGCGTTCGTCGCGCTCGAAGACAAGCGGTTCTATTCCCACAAGGGCTACGACCCCAAAGGGATGCTGCGCGCCGTCATCAAAAACATCCGCTCGGGTCGCACCGTCGAAGGTGCTTCCACCATCACTCAGCAGCTTGTCAAAAACACGCATCTCAGCGCGGAGCGCACCCTGGAGCGCAAGCTGAAGGAGATCGCCATCGCCGCCAAGCTCGAACAGAACTATTCGAAGGACGAGATCCTCTCGATGTACCTTTCCGTCATATATTTCGGCTCGGGCGCCTACGGCATAAAGGAAGCGAGCCGGGTCTATTTCGGCAAAGAGCCCGAGGACCTCACCGCGGCGCAGGCTGCGACTCTTGCGGGGATACTCAAAAATCCCGCGGAATATTCCCCGAAAAATCACCCCGAAAACGCCGTCGCACGCCGCGACCTCGTCCTCGACGTGATGTACCGCGAAGGATGCCTGACGGAAGAGGAACGCGACAAAGCCAAAGCGGAAAAGCTCGTCGTATCGGAAGGAACGGAAAAGAGCGACCCCGCCGCGCGCTATGTCGCCGCCGCCGTAAAAGAGGCGTGTGAACTGCTCGGCATCACGGAATACGAGCTCAGCAATTCCGGGCTCACTCTCCTCACCGCCTACGACCCTTCCGCGCAGTCCGCGCTTGTCCGTGAGACGGAAAACCCCGCCGTCTACTCCTCCCCCGAAGTCGACGGCGAGGCAGTGCTCATCGAAAATGCCACGGGGGAGATAGTCGCCTACTACAACACCACGGGCTATGAAGTGCGCCGTCAGGCGGGATCCGTGATGAAACCGATCGCTGTCTATGCGCCCGCACTGGACGCAGGAGTCATCACTCTCGCCACCCCCGTACGCGACGAAAGGACAGACTTCCGCGGATGGCAGCCCGAAAACTTCGGCGGGAACTATCTCGGCGACATCACTCCGCGAGAGGCGCTGAAACATTCCGTCAACACCGTCGCCGTCAAGATACTGTCCTATCTAGGGGCAGACCGCGGAGCCGAATGCTGCAAAAAATTCGGACTTCCCGTCACCGACAAAGACGCCGCGCTGACTCTTGCGCTGGGCGCTACGGCAAAAGGCGTGAGCCCGGTAGAAATGGCGGGAGCATATTCCGCCCTCGCGAGAGAAGGCAACTTCGTCAAGCCGCATTTTGTGCGCGCGATCGTGAAGGAAGACAAAAAACTGCCCGTGAACAACTGTACGGCGCGCGCGGCGGTCTCGCCTGCCGCGGCGGCTCTCGTCACCGACTGCCTTGCCGACACAGCCCGCACCGGCACCGCAAAAGCCCTCTCCTCACTGCCGTTCGACATCGCGGCAAAGACGGGCACGGTGCAGCTCAATGCGGACGCCAACACCGACGCATGGTGCGTGAGTTATACCACCGAACACACTCTCGCCGTATGGCACGGTGCGGAAAAGATGACGGAACTCGGCGGCGGACATCCCGCCCGCCACGCCGCAAACATCTGGAAAACGGTCTATCAAAAAGGCGACGGAC
Organism: uncultured Clostridia bacterium; assembly: GCA_949283145.1. Classification (GTDB taxonomy): domain Bacteria; phylum Bacillota; class Clostridia; order Christensenellales; family CAG-917; genus Limadaptatus. The sequence continues at coordinate 21,190 of CASDRL010000022.1, read as the reverse complement.
CGGTGCCCTTCGCTCTGCCGCGCTCCGTGACCGAAGAAGAAGTGGACGCTTACTCCACTTTCTGCGGCGGCAAGACCGTCCTCGCCCTCCCCGACACCCCCGAAAAATATGTCTTCAAAGAGCTTTTCGACATTGCGCACCGTGCGGATACGGCGGGATCCCGCTTTGCGGGCGCCGCACCCGACTTCGAGCTTGCGGCGGAAGACGCCGTCACACTTTCGCTGACTGCGGAAGAACCATTCGTATACGAGATATATTGCCTCGATTCTCTCGGGAAAAGGCGCATAGCGGTGCTGGACGGCGAAAGCGGCTCTCTCATAAAAGCAAACGAGACGCCGCAATACGGCAGAGCAAAAAATGGCGGATACTTCGGAGACGCCGTCATTCGCGGGGGTACAACGGCATATGCCGGCAAGGGCGAAGTCTCCGTCCTGAAGCGGGAAAAAATCAGAGAGACGGAGCGTTTCCCCGCGCTTTCGGTCACACTCTCACACACGCCGTTCTCATTCGGGGACAAGGTGACTTACACCGTCGAAGTGCTGTCAAAAGAGAGCGAAAAATTGCTCGGCAGCGCGGAAAAAAGTTGTTTTCCGTCCGCATTCCTGCCTTTCCGTTCCCGAGTGCAATGATAAAAACGACCGCTAAAGCGGTCGTTTTGTCTCACTTAAAACAATATCGGCGCAAACACATCCGCTGCGGCTTTGTCAAAACTCTTCTACTGCGGCAAGAGCCTGCTCCACGAGATCGTCGACATCGAGGGCTGCTTCCGCCTTGCGCACCGCTTCGAGAGAGGGGTGGATGACGGGAGACTTGGGCAAAAACACCGTGCAGCAGTCCTCATACGGCTGTATGGACGTCTCGAAGGTGTCGATTTTTTTGGCGACGGCGACGATCTCGTCCTTGTCCATCCCGATGAGGGGACGGAAGATGGGCAAAGTCGCGGTATCGCCCGTGCAGGTCATGCTCTCCACCGTCTGGGACGCGACCTGTCCCAGGCTCTCACCGGTGACCAAAGCTCCGCACTCGAACCTTTCCGCGATGCGGCAGGCGATGCGCATCATAAAGCGGCGCATGATCGTGATCATGAAATTGGCGGGACAATCCTTGTGGATGGCGAGCTGTATGTCGGTGAAAGGCACCACGAAGAGGCGCATCCTGCCCGTATAGCCCGAGACGATGTTTCTGAGCTCCACCACCTTTTCTCTTGCCTTTTCCGAGGTGTAAGGCGGCGACGCGAAGTGCACCGCAAAGAGTTTCATCCCGCGTTTTGCCATCATATAAGCCGCCACGGGAGAGTCTATGCCGCCGGAAAGGAGCAACACTCCCCGCCCGGAACAGCCGACGGGCAGCCCGCCCGCGCCGGGGATGACATCGGTGTAGACCAACGCGCACCCGTTCTCGCGGATGTCCACCTTGAAGTCGCAGTCATATTCCGTGAGATCCACTTTGAACCCGCCGAGCGCAAGCACCGTGCCGCCGAGCGCGGCGGCTATCTCTGCCGAGGTCATAGGGATACGCTTGTCCGCACGCTTCACCGTGACGCGGAAGCGGAGCCTGCCCTCTCTTTCCTCCGCGGCGCGCTTAGCGGCGGCGGCAAGCGAGGCGCGGATCTCGGGAAAATCCTCATCCGCACGCACCGCGACCTTGTCCGCAACGGACAGGGAATGGATGCCGAACACCTTTTTCAGGCGGTCGATGAGCTCCGTCTCATCGTCTTCGGCGAAATTTTCCACAAAATATCTGCCCTGAGAACGCTCGAAAGTGTGCTCCACGCCTTCAAGCGCCCATTTGATGTTGCGAACGAGCATGGACTCGAAATAATCGCGGTTTTTGCCCTTCAAAAATAGCTCGCCGAAACGTATAACTATGACTCTTTCCATAATATCTCCGTTTTTAGTGTTGCGTGCGGACATCTGTATCACAGCGCCTTCCGCCGAAAATCGACGCGTGCACGATCACTTGCGTGCGAATTTGCGCAATTTTTCCGTCTCTTCCTTTATTGCCTGCACGACCACGGGCACTTCGGCAATGTCGTTCGTTTCCGACACGCTGAACCGCACGATGCCGTCGCGGTGAGCCTCGTCAAGTCCCAGAAGGGACTTGAACCTGCTCTCACGGTGAGAGGAACAGGCGGAGCCCACCCCCACCATGATGCCGCGCGCGTCAAGAGCGTGCAGCAGCACCTCTCCGCGCACTCCCGAGAATGCGACGGTGAGGATATGAGGCGCCGAGCGCTCCCTGTCCGTGATGAACACCGTATCGGGCACGGCTTCCGCGAGCCCGTTCGCCAAGTGTTCTATATAATCGTGTTTTTTAGAAGAGTTTTCCTGCAAAAGCCTCACTGCTCTCTCCGCTGCGGCGGCAAACGCCTCGATGGCGGGACCGTTCTCCGTGCCGGAGCGAAACCCTTTCTCCTGCCCTCCGCCGTAGACGAGAGGACGAACGGGCGCACCTTTTGCTACATAGAGGGCGCCGATGCCCTTCGGCGCTCCGATCTTGTGCCCCGAGACGGTGTAAAGATCGACACCTAGGGCGCGCAGATCCACCTTCACTTTGCCGAACGCCTGCACTCCGTCACTGTGGAAAGCAGCTTTGGGAGAGACTTTCTTTGTCATTTTGACGAGTTTTGCGATGTCATTCACCGCCCCCGTCTCGTTGCTCACGTGCATGACGGAAACCAAAGAGACATTTGGGGTGAGCATCTCGGCAAATTTCTCTTCGTCCACACCGCCGTCGGGTCTGATGGGCGCGAAAACGACGTCATATCCCTGCTCTTTGAGCACTTTTGCGGGGTTGATGACCGCATCGTGCTCCCCTTCGCCGACAATGACGCGGCTGCCCTTGGGTTTCCGCGTGCAAAGCAGTGCGGTGTTGTCCGCCTCGGTGCCGCCGGAGAGGAAATATAACTCTCCGCCCCCGGCGCGGAGAGCCGCTGAAAGAGCCTCTCTCGCCTCTCTTATTCGCCCGGTCTCATCGCTCGCTTCCTTATAGAGCGCGGACGCGTTGAACCACCTGTTGCGGTTGGCGTCATCCAATACGGCGAGAGATTCCTCGCACATCCTGGTCGTTGCGGCGTTGTCGAGATATATCATTTTGCCTCCGTGGCAGACTTTTCTTTATTCCTGAGTTTTTCCGAAAGCAGCTCCGTAAGATAGACGTCCGGCGAAAACAACAGCCGGTATTCGGTCCCGCCGGCGACAAAAGTCATCGCTTTGACGTCGCCTGAGTTCACGTTTTCGGCGGCGAGAAAATCACCGGACAGCACCATATCGTAAAATCCCGTAAAAGATCTCACGTCCGCAAGGGCGATCTCCAGCATCTTTCTTCCCCTGCCGAGAATGTTGGCGCGCGAGACTATGAGCTTGCTGCCGGTGAAAGCGTATTCGTATTCCCTCGGCGAGGAATAAAAACGCTGGGTCAGCCAGATCCCGAAAACGAAGGCGACAGCCACTCCGAATGCCATCCATTCGGTCACGAAAATCGCGACGGGGATGAGCCCCAGCCCCATGAGCTGCAGCACTATCCCGAGGATCTGATCGCGCCGGGCGCCTTTTCGCGGCTCGGCTTCCACTTTTTGCACATATCTTTCAGTCATTTCACCTTATAATAGTCCCCTGCCTTCACCTTGACGGCAAGTTTGCCGAACAGCACTTCCGCCTCGCCGCGGGCATTGATCCCTTTCAGCTGTCCTCGCTTCATCAGCGACTTCACCCAGACATTGTCGCCGGGGCGCAGCGGGGTGGGATCGGGGACGTCTTCCACCACGCTCTCCGTATCGTATTTAGCCGAAAGATTCTCGAGCTTGCGTTTGAGGGCGCGCGCCTCGAAGATGTCGCGGTCCTCCACAGTCTCTTTGTCGAGCATTTCTTTGAGCTTATCGATGATCTCGTCCGCCTCTTCGACGGAGTCCTCAATGAGTTTCTTTGTCTCGCGGCGGATGCTCTCATCAAGTTTTTCCCGCTTTTCGACAATGATGCGTTTCTCCTGCTCCGCTTCTCTCAAAGCGCTTGCCGCCTTTTCGCGGTCGAGAGATGCGTCCGAGACCAGCTGTTCCGCACGGCGTCTGGTCTGTTCCGCCGCGGACAGCACGCTGTCAAACTGCCTCTTTTCCGCCGAGATCCTCCCCCTCGCCCTCTCAACGATGCCGGGATCCAGCCCCAGAGTGGTCGCTATATCGAGCGCATTGGACGTGCCTATGGCGCCCATCACCAGCTTGAAAGTGGGACGGAATGTCGCCGTGTCGAATTCCATCGACGCCGCCACCACGCCGGGGGTGGTGAGAGCGTATTCTTTGAGGTCGTTGAAATGAGATGTCACCAGAAACTTCGCGCCCGCGGACATCACATAGTCCGATATGCTGACCGCAAGCGCCGCGCCTTCGCCCGGGTCCGTGCCCGCGCCTAGCTCGTCGAAGAGCACGAGGGACTGCGGGGTCATCTTCCCGAGTATGCCGATGATGTTCTTGATGTGCGCGGAAAATGTGGAGAGGCTCTGTTCTATGCTCTGTTCGTCCCCGATGTCGCAATATACGCCGTCAACAACGGGGATCTTCGCGCTCTTTGCCGGCACATAGAGCCCGGAAAGCGCCATGCAAACAAAGAGTCCCGTCATTTTGAGGGTGACCGTCTTTCCGCCCGTGTTCGGACCGGTGATGAGCAGCATTCGCTCTTCCGGGCGCAGTGCGAGCGTGAGCGGAACGACCTTTTTTGCGTCAATGAGAGGATGTCTCCCCTGTTTGACGGAGAGTTCGCCCTCTGTGTTGAGTTCGGGACGCACGGCTTTCATCTCGTGCGCCAGCTGTGCGCGGGCGAAGATGGCGTCCATCTCGACGATGGTCGCATAGCTTGCTTTCAGCCTGTCCGCATGCGCGCTCACGGCTGTGGAAAAATTGCGCAGGATGCGCTCGATCTCCGCCTGTTCGTTGAGTTTTTCGGTTTTCAGCTCGTTGTTGAGCTCCACTATCTGCATGGGCTCGATGTAGAGCGTGGCGCCCGAAGCGGACTGATCGTGCACAAGCCCGCTTATCGCGCCTTTGAACTCGCTCTTGACGGGGATGACGTATCTGTCGCCGCGCACCGTGACGATGCTGTCCTGCAAATATTTGTGATAGGTCGGCGAAGTGACAAAGAGCTGCAATTTGGTCTTTACGCTGTCGCCGAGTTTCCTTATGCGGAGCCTTATCGCCCTGAGTTCCGGAGTCGCATTGTCCGCCACTTCGGTGTCGGAAATGAAGGCGTCGAAGATCTCCTTTTCCAGCTTGTCGTCGGAATAGAGCGCGCCGAGCATGGCATGCAACCCCGGCACGCCGACAACGGGAGAGACGGACTTCGTCACCCTTCTCGCGGCGCGCAGAGCCCGTCCGACGCGGAGTATCTCGGGTATGGACAGCACCGCGCCCTTTTCCGCTTTGACGACGGTCTCCTCGATGTCGTCCACCGCAAAAGACGGCGAGACGGAAAACTCGAAAAGAGTCCTGTCCGCCTCTGCGGTCATATCGAGGGCAAGCGCGGCTTCTTCCGCCGTGACGGCGGGACGAAGCGCACGGGACAGGGCTTTGCCGCCCTCCGACTGAGCGTGGGCGGCAAGCATTTCGAGGATCTTCCCGAATTCCAGCGTGTTCAGATTTTTGTCGTCAAACATACGGTCATGTCCGCGGGACAGGCGCGGATGCGTCTGCCCCGACGATCGTCAAGCGCGGATCTTGGCTCCGAACTCCTTTTCAAGCGCTGCGAGTATGAGCGCCATTTCAGCGGCGATCTCGTCGTCGGTCAGCGTGCGCTCCGCGGAAGCGAAGGAGAAATTCATAGCGACGCTCTTCAGCCCTTCGCCGACCTGAGCTCCGCGGTAGACGTCGAAGACTCCGGCGTCGGTCATATGCTCTGCGCCCGCGTTTTTAGCTGCTTTCACCATATCGCCTGCGGCGACTCCTTCCGCGACAACGACGGCGAGGTCGCGCTCCACCGGCGGATATTTGGAGAACTCTTTGAACCGCGCGACTCCGGCGCATTCGGGAGCAAGAGCGTCAAGATCGAGCTCCGCCGCGTAAAGCCTGACATCCGCGCCGTATTCCTCTGCGACATCGGGATGGATCTCGCCGAGATAGCCGACCCGTTTCCCGTTCACGGTGATGTCCGCGCCTCTTCCGGGATGCAGGAACGGGAGTGTCGAACGGCTGTAATCTGCCTCGGTGTGAAGGGCGTCGAAGAGCGCGTCAAGCACGCCTTTCAGCGCAAAATAGTCCGCGTCCGCACCGTACATGCCGATGACGAGCTTTTCCTTTTCTTCGGGGAGCTCCGTAAGCGGCAGCGCCTTGGGATGATAGGTCTTTGCGATCTCGAAAAGCGCCGCGCTCTTGTTGAAGTGCGCCGCATTGTAGGCGAGCACCTCGAGCATGCTGTGCGTGAGCACCGTGCGCATGACGCTGAGCGCCTCGCCGAGAGGATTGACCAGCTCCACCCACTGTCTCAAAGGACTGTCCGCGGGGATGCGCAGCCTGTCCGCAAATGCGGGCGAAGTGAAGGAATAGGTTATGCATTCGTTGAGTCCTGCCGCCGCAAGTTCGTTTTTCACCCTGTTGCGGAAGGCGATGTCCGCGGGCACGCCGCCGCGCGTAAGCGCCGCGTGCGCGAAAAGCGTGGGCTTGACGTGCGCATAACCGTACACTCTGATGAACTCTTCCGCGATATCGTTCACGCCGTCCATGTCCGAACGGGCGTCGGGGACGTGAGCCACAAACGCGCCCTCCCCCGTTTTGTCCACGGGGATGCCGAGACGGGAAAGGATGGCGACAAGCTCGCCTTCCGGCACTTCGCAGCCGAGGATGCGCTCTATCTTCTCCACCGTGAAGGGAATGTCCCTGACCTTTTCGTAGTCCACTTTGACATCGATGACGCCCTTGCCGATGACGCCGCTGCCCGTCTGATAGACGAGGGTGAGCGCGCGCTCGAGACCGTATTCCTGAGAGGCGAAATCGATGCCTTTCTCAAAGCGTGCGGAGCTGTCCGAACGCAGGTTGAGCGCACGGGAAGTCCGTCTCACGCTGTCACGCGCGAATTTGGCGGACTCGAATATGATGGTGGAAGTGTCCGCCTGTATGCCGCTGTACTCCCCGCCCATGATGCCGGCGACCGCAACGGGCTTTTCCGCGTCGCAGATCGCGAGCATTGATGAGGTCATCGTATTGTCCTTGCCGTCGAGGGTGACGATGTGCTCGCCCTCTTCCGCATTGCGCACCACGATCTTACCTCCCGCAAGATATCTCAGATCGAAGGCGTGCATGGGCTGCCCTATCTCGATGAGGACGTAGTTGGTGATGTCAACGATGTTGTTGATGGGACGGATGCTCACCGCTCTCAGGCGCATACGCATCTTTGCGGGAGACGGGAAGATCTTCACGTCTCTCACGCAAGCCGCCATATACCTCGGGCAGAGCTCGCGGTTCTTCACCTCGACGCTCACCGCCTCGCCGACGTCCGCGCCCGTCGCTTCATAGCCGATCTCCGGCTCACGGCACTCGGTGCCGAGTGCGACGGCGACTTCCTTTGCAAGTTTATAAATGCTGTTGCAGTCGGGGCGGTTGGCGGTGACGGAAACGTCCAGCACCACATCATCGAGCCCGAGTGCGGGCGCCGCGTCGACGCCGAGAGGAGTGCCCTCCGGGAAACGCAGGATGTCCCCCTCCTTCTGCCCGTCTATATCCGCGGCGGAGAAACCGATCTCTTCTGCGCCGCATAGCATGCCTTCCGAAGTCACGCCGCGGAGCGCGCCTTTCTTTATCTCGTGTCCGTCGGCGAGTTTCGCTCCGTCAAGAGCCACCGCGGTCAGTTCGCCGCCCTCGACGGGGACATTTGTGACCACCTGTATGATCTTGCCGCCGATGTCGACCTTAGCCACGCGCAGCCTGTCCGCCGCGGGATGCTTCTCCACGGCGACTATCCTGCAAGTCTTGACGAGAGTCGCCTTCTTTGCCTGATATTCTATGCCCTCCACCTCAAAGCCGATCGCCACGAGACGGGCGGCAAGCTCTTCGGGAGTGACGTTGATATCCACATAATCTTTGAGCCACGATATTGGTGCGAGCATTATTTTTCCACCTCCCCGTTGAATTGTTTCAAGAACCTGACATCGTTCTCATAGAAGAGCTTGATGTTGGGGATGCCGTATTTGATCATCGCGATGCGCTCCAGCCCGAGACCGAACGCGAAACCGCTGTATTCCTTGCTGTCGATGCCGCACATTTCGAGCACCGCAGGATTCACGATGCCGGCGCCGAGGATCTCCACCCAGCCTGTGCCTTTGCACACTCTGCAGCCTTTTCCGCCGCATATCGCGCAGGTGACGTCCACTTCGACGGAAGGCTCCGTGAAGGGGAAATAGGAGGGGCGCAGACGGATCTCCGTGTCCTTGGAGAACATCTGCTGCGCGAACGCCGTGAGACAGCCTTCGAGGTCGCCCATCGTGATATATTTGTCCACCGCGAGCCCCTCGATCTGATGGAAGATGGGGCTGTGGGACGCGTCGTCGTCCGAACGGTACACCCTGCCCGGGATGACGACACGGATGGGAGGCTTTCTCGTGGTCATCATTCGCGCCTGCATGGGAGACGTGTGCGTGCGCAGCACGAAGGAATCGTTGACGTAAAAGGTGTCCTGCATGTCGCGTGCGGGATGATCCTTGGGGACGTTGAGCAGCTGGAAATTGTAAAGGTCGCTCTCGATCTCCGGACCTTCCGCCACCTCGAATCCCATGCCGAGGAAGACGCGCACTATGTCTTCTCTCACCTGAGTGATCGGATGAAGAGTGCCGCGCACGGGTTTTCTGCCGGGCAGCGTGACGTCCACCGCTTCCGCACTGAGGCGCGCCTGTTTTTCGCGCTCTTCCGCAGCGGCGAGTTTTTGTTCGAGAGCCGTCTCGATCTCCGTGCGGGCGAGATTGAGCACCTTGCCCATCTCGGGACGCTCCTCTTTGGAGAGCGCGCCCAATCCTTTCATGAGAGAAGTCAGTTCGCCGCTCTTGCCGAGGAAGCGCACTCTGACCTCTCCGAGTTCCTGCACGGTGCCCGCCGCGGCGACGGCGGCAAGTGCAGCCTGCTTGACATTTTCGATTTGTGCTTTCATGTAAACTCCGTACACATGCGTGCGCATAAAGCGCACACGAAATATAACTTGATTATAATATCAATTTTGTCCGCAGCAGTCAACAAAAGCGGGGAAAATGCGCAAATTTGCGTCTTCGGTCTCGCGGTTCGGCGGCAAACGCACTTTGCTCTTCGCCGAAAGCAAAACTCCGCGCCCGTCTTACGATCACGCCGCCGTGTGTTGCCCGAACGCGCTCCCGAATATAATGTACGGCATGGAGAAAGGTGCAAAACGACTCAAACCGGGATTTTTCCGCATCGCCGTCGCGCTGACGCTGTTCGTGGCGGCATTCATCTTCTGCACCGTTTATTTCCGCAACAACATCGTCCCGACGGTCATGGGGAGCGCGGTCGCCGAGGTGCGCGCCATGTGCACCGAGACGATCAACACCGCCGTCACCGCCGTAGTCGGCGGCGGTGTGGAATATGACGACCTCTTTTCCATCGTGCGCGACGACGCAGGCAACATCGAGATGGTGCAGGCGAATTCGCCCGAGATAAATATGATCGCAAGAGAGATCGCGGGGCTCGCCCAAGCCAACCTGGACGCACTGGGGCTCAAAGAGATATCCATACCGATCGGCACTTTCACGGGACTCGCGCTCCTGATGGGGCTAGGCCCCGACGTCACCATCAGCGTCATGCCGATAGGCTCCGCCCTGTGCGACTTTGTGAGCTATTTCACCGCTGCGGGCATCAACCAGACCCTGCACAAGATCTACATCGACGTACATGCGGAGATCAACATCATCACTCCCCTCGACGAGCCCACAATAACCGTGAAAGCGGAAGTGTTGGTCGCGGAAAATCTCATCGTGGGTGAAGTGCCGGAGTTCTACTTCGGAGGATCCATGCAAAACGGCGGCTATCTCGACCTCACCCCCTGACCCGCTCCGCCCCGCAAGGTCCGGCATTGCCAAAAACATCCGCGGGATGATAAAAAATATAGTCGGCATCACCGGTCGTATTTTTGTTTTTCTTGCCCCATAAGGCAAGACCGGACGCCGTTTCTGCGGCTTTCGCGCACCGTATGTCGGTGGGCATATCGCCTATATAAATACAGTCGCACGGACATGTTTTCAAAAGCGACATATACTTTTGCAGCGGGGCGGGAAAAGGCTTGTGCCGCTCGGTGTCATCGGCGCAGACGACCAAGTCAAAATATTTGTCAAATTGCAGATGCGTGAAAAACAGATCACATTCAGACCGATATCTCGATGTTACGACGCCTACCGTATGACAGCTCCGTTTCAACCGCAGGAGCATCTCTTCGACGCCGGCAAAATACTTCGCTTCTCCCCCGAACAGGGCGTAATTGCGCATCCATTTGTTCGAAAACTTTTCATCGGGGCAGATATTCAAAGCCCGCAACGCTGCTTGTTCCGTTACACCCAATACCCTTTGCAGCTCGTTTTGCGAATAGCCGAAGCTGCATTCCCGCAAAGTACGTTCCCAGGTTTTCAACACGGCATTGTCGGTGTCTATCAGCGTGCCGTCCAAATCGAAAATCACGTTTTGATATTTCATTTGCGCGTCCCGCATCAGTCAAAATACGGCTGCCAATTTTCGTTTTTCATTGCCTTAAAGCACATTAATATTTGCTCTTTGGTCGTTTTTTCGTTTGCCAGATCCATAGGCAGATCCTCCTCATCGAAAAACGCGATCTCCGTCGTTTCGATGTTTTCGACAAATTTGCCGCCTATGATCTTGCACAATACAAACACTTTGCACACCCCGTAAGCGTATAAGGGAACATTGTGTTTGTTTCTGTCCTGCACTGCGATCAGCCGTAGCGCTTCGACGTCCAAGCCCGTTTCTTCCTTCACTTCCTTGATCGTATTTGACCTCACGGACTCCAAAACGTCACACCAACCGCCCGGCAATGACCATGTCCCGTTATTTTCGTGTACCAGCAAAATTTTTCCGTCTTTAAAAATTGCCGCTCGCGTATCCAATTTGGGCGTTTGATAGCCTGTTTCTCCGCAAAAAAGCCCCTTCACTTTCCCGAGCGGTATATCCGATTTTTCCGCGATCATCTCCGCGGCTATCTCCCTTAGCCGTTCATATCTTTCTTTATCGTAGGGGTTGTCGGTATATGTCAGCCCGGATTGCGCCATTGCCTGGATCTCCACAGCCCATTTCAACCAATTATCCATCGAGACCTCCTCGGACAAAAAATATGCTCTCTTCGGACACAGACATTATATCCCGCTTTTGCATAAAAATCAAATACGGACCGCGACCGAAAAGAGCAAAAAAATGCTTCGGTGCGCGGTCAGGTCTTTTTGCTGCGGGATTTGAATATCAGCGAAAACAAAAATCCGAATAGGATGACTGCGGAGATGCCGGGGGCGGCGGCTTTCAGCCCTCCCGCGACGGCGCCGAGCACTCCGTCCTCCTTCGCGCCCTCGATGGCGCCCTTTGCAAGACTGCTCCCGAACCCCGTGATGGGCACCGTGACGCCCGCCGCGGCGAACTCTTTTATATAGGCGAACACTCCCGCGGCTTCCAGCACAAGACCAAGCAGCATAAAAAGCACCAATATGCGTGCGGAAGACATTTTGGTCTTGTTTATGAGCAGCTGACCGAATGCGCACAGCGCTCCGCCCACCGCAAACACTTTCAGATAAGTCAAAAAAACTTCCATTTGCTCACTTCCTGCGCGCTTTTACGGACACACCGCAATCGCTGCGGCGCAAGCCTCTGCGCGCCGAAACTATTCTCATTTTTGCCGTTTAGTATAATACTTTTCGGCGTTTTCGAGAGCACTACCCTTTCACATAGGCTCACTTTCGGCAACGAAAGCGTGGCTTACACCGGGGATGTTCTCCTTTTGCAGCGGCGTGTCTTTGTTGAGAAGTGCCCCCGTTGCCAGCACGAGCACCCTTCCAAACTCTCCCCGTTCGAGGGCTTTTGCGATGTAGGCATTGAACACGACATTCACGCACCCCGCTCCCGATCCGCCCTGAAAGGTCTTTTGGCGCGGCAGATAGAATTCCGCACCGCAGTCTCGGTGTTTTTCTCCGAGCACTACTCCTTCCCTAGACAACAGATATTCAAACGCTTCCTTTCCGAATCTGCCCAGGTCTCCCGTGAATATGGCGTCGTAGTCGGAGGGCGATGTGCCGGTATCCTCAAAATGAGCAAGCAGCGTGTCTGCCGCAGCGGGCGCCATCGCGCCGCCCATGTTGCTCTCGTCGTCGATGCCGAAGTCCACCACTTTCCCGAACGTTCCTCCTGTGATCTTTACGATATACGTGCGGCGATAAGAGGCGTCCACCATCGGTTCCGCAAGCGTCTCGGGACGGCAGCGCAGGATCAGTTTCTTCTTCAATTTTCCCAATATCCCGTCTTTTGAGAAGGGATTTTCGTCGCCGTCGCCGCCTTTTCCGCCGTGTCTCCGGCATTCGCCGTCCTCGCCTTCGGCGTCTCGCAGGAACCTTTCCCGCATTTCACGCATCCGCTCACCGAAAGTCTCTCGCATCTTCTCGTCTTCTTCCGCCGTCGGACGCCTGTCACCGAGCACCGTACAGCCCGCCCCCGTCACCGTCCATTGCGAAGTGGGCGTGCGTTGGTTCCCGAGCTCCAACGGATAGCGGTATTGTCTCTCTGCGGAAGCGAAGTGACTGGATGTCGAACATGTAACGGTATGCACTGCGCCGCCCTCGATGAGCGCGCTGCCGAGCAAAATCGCCTCGCTGAACGTCGAGCAAGCGTTATACAGCCCCGCAAACGGCACTTTGAAGTAGCGCATGGCAAGGCTTGACGCGCTTATCTCATTCAGCAGGTCGCCCGCAAGCATCAGATCTATCCCTTCAAGACCGACGCCCGCAAGACAAACGGCGCCCCGCACTGCTTCGCGGTGCATCTTGCTTTCCGCCTTTTCGTAGGACTTTTCTCCCCAAAGGTCGTCCCCGAGCACCGTATCGAACATCCGACCGAACGCACCGTCCCCCTCTTTCGGTCCGACGATCGTATAAGACGAGCGCACATACACCGGCTTTTCCGCCTTGAAACTCTGTCTGCCTGCCTTCATCCCGACCTCACACCAACAGGCTTATCACGCCTACGACGATGCCCGACACCACTCCGAAAACGATGATGGGACCCGCAATGACAAACATTTTCGCGCACACTCCGAAAAAAACGCCTTCGCGGTTGTATTCGAGCGCGGGCGATACCACGGAATTGGCAAATCCGGTGATCGGGATGATGGAACCGCCGCCCGCGACGCGTCCCAGCCGGTCATACAGTCCGACAGCAGTGAAAAACGCGCCGAAAAAGATCATGACTACGGTCGTCCAGCTGCCGACGGCGTCCTCGGAAAGCCCGGGGAAAAGCGTTTCTATCGCGTCATGCACGCCTTCCCCCACGCAGCATATGAGCCCGCCCACAACGAATGCGGCAAAGAGCGAGCGCCACATGGGAGAGCCGGGCGCGTTCTTTTTTACATACTCGCGGTATTCCGCCTTATCCGTCATTCTTTTTCCCTCATTTTACAGGGCGCGCGGGATCTTCCTGCGCTTCGGCGGCGTAAAAGATCTCGCTCGTCTCACTGTTTTCCGTAAAAAAAACGTCCACAAACTAAGTGTGGACATAATCGCCGATAATATTCCCCCTGCTCCCGCACGCTCAGAGACGACCGCACTTTCAAACAAGACCGCCGCACATATGCGGGGCGTTGCGATGAAAATTAACAAAAATCAAAAGAGTTCCGCAAAACGCCGCGTCAAACGACGCCGCGCGGCGGCGTCACTCCATATTTTCGCGTATTTTGGCAAGGATCTTGCTTTCCAGCCTGCTGACCTGCACTTGGGACACTCCGAGTTCCGCCGCGACTTCGCTCTGCGTCTTGTCGCGGAAATAGCGCAGGATGATGAGCTTGCGTTCCCTTTCGGGAAGAGCGCGGATGTTCTCTCTCAACATCAATCCGTCAATATCTTCGTCAGGCGCTTCGGCGCCAACCAACCTGTCTCCGAGCGGCGTGCCGTCCTCCTCGCCCGTCTCGTTCAGCGACACGACGAACCGCCCCGTGTCCAATGCGAACACGACGTCGCCCGTATCACAGCCGAATTTTTCGGCAAGCTCCTCGACGGTCGGCTCGGGAAGGTTGTTTTTCAGCCTTTCGTCCGTGTATGCCGCGATCCTGCCCGCAAGCACTTTCGCCCATCTGGAAACTTTGACCGCGCCGTCATCCCGCAAAAATCGCTTTATCTCGCCCATGATCATGGGCACGGCATAAGTGGAAAACCGCACGCCGAAGGAGGGATCGAAGCCCGCAACGGCTTTCAGAAAGCCCATTGCGCCGAGCTGCATCAGATCGTCGTATTCCAGCCTGCCCTTAAAGCGCTTGACTACGGAACGGATGAGCGGCAGATTTTCCTCCACCAGCGTTTGCTTTGCCTCTTCTTCGCCGTCCTGAGCGCGCTTGATCAGCTCCAGCGTCTCTTCATGACCGAGCATTCCCGCCCATCCTTTTGCGCATAACGACGGTAGTGCCGCGCCCGGGCTCGGACTCCACCTTCATATCGTCCATGAACGTCTCGATGACGGTGAACCCCATGCCGCTGCGCTCCTCGCCGGGTTTGGTGGTGAAAAAGGGTTCGAGCGCGCGCGGCACGTCCTCGATCCCTCGTCCAAAGTCCCTGACGCTGACCGTAAGGATCCCGCCGTCGTCGATGTCGGCGCAGATCTCGATGAGATTTTCCTCACGCTCCTCGTCGTAGGCGTGCACGACGGCGTTCGTCACCGCCTCGCTCACCGCCGTTTTGATGTCGCTGAGTTCGCTCACGGTCGGCTCGCATTCCACCGCGAACCCCGCGACCGCATTGCGCGCGAAACTTTCGTTTTTCCCGTATGCCGGGATCTGCATTTTCATATGGTTGCCCGTCATCATTTCACCTTCTCCACAACGGAATATACGCCGCTCATGCGCAGCACCTTGTCCACCTGAGGCGGAACGTTTTTCAGACGGAGCACTCCGCCCGACGCGCTTATCTTTTTGTATCGTCCGAGGATGAGCCCGAGCCCCGTGCTGTCCACAAAGGACACGTTCCCGAGGTCGAAGACCACCTCTTCCCGCGCTTGGCGCCCTATCTCGCCGTCCAGCTCTCCGCGCAGCGTACGACAGGCAAATTCGTCGATGTCTCCGCTGAAAATGACGGTCAGACGCCCGCGTTCGTGTCTGCATTCAATGCTCATACATTCCTCCGTGACCGTACACCGACAATGCTACATCATCTCCGCCCGAGTGATTTGACAGGTTTTGACGCCGCGCTTCCGTTCGTCGTTGATTTTGTCAATAAATTCTCTCAAAATCCCTCTCAAAAAAGTTGACATTCTTCCGCCCGTATTGTATATTGTCATAGTCACGAATTGATCCCGGCTCACGGGGTGTGGCGCAGTTTGGTAGCGCACATGGTTTGGGACCATGGGGTCGGAAGTTCGAATCTTCTCACCCCGACCAAAACTCGTGACGATGGGATATCCCCGGATGAGGGCCTTTAGCTCAGTTGGTTAGAGCGGTCGGCTCATAACCGATTGGTCCGCGGTTCGAGTCCGTGAAGGCCCACCAAATATACGGTCCGGTAGTACAGTTGGTTAGTACGCCAGCCTGTCACGCTGGAGGTCGAGGGTTCGAGTCCCTTCCGGATCGCCAAAGGTCGAGTGGCAGTGACACCGTCACTGCCACTTCCCTAGACCGTATGCCTCGGTAGCTCAGTTGGTAGAGCAAGGGACTGAAAATCCCTGTGTCGGTGGTTCAAGTCCGCCCCGAGGCACCACAAAAAGCCGGTGCCCGCAACCGCGCCCCACCGCTCAAGCCGGAGCACCCTCAATACGCTGGTGTAGCTCAATAGGCAGAGCAGCTGATTTGTAATCAGCAGGTTGATGGTTCGATTCCGTTCACCAGCTCCATGGGAGGATTCCCGAGTGGCCAAAGGGAGCAGACTGTAAATCTGTTGTCGACGACTTCGGTGGTTCGAATCCACCTCCTCCCACCAACAAAAACCTCAATCGAACCATTCGGTTGAGGTTTTTGTTTGTGGAAGGGACGGTGGACGAACCATGCGCGCAAATTTATGCCGATCGCGTGATGCGTCGTTTGCCATATTGTTTAATTTTTGCGGGCAATTCCACAATGCGCGCAGGTTCGGCGGCTTACACCGCAAGACGCTTTCGCCCTTTCCTGCCACCTGCAATGAGACGCAACGCCCGCCAAAGCCCTCCCCTTTTTCAATGCCCTGCACTTATGGCGAACATCCACCTCCTAACCGCACTAAATAGTGCGGTTTTCTGTTTTGGGCAGGTGGATTCTTACCCGACGCTGACGCCGTTTGCCGTTCTGCGTGAACTCCGCACGCAGATCAGATAACGGCAAAACGGCTATTCCGTCGAAGGCGGTGCGTTAGCACCCGCCTATCTCCTTTCGAATCCACCTCCTCCCACCAAGCAATAGCCCAGCCGTTTGGCTGGGTTTTTGCTTGGTGGGAGGAGGTCAAGGCATGCGAACATTGCGCGCAAATGTCTACTAATTGCGTGATATATCGTTTGCGATATTATTTTACCTTTTCGGGCAATTCCTCAATTCGCGCAGGTTCGGCGGCTTGCACCGCAAGACGCCTTCGCCCTTTCCTGCCGTCCGCGATGTGATGCAACGCTCACCAAAACATTACCCTTTCAATGCCCTACACTTATGGCGAACATCCACCTCCGACCACAAGAACACAAAAATTACAACGAATTTATGTCAACATCCAACACTTTTTACGACGAATTTTTTTCTCTCCGCCGCTTATAATGTCTTCTCCGTCCCATCATTTTCCGCCATTAAATCGATTTCACTCCTCATTTAAGTTCGATTCAGGCTCCACTTTCTCCGCCAGGAAAACCGCACTAAACAGTGCGGCTTTCCGTTCCGGGAAGGGGGCATTATACGGCGGTGCGGTGCTTTGTTTCGGCAGATGTCGAGACTGTTTTGTCAAGAAATTTGCCGGCGGCGGCATCATTGCGTGGCGTATACAGTCATCACACCAAACGGCTTGTGTGTTTTTAGGTGCATCGGATCTACTGTGCGTAAATATTCTCGCGCATATCTTCGATCAGACTGTCATATTCCGTCTTTGCCGCAGCAAGTTTTTTGTCATAGACAAGCGGCGAAGCGAGTTGCTGTTTTAAAGCGGTAAGGCGCGCCTTCTCTTCGTCGAGCGTCTGCCTCTTTGCATCCGCCTGCTTGCCGAAAGCAGCGAAAAAGTTTGAAAATCTGCGCATATTGCCCTGTACCGTCCTGCCCACCTCCATCATATAACTCGCTCCGTTTCGGGACAGTAGCAGATAAGGCTTCTTTTTCGACTGCTTGTCGGGCAAGTCGACCGCAAAGCCGCATATTTCGCCAAGCGCACCGTCATGCGGCGTGAGCAGGTCGCACCGAGCTATATTTTCGCACGCCGATCTTATTTCACGGGCAAGGCACTCTTTTGTGAGCGACAGAACATATGCGGCGTTTTTAAGTGTAGCATCATATTCGGCTTCCAATGCTGGAACGCGCTCTTCGAGAGCCGAAACGGTGCGCGCAGCCTCCTCTCTTGCTTCAAGCTCCTGCATGTACAGTACGCGCAGATTGCGCACCTCGCTTTCTTTTTCGACAAGCAGCTTCATCCTCGCGTCGGACACTGCGAGTGCCTTGACTTCGGAATAAGTGAGCACACTGTTTTCAAGGTCGGATGCCGTGCGGCTGTAACTGCTGCCACTTAAAAACTGCGAAATGAAACGCTGTTTCGTTTCGAGGATCTGCCACGAATATGCGTCGAAACTGCCATTGATTATGTAACGGTATATGAACACCTCTTTATTCTCGTTGCCGCGGCGAAGTATCCTGCCCTCGCGCTGGATCATATCGGCAGGACGCCACGGAACATCGACGTGGTGAACGGCTTTGAGCTTTCTTTGCACGTTTGCGCCCAGACCGAGTTTGAATGTTGAGCCTATTATGATGCGCACCTTTCCGATGTTGAAATCCTCATACAATTTCAGCCTGGATATTTCGCTTGTATACGAATGGATAAACGCTATCTCCTTTTCGGGTATCCCTGCCGCAACGAGCTCATTTTTAAGTTCCCGATACACACTGAAATCGGCACCGTTAGGCGTTGAATAGTCGCAGAACACAAGTTGCGTACAGCCCGCATTCTCCTTGTAAATGCGCAGAACATTAGCCACACAATTGAATATTTTGCTCGTATCGTCATATTTTTGTTGCTTGCCAACCAAAGTGAGGTCGAGTGCCGCCTTCCTGCCGTCCGTAGTGATCTTGAGCATGTTATCCCGCGTGGAGGGAACTTTTTTAGCCCTTATATTTTCGGTGCGGAGGCAGAGGTCGTCTATATATTCTTTAAGCTCTGCGCTGCGCTCTATCACAACGTCGTTATATTGCGAAAATTCGGGCAGCTCGCCGCCGTCCGCCGCAAAAAACACGCTGACCTGCGCAAACAGTTTGCTCAGCTCCGGCAAGTTGAAAAATTCGGAAAATCTGCGCACGAAGCGGTAGCCGGAGGCGTTCACGTCTATCTCGCAAACCTGTTCGGGGCGGGCAAACGTCTTTACCCAATTGTCGAACCTGTCCAGCCTGCGCTTTTCAAGGGCTTCTGGCTGAAGATACATCTGCATGGCGTACACGTCGGATATGGAATTGCAAAGCGGTGTGCCCGTTGCAAAGACCACACCCCTGCCGCCGTTTTCTTTTTGAATGCATTTTACCTTTTCGAGCATATCCAGGCACTTTTTAGAACCCGTCACGTTTATGCCGCGCAGGTTTTTAAGACCGGTCCTTATGGGTATATTTTTATAATTGTGCGCCTCGTCTACAAACAGCGTATTTATCCCCAGCTTTTCAAAAGTAATTTCACCCAGGGCGGAATTTACCCCCTCCATGAGTTCGCCCATGATCGAATTTATGTATTTTATTTCGCGTTCGAGCGGAACGCTGCCCCACCTGTACCTGCCGTCAGCCCTAAGCCCGCGGATGGCACCGCGCAGAACGGACACTTTTTCATCAAGGCTCGCGGCTATATACTCCCCCGAAAGATTTATCATCTCAAAGCAGCTGTACGCGACTATTATGCCGTCGTAATCGCCGCTCTGCGCCTGTTCGAGCACTTTGTGCCGCATTTCTTTTTTGAACGTCCTAGGTTCTATGACAAGGACTTTGGCGGACGGATATAACGTCGTGAACATCAACGCCCACTGTCCGACGATATTGTTGGGCACGACAAACATATTCTTGCGCGAGATCCCCTGCCTCCTCATCTCCATGGCGGCGGCTATCATGATATATGTCTTGCCGGCACCCACATCGAAGGCAAGCAGCGTGTTAGGCGACGAAATTATCTTTTGCACCGCGTCCTTTTGGTGATCAAACAATTTTATTTCTTTGCACATATCGGGGAAGGCAAGTCCCCTGCCGTCGTAGCGCGGGACGACGATCCCGTCGAACATGGTGTTGTACGCCTCCTCTATCTCCCATATCCTGTCCTCATCCTTCCACACCCAAGCTTTGAACTCGTCGCAGATGAGCCTCTGCTTTTCGAGCACGGCGATCGTGGCACTTTCGTCATATTTCCCGTCGCCGTCTTTCAGCCTGATCTCGCGCAGATTTAAAGTCGCCTCTATGATATGCAGGGCGTTATACCTCTTTGTCCCGTACTTTAAAACGGCGTTTGGATTGCCCGATGCGAAAAAATCCTTTTCGCGCAGATGCCAACACCCCGTCACCTCCTCGTAGCTTACGATATACGGGTCCGACTTCAACCAACTGCTGAGTTTTCTATAAATTTCGGAGTCATCGAAGTTCAGGATGTGGTAGACGAAATCGTTTACTATATCCACACTTATCCACGGCGCGCCCAGCGACACTTCTATGTCCTTGTAGGATATGGTATGCGGCTTTCTGCTTTTTTCGATCTTTAAAGCCGCACCGTGCTTGCGCTCGCTTACGCTCTTTGCCCTGCCGAACAGCTCTATCCATTTGTCGAGGGTGAAATTGTCGCCTATCGCGTCGGACAGCCTGTCTATCAGTTCCCTCCCGAAGATATTTTCGCCTCCGCCGTCATCATCCCCGTAAAAAAGGGCGTAGTTGCGCGTTTTCAGCTCTGCGGCGATTTGGCGAAACAGTGCGGGCTGAGACACCGACCGCACAAGCCTGTCTATTATGAATTGCCTTCCTTTAAGGGCGTATGCGGGCATATTGTTCCTTATAAGCAGATTTTTGAGTTCCACTTCCCAAAGCATGGACAGTTGTTGCTCTGCCCTCGCGTTTCTGTTCACGCGTGCCTCGCGCACACAGCTGACCGAATTGCTGTCTATGCAGATCACTCCCCAATGATCGGGCACCTTTTCGGCGGCGGCTTTTGCGTGTCCCGCACCCGCAACGATATAATTTTTGTTGAAAAACATATCGTACGCGTTTATCTGAGACGAAAGCCTTGAGAAATTGTCGAGGTCGCTCTTTATCTCATATCCGGTGAGAATGTCGGTGACTGCCATCAGATCGCACACCGCCTGACCTATCTTCTTTTCGCGGTAAATGCGTGCGTCGTGTCCCTCCGCTTCGATATATGCCTGCAATATATCCTTGATCTGCTCCGCATTTATGGTTTCCATGGTCTCGACTCGTCCCTTTGCAAGTTTTTCTTTAAATTTACTCAAACACACGTACCCAAAACAGGACATGCCTTGCATCCCGTTGCCGGAAAAAAATCATTTTGAAAGGCGATATTAAAAAACCGCAACGAACAATCCGCCAAAAAACCGGCGAACACGAGATGTTGCATGCCAGACAGGAATAATACGAACCAGCCTCGGAGCAATTCTTTTCGGCGCTTTTGCACAGCCGAAACTTGCCAATATGTATACTATTGCCTGCGTTGCGTCGCCGCAAGGCAAAGTTCGCGACACCTTGCATGGGCGCAAGGTGCCCGCATCAAAGCCTGCGGCTCCTTTCCCCCACAAATCGTGCTCGCTTTAACCTCGTCAAAAAACTCTCGGCGAGGCTCCCGCGCT
>CASDRL010000021.1 GCA_949283145.1 uncultured Clostridia bacterium | reverse complement strand
TGCTGTTGTATCTCGAAGAGAAGGTCCGCCCCGGCATAAGCACCAAAAAACTGGACGAGTTCGCCTACGACTACATCAAGCGTCACGGCGGCACCCCTTCCTTCCTCGGTTACGGCGGCTTCCCCGCCTCCATCTGCACATCGGTGGACGAGGCGGTGGTGCACGGCATCCCGGGGCACAAGCGGCTTGAGGAGGGCATGATCGTCGGCATCGACGCGGGCGTCATCCTGAACGGCTGGCAGTCCGACGCGGCGAGGACCTTCCCCGTCGGCGAGGTGTCCGAGGAAAAGCGCAGGCTGATGGACGTCACGCGGGAGAGCTTCTTTGAGGGCGTCAAGCACTTCAAGGAGGGCGGAAGGCTGGGGGACATCTCCGCAGCCATCCAGGAATACAACGAGTCCCGCGGATACGGTGTGGTGCGCGACCTGGTCGGGCACGGCATCGGCAGAAAGATGCACGAGGACCCTGCGGTGCCCAACTTCGGCACGGCGGGTCACGGCGTGAAGCTGCAAAGGGGGCTGGTGCTCGCCATAGAGCCCATGGTCAACATGGGGACGTGGAAGGTGATCACCCTCGACGACGAATGGACGTGCGTCACTGCGGACGGCAAGCCCTCGGCGCACTATGAGAACACGGTGGCACTCACCGAAAACGGAGCGGAGATATTGACGCTGTGATGAGACCGGGAGACGTGGTTTTTTCAAAAGCCGGGCGCGACGGCGGGAGATATTTCGCCGTGGTGGCGGTGGAGAGCGAGAAGTTCGTGAGGATCGCGGACGGTGACGTCAGGCGCCTCAAGGACGCCAAGCGCAAGAACGTCAGGCATCTCAAAGAGACGGGCGACAGGCTGGAACGCATCGCGGAAAAGCTGGAAGCCGGCGCGCAGGTGTTCGACTCCGAGCTGTACAGCGCGCTCAAACTCTACGACAAAAACAGGATATAAGGAGTGTTATGTCGAAAATAGACGTCATCGAAACCGAAGGCAAAGTCATCGAAGTTCTGCCCAAGACTCAGTTCAAGGTGCAGCTCACCAACGGTCATGTCATCCTGGCATACCTCGGAGGCAAACTCCGCATCAACAACATCAGAATACTGGAAGGCGACAGAGTCAAGATCGAGATGTCGCCCTACGACCTGACGAAGGGCAGGATCATTTACAGAAACAAATAGGAGGTTCTTATGAAAGTCAGACCCAGCGTGAAGCCCATGTGCGACAAGTGCAAAGTCATCAAAAGAAACGGCAAAGTGATGGTCATTTGCCCCAAATATCCCAACCACAAGCAGCGTCAGGGCTGAGAAGGCAACAGTGCGCAGAGCGGCTGGCCGCGCTCATTCCTTAAAGGTGCGGCTTTCTGCGCGTCACATATATACACGTAAAATTCTCGGAGGTAAGAAATGGCAAGAATAGCCGGCGTGGATCTTCCGCGCGAAAAGAGAGTGGAGATAGGGCTCACCTACATCTACGGCATCGGCCGCCCCACCGCGGACAAGATCCTTGCGGAGACGGGCATCGATCCCGACATCAGAGTGAAGGACCTCACCGAAGCCCAGGTCAGCCTCATCCGTGATTACATCGAAAAGAACCTGCATGTCGAGGGCGATCTGAAAAGAGAGGTCGGTCTCAACATCAAGCGTCTTATGGAGATCGGTTGCTACAGAGGCATCCGTCACAGAAAGGGCTTGCCCGTCCGCGGTCAGAGCACCAAGCAGAACGCCCGCACGAGGAAGGGTCCCAAGCGCACCGTCGGTCGCAAGAAGAAAGGCAAATAACGGAGGCGTAGCTAATTATGGCAGGTAAGAAGATCAAGAAGAGAAAGGATATCAAGCGCGTGGAGCGCGGGCAGGCCCACATCCATGCGTCGTTCAACAACACCATCGTCACCATCACCGATATGAACGGCAACGCAGTGTCGTGGTCGTCCGCGGGCAAGCTCAAACTGAGGGGCTCCAGAAAGTCCACTCCCTTCGCCGCGCAGATGATCAGCGAAGACGCCGCCAAGGTCGCTTACGATCAGGGCATGAGGACTGTGGAAGTCTACGTCAAGGGTCCCGGTCAGGGCAGAGAGTCCGCCATCCGCGCACTCGGCAACGTGGGTCTCGAGGTCACGCTCATTCAGGACGTTTCCCCCATCCCCCACAACGGCTGCCGTCCCCCCAAGCGCAGAAGAATATAGGAGGAGCGTGAATTATGGCTAAATATACGGGTCCCGTCATGAAGAAGTGCAGAGCGCTCGGCATCAATCCCGCCGACCTCGGCATCTCCAGGAAATCCACCAAACAGGTCAAATATCGCAGAAAGAAGCAGAGCGACTACGCGATGCAGCTCAAAGAGAAGCAGAAGGTCAAGTTCGTCT
The DNA here is from genome assembly GCA_949283145.1 of uncultured Clostridia bacterium. Lineage (GTDB taxonomy): Bacteria > Bacillota > Clostridia > Christensenellales > CAG-917 > Limadaptatus. The sequence continues at coordinate 2,834 of CASDRL010000021.1, read as the reverse complement.
ACGGCGTGCTCGAGAAGCAGTTCAAGGGCTACTACGAGAAGGCGTCCAAGATGCGCGGCGTGACCGGTGAGAACATGCTCATCCTCCTCGAGCGCAGGCTGGACAACGTCGTCTATCGTCTCGGGCTGGGCAAGACCCGCGCCATGGCGCGTCAGCTCGTCAACCACGGCCACATCACCGTCAACGGCAAGAGAGTGGACATCCCCTCCTATCTCGTCGAAGCGGGCGACGTCATCGCCGTCAAGGAGAACAAGAAGAACCTGCCCATCTGGCAGGCTGCCAAAGAGGTCAAAAACCTTTCCATCGTCAAGTGGCTGGAATGGGACAACAACGAGCTCAGCGGCAAAGTGCTCTCCCTCCCCGAGAGAGCGGACATCGTCGACGTCGAGATCAAGGAACACCTCATCATCGAGTTGTACTCTAAATAAGCCGTCAGGAGGAACTGATTATGATGGAGATCAAAAAGCCCAAGATCACTTGCGAGGAAAACGAAAGCAAAAATTATGCGAAGTTCGTCGTCGAGCCGCTTGAGCGCGGTTTCGGCACCACCCTCGGCAACAGTTTGAGACGTGTTCTCCTGTCCTCCCTGCCCGGCGCTGCTGCAGTCGGCATCAAGATCGACGGCGTGGATCATGAGTTCTCCACCGTCAAAGGCGTCAAAGAGGAAGTCACCGAGATCATCCTCAACATCAAGACCGTGCGCTTCAAGGTCACCGCACCCGCAGAGGGCGAAAAGGTGGAGCTTTCCCTCCACGCCGACTCCGTCGGTCCCGTGCGCGCAGGCGATATCGACGTGCCTTCCACCGTCGAAGTGCTCAACCCCGATCAGCTCATCTGCACCCTCGACGAGGGCGGCAGCATCGATATGCTGATCTATGTCGGCACCGGCCGCGGCTATGTTCCCGCCGACCGCAACAAGGATCCTCGCGAGCCCATCGGGTTCATCCCCGTGGACAGCATCTTCACCCCCGTGAGCAAGGTCAACTACGCGGTGGAGAGCACCCGCGTCGAGCAGAGCATCGATTTCGACAAACTCACCATTGAGGTCACCACGGACGGGACCGTCTCCGCAAAGGAGATCATCTCTCTCGCCGCCAAGATCATCAATGATCACATGAAACTTTTCGTCGAGCTCGTCGACAACATGAGCGAGCAGAACATTCTGGTGTCCCAGGACGACGACAAGGCGCTGAAAGTCATGGAAATGTCCGTGGAGGATCTCGATCTTTCCGTGCGTTCCTACAACTGCCTGAAACGCGCCAACATCCACACCGTCGCCGATCTCACCAGACGCACCGAGGACGATATGCTCAAAGTCAGGAACCTCGGCAGAAAATCCCTCGAAGAAGTCGTGAAAAAGCTCGAAGAACTGGGACTGAGCCTCAAAGCGCAAGAGGACTAGGAGGACATCATGGCAAGAAAATTAGGCAAACGCACCGATCAGAGAATGGCGATGCTTCGCAATCAGGTCTCCGAGCTGCTGTGGTACGGCGAGATCGAGACCACCGTCGACCGCGCCAAAGAGGTCAGAAGAATGGCTGAGAAGCTCATCACCCTCGCCATCCGCACCTATCAGGACGAAGTCACGGTCACCAAGTCCGTCAAGGGCGCCAAGGGCGAGAAGAGCGACGTCCAGTTCACCAACGACGGCGCAAAGAAGCTCGCCGCCCGCAGAAGGCTCATGGCTGAGCTGCGCGACCTTCAGGAAATGCGCAGAGACAAGGAGAGCAAAGCTGCATACAACGCGCGCATCAAGGACGTCCATCATCCTCTCATCGAGAAGATGTTCAAAGAGTACGCCCCCAAATACGATGCCCGCGCCACCGAACTCGGCAAAGGCGGCGGCTACACCCGCATCCTTCGCACGGGAGTGAGGAGGGGGGATGCGGCGCAGGTCTGCATTCTCCAACTCATCTGACGCTCTCATTTAGCGACCTGCTTTGTCAAAGCCCCATTCCGCAATGCGGTCACGTACGACTTAGTACGCTCCCTTTTGCGGAAGGGGCTTTTTCGCGCATCTCATCTAAATGAGAGTGTCAGCTCTTTCGAGGCTTTTTCGCGTTCTGCATCCAAATATCGCGCTCAGCGAATTAGCGTTTGTGCGGGCGTCTCCGAGCACTATGTTTCTCTTTCGAAGACGGCCTGACAAAAACCCCGAGCGAGACGTCCTTAGACACTATGTTATCTTGTTCCGGGGTGTGTATAAAATTCCGGGACAACGGGGACGGGGCAAAAATGTTCAATGGCGGGCGAATCCTACCCGCCATTGAACATTTACACGCCCAAACCCCGCCATAGGCGGATCCCCCGATGATACCCCACATGAAAAATCAAAGATTTTTCCTGCGGGGACCCCAATTTGCCCCGTCCCCTCTTGTCCCAATGCGTTCCTGGTTTAGGCGTATTAACGAACAGCTTGATAGTGCGTGCTTGAATGCGATGGGTTCTCATTCGGAGACGGAATAACGCAAACTCCGAGCGTGACATCCTTAGACAAGACGTTATCTTATTCGGAGTGGAGCCGCTCACCAAGCGCTCACAGGGCGTTAGCCCTCTTGAGCGCCGCGGCGACCGGGTGAGTGCCGAGGGCTGGACGGCAGTGCGTCGGCAATGCGCCAGCTGATCGCAAAGCGGGCGCATTGCAAGCGGCATAACATGGCGGCGCCGTGAAGGCGCCGTCCTCGGACGCCCTCATGCCCGAGTGCCGAAGGTTTCCCCCAACATGGTGGGTTCCCTTTCAGGGGGATCGATTTTGGGGGAAACCCGCAGGAAGGGGGCTTAATTTTACTCCTATGTTAGAGGACGGCAGCTCGTTTCAAACACGGGGGAGGAGT
>CASDRL010000020.1 GCA_949283145.1 uncultured Clostridia bacterium | reverse complement strand
TTCGAAGTGGAGCCGCTCACAAACGCGCACTCATTCGTGGCGTGTTTGAGCACGATGAGCCCATTTTCGGAGACGGAATTACGCGCCGCTCAGCCAAACTTGCACCGTGGGCGAATTTTCGCCCACGCTTGCAAGTCGCGGCGCGCTAAGTGAGTGCCGAGCAACGCCGTTAATCTAAATAGACACGGGCTTTAAGTTGCGAGTGCCGAATTCCTCCGCCCGTGCCGGGTTCTCAGTGAGTACTGTTCGCCGCTCGATTATGTAAATGCGAGACACAAACTTTTTTCAAGAGATGGAAAGTTAGTCCCGCATTTTAGGAGGACGATACTATAATCGGACACGGGGGAGGAAAGCCCGAAGGGAAGGAGGGGGAATTCTTACTCACCCGCGAGACGAGCAGCTTATTCGCAGCGTCTCTGAGCACGACGAAAACTTCCTCGCGAGAGTTATGTGGTGCCCGCCAAAATGAACTTCGGCGGAAGATATAGCAATTAAGGCGCGGGGCGGGATACCGCTCCGCGCGTGTGTTTATTATGCGGTTTTCCGTCGTTGTCAAGGACGCGAAAATTTTTGTAGGCGTTGCCATGCAAAAATTTTCGGCGCTGTTCCTTGACAAAAAGAGGATAGAAAATATAAAGCGATAGTGTGGGGGTGTGGGGGTATAATACCCCCACAGATAGCGCGAGGGGTGATCCCCTCGCAAGGGGCGGGTGTGTCGGAAAGGGTACAAATGTTAAAAAAGTGTGAAAGATGTGGAAAGGCTATTGAAAGCGCCGGAAAATTATGTTACAATTTAACCATTCTAAGAAAAAAGGAGACGTACTATGGCTGATTTCAAGAAGCTCATAGACAACAAGGCGGAGAGCGCGCAGTACATGATCGACGGCATCACCGACGTCATCAAGAAGTGCGGCAAGCGCGGCCCCGGCAGCGAAGGCGAGAAAAAGTCCTGCGAGTATATGGCGGACGTTCTCAAAAACGAGTGCGGCTGCGAGAGAGCGGATGTGGAGTCCTTCAAGGAACATCCCCATTCCTTCCTCGGCTGGCTGAACTACACCATCACATGCGCACTTCTCGGCATGTTGTGCTTCTTCTTCTTGCCGGCACTCGGAGTGGCACTATTCGCGGTCGGGTTCCTGATCATGATCTGCCAATTCGTGCTGTACAAGAAGACTTTCGACTTCCTCTTCCCCGAAGAGACGGGACACAACGTCACCGCCATCAAGAAGTGCACGGGCGAAGTGAAGGCGCGCATCTTCTTCAACGGTCACCCCGACGCGGCGTGGAACTGGCCCGTCAACAACAAGTTCGGCGGCGCGGTCTATGAGCTGCACATCGGCTCCAGCTTCCTCGGCGCGTTCATCGCTCTCGTGCTTGCGGTCGTTGCCACCGCGGTGCTCGGTTCTCAGGGCATTGCGTACATGAGCGATTTCAGCCTTGACGCATACACCGCCATATATGGTGACGCGCTGTTCTGGTGCGGCATTGCCCAGCTCGTGTTCGTCCCCGGTCTCATCGGCATGTACTTCATGTGGGACCCCAAGACCACCGTCGACGGCGCCAACGACAACCTCACCGGCTGCTATATGGGCATCGCCATCCTGAAAGCCATGAAGGACGCGGGCATCGAGCTCGAGCACACCGAAGTGGGCGTCATCCTCTCCGGTTCCGAAGAGGCGGGCCTCCGCGGCGCGAAGGCGTGGGTGGAACAGCACAAGGGCGAGTTCGACGACGTGCCCACCTGGATCTATTCCTACGACACCATACACGCCAGCAAGTTCCTCGGCGTCAACTACCGCGACCTCAACGGCACCGTCAAGGCGGACAAAGAGGTCAGCGACACCTTCATGGAGAGCGCGAAAGAGCTCGGCATCCATTGCAACAAGACGTGGGTGCCTCCCTTCGGCGGCGCGACGGATTCCGCGGCGTTCGCGCAGGGCGGCTATAAGGTGACGGGCATCACGGCGCTGAACCATGTCCTTGAGGACTACTATCACACCTTGAAGGACACCTACACCAACCTCGACAAGGACTGCCTTGCGGACTGCTATGCCATCAGCGTGAAGTGCCTTGAAAAGTTCGACAAAAAGTTCGGCAAATAAGCCGCACGGAGATGACGAAAGGAGCCTCATTCGAGGCTCCTTTTTTTCATGCCGGCGCGGAATGATACACACCTGCCTCACAGCAATTCTTTTCGGTGCTTTTGCACAGCCGGAACTTGCGGGTATGTATACTATTGCCTGCGTTCCGCCCGCGCAACATCATCCGAAAATCTCTTGCTCTGAGTTTGGTTCGTATTATTCCGCGCCGGCATATCGTGCGGGCGCTTTGTCGGAGTGTGTCGGTGAAATGCGCGTTTGACGGCAGGATGCCGCGGCTTAAACGGCATTTTGCGGGAAATGGCTATTTACTTTTAGCATTTATTAGACTATACTGTAACCGACGACAACGATAAGGAGGAAAGTCGGTTATGAACAAAACTTATCAGCCCCTGTTCACCCCGTGGAAGATCGGCAATGTGGAGATCAAAAACCGCATCGTGCTGTGTCCCATGGGCGGAACGTCGCTGTTCGGCTGGATGGAGCCGCATCACCTCGACAAGGACGCGGCGGATTTCTTCCTCGAACGCGCGAAAAACAATGTCGGTCTCATCATCCCCGGCATCGCGCCTTTGAGAAACCTCATCGGCGGACAGTGGCTCTACAAGGCTAAGGGCGCTTTCAAAAAGCTCAAACCTTATATGGAGGAGATCCACAAGACGGGCGCCAAACTCTTCGTGCAGCTCACTGCCGGGTTCGGGCGTTCTTTTGCGCTCAGCGACCTCCTCGCGCTGCCCATCAAAAACAAGGTGGTGGGCGCGCTCATGAAGCCCATCCTCGACCCGTCCTACATCAGCGCGTCGCCGAGCGAACTGCCGTCCAGATGGACGGAGGACGTCACCTGCCGCGCTCTCACCAAAAAGGAGATCGAGGACATCATCTATGCCTACGGACAGACCGCGAAAATGTGCAAGGAAGCGGGTGTGGACGGCGTGGAAGTGCACGCGGTGCACGAGGGTTATCTCCTGGACCAGTTCACTTTGAAGTACACCAACAAGCGCACGGACGAGTACGGTGGCAGTTTTGAGAACAGATACCGCTTCCCCGTCGCCGTGGTGAAGGAGATCAAGAAGCAGTGCGGCGAGGATTATCCCGTCTCGCTGAGATATTCCGTCGTCAGCAAGACCAAGGGCTTCTGCAAGGGCGCGGTGCCCGGCGAGGACTACGTCGAAGTGGGCAGGGATATGGAAGAGAGCGAGAAAGCCGCCAAGTATCTCCAGGATGCGGGCTATGACATGCTCAACTCCGACAACGGCACCTACGATGCGTGGTACTGGGCGCATCCGCCTGCCTATATGCCCGTCAACTGCAACCTCGACGACGTGGCGCACATCAAGAAGTTCGTGGACATCCCCGTCGTGTGCGCGGGGCGCATGGAGCCCGAAGTCGCCGCCGAGGCCATCGCGGAAGGCAGGATCGACGCCATGGGCGTCGCGAGGCAGTTCCTCACTGACGGAGAGTGGGTCACCAAACTCATGGAGGACAGGCTCGAGGACATCCAGCCCTGCATCTGCTGCCACAACGGCTGCTTCACCATGTCCAAGCACAAGGGGACGGGCAACGACGCGCCCATTTCGGACGCTCAGCATATGGCGAGATGCGCGCTGAACCCCCTCACCATGCAGAACGGCAAATATACCATCCTCCCCGCGAAGAAAAAGAAGAAGATCGCCGTCATCGGCGGCGGCGTGGGCGGCATGGAAGTGGCGAGGATCGCGACCCTCCGCGGACACAAAGTCACCATCTATGAGAAGAGCGACAAGCTGGGCGGCGTGTTCATCCCCGCGGCGGCTCCCTCTTTTAAGGAGAAGGACCGCGCGCTCATCGAGTGGTACCGCAGACAGATCGCGAAGCTCGGCATCGAGGTGAAGTTCAACACCGAGGTGAAGGACATCGCGTCCCTCGGCGCGGACGAAGTGGTGGTGGCGACGGGCGCCAAGCCCAGAAAGCTCGGGATCCCCGGCATTGAGAAAGGCATCGAGGCGATAGATTATCTTAACGGCGCGGCTGTCGGCGACAACGTCGTCATCATCGGCGGCGGGCTCACGGGCTGCGAGATCGCCTACGACCTCTTCCTCAAAGGCAAACACCCCGTCATCGTCGAGGCGCAGAACGACATCATCACCACCCCCGGGCTCTGCCTTGCCAACTCGTCTTATCTCAGGGACTACTTCGCGTGGAAGAAGGTGCCCGTGCTGCTGGAAAGCAAGGTGAAGAAGGTGTCGGACGGTGCTGTCACGGTGGAGACCGCGGACGGCAAGACCAAAGAGATCAAAGCGGACAGCGTCATCGTCTCCGTAGGTTACGTCCCCGCACCGCTTGCGGAAAAGAGCGCGCACGTCCACATTGTGGGCGACGCCGAGAAAGTGGGCAACCTCCGCACCGTGGTCTGGAAAGCGTGGGAAGTGGCGGAGAAACTCTGACACCCCGCGCGTAAAACACGTATCGTGTCCCGTCCCACAGCGGCAACGCCGCCGCGGGACGGGCGATGACCGAATGCCGTACGCCCTTCGGTCAATGTGTCCGACGGGCGGAGCGGGCAATCTGTGCCTGACGCAGCGCCGCATTTCCCTCTTCTGGGAGGGCGGCGAATGCTTGAGCGCGGCTGTTTGCTGTCGGGATCACGAGGCGCCGCACCGTCGGCTCCTTCGGAGGATCGCTTTGCCGCAGGATCTCATCACAACACGCATCGTGTTTTATATCCGCAGACCTCGGATGAGTAGGTGGGATGCCGGACCGGAATAATACGAACCAGGGCGGCGTCGCCGAACTGCTTGCACCTCAGAGCAAGAGATTTTCGGATGATTTTGCTCTGGCGGAACGCAGGCAATAGTATACATATTGGCAAGTTTCGGCTGTGCAAAAGCGCCGAAAAGAATTGCTCTGAGGCTGGTTCGTATTATTCCGATCCGGCATATAAACACGACTCGTGTATTATCGTGTCGGGCGGCGGTCGCCGCGTTTTGAAAGACGAGGAAAAAGGATGGACGAAAAGATCTCGAAGTGTCTCGCCGTGCTGGACGCGGCGGGAGTGAAGTATGACTATGTCGAACACGCGCACGCGGACACCATAGACGACGTCATCGCGCTCGGGCTGCCGAACGGCGACAGAGTGGCGAAGAACCTTTTTGTGCGCGACGACAAGAAACTCAACTATTATGTCCTCACCGTGCGGCAGGACAAGCACGTGTCTCTGCGCGACGCGCAGGAGAGCATGGGTTCGCGCAAGCTGTCTTTTGCCTCGGAAGAGGAGCTCGGGGAACTGCTCGGGCTCGCGAAGGGCGCCGTCACGCCGCTAGGCTATATGAACGACGCGGGCAAGAAGGTGAAGTTCGTCATCGACGCCGAGTTCAAGGGCGGCGTCATCGGCGTGCATCCGCTCGAAAACACGGCGACGGTGTGGCTGTCTGCTGACGAACTCATCGCGCTCATCCGTAAGCACGGCAATTTTGCCTATTTTCTCAGATTTTGAGGTGAGACATGGGTTTGACATTGGGTGACAAGATCGCGGTCGTGCTCTCCGAGGCTTATCTCAATCTCGGCGAAGTGATGCTCTACATCCCCTTTGCGCGGGTGCACAAGGGCATCGAGAAGAGGAGAGGGCTGTGTTACGGCACGGGCAAGCGCGCGTCCCTCGACGTCTTCCGTCCCGAGGGAAGAGAGGGCAAACTGCCCCTCTTTGTCTACATCCACGGCGGCGGTTTCGTCTCTGGGCTGCGTCCAAACCGCAGGTTCTATTGTTACAACTGGGCGGAGGAGGGGTTCGTCGCCGCCAACATCGGCTACGACTACGCCCTTGCCGCCGAACACCCCGACCACATCAGGCAGATCTTCAAGGGCATAGAGTTCGTTTTGGAGCGCGCGGAGGAGTTCGGCATCGACACATCGCGTGTGGTCGTCGCGGGGGACAGCGCGGGAGGTTATCTTGCCGCCCTCGTCGGCGCGGTCGCGTCCCATCCGGAGCTGTATGACGATCTCGGGATAGATTTCCGCTTCCGCGAGAGTTTCCGGGTGTCCGCGCTGGTGCTCCTCAGCGGACTTTTCGACCCCGTCCGTTCCATAGGCACCCGATTCCCGTCGATAGGGCTGTATGTCCGCGCCTTCCTCGGCAAGTCCAAAGAGGAACTGGTGAGCTATTCTTCGCGGGAGGGCGCGCTGCCCGCCGCGGTGGATAGCTATGCCGACCACGATTTTCCGCCCGCGTTCATCGTCGCGTCCAAGGCAGACAGGCTGAAAGCGGAGTCCGAAAACCTCCACGACGAACTCGAAGCGGCGTGCGTCAAACACGGCTATTTCCTTTGCACGGGCATAAACGGAGTGCACGCGGGCGCGCTCGCCTGCGAACTCGCGCGCTCCGGAAAGGAGTGCCTTGCGGAGGCGAAAAAGTTTGTCAGAGAGGTGCTGGCGGCAGTCGGATCGGGAGAGTGACACAGGAGCGGCAGTGGGGAGGAAGATCGCAATAAACGGAGTTGTTATGAACATTTTGAGATCTAAAACCACAAAATTTGCAATTTGCGTAATCGTTGCGGCGCTGTGCGTCGCGCTTTGCGCCGCGCTTTCCGCCTGTGACAAAAAGTCCACGGCGCCGCTTCCGACGGACAGCAGCGCTTGGGTGTTGGAGAGCATCGTCGTCGACGGAGAGGGCAGCGAGCAGACCTATTCCGTCGCGCTCGCCGAAAAGCTGCAAGAACAATATGAGGACGACGAGAGCAAGTGGCTGAAATACGAGGGGATGTATCTCGATTCGACGACAGTCACCGTGGATTTCGCGGGAGACATCGTTGTCGTCTATTTTTCGGACGGCAGAAAGTTTTCGGGGAAATGGAGACAAGCGGGGGAATCCTACGGCACCGCTATGATAGAGTATGAGTTCTCCGGAGAGGATGCCTCCTACGGCACCTGCGGCAGAGTGGAAGAGCAGGACGGCACCCGCCGTTTGCAGCTGTATGTCGTGATCGGCAACACCACCTATATCTTCACCGCCGCCGCGTGACGCCGGGCAAACTTCCGCAAAACATTTTGAAGAGGAAGACCTCCCATCTGGGAGGTCTTTCATTGGTCTGGCATAGAAAAATGCCGGTGAACGGTTTTTTAATGCGGGCGGGGACACCCGCGTCAACATCAAACAATAGTGTTACGCGCGCGGTTTAAGTCAAATGTAAGAAAAATGTAAGGGTTTCGTCAAGACAGGGTAAGATTCGCGGGATAAAATGACGGTGTAAAAGGAAAAGAAGGAGGCTTTTATGTCTGTCACAGTTGCCCTCACGGGAGCAAGCGGAAACATGGGGAAGGAGTGCCTGAGGCAGCTCCTCGAGCTCGATGAGGTGGAAAAGGTCAAGATCCTCGTCCGCCGCACGCAGCGTGACAAGCAGTTCGCCGCCACGGCGCGCAGGCTGTACGGCAAGCGCATGGAGACGGTGTGGGGAGATCTTTCCGACGCCGAGTCCTGCAAGAGGCTGATCGCGGACACCGACTATGTCTTCCATGTGGGGGCGATCATCCCGCCCGCGTCCGATCACGACCCGGAGGGGACCAAGCTCGCCAACCTCGTCGGCACCCGCAACATGGTGGACGCGGTGGAGGCAATGGGCGAAAAACAGCCCAAGTTCGTGCACATTTCCACCGTTGCCGTCTACGGGCACCGCAACTATCTGCACCCTTGGGGCAGGGTGGGCGATCCTCTGCTGCCCAGCATGTACGACGTCTATGCGGAGAACAAGCTGAAGGGTGAGAGATATGTGCTTGACAGCTCTCTCCGCTGCTGGGCGATCATCCGCCAGACCGCGATGCTGCACTACAACATGATGAAGGACAACATGAGCGACGGGCTGATGTTCCACACCGTCATAAACGTCCCTCTCGAGTGGTCGACGGCGCCGGACAGCGGGCTTCTGATCAAGCGCATCGTGGAGCGCGACCTGAAGGGCGAGGTGGAGGATTTCTGGAAGAAGTGCTACAACCTCGGCGGCGGCGCGGCGAACCGCGTGACTGGCTATGACACTTACGCCAAGCTGCTCACCACCATAGGCAGCGACATCGAGAAGGTGATGAGCCCCGGGTGGAACTCCATCCGCAACTTCCACGGGCTTTGGTTTGCGGACGGGCATGTGCTGAACGACTTCTTCGACTATCAGCACCAGACCATCGACGAGTTCTGCAAGGCGATCGTGGACAAGTTCCCCATCTACAAAGCGGCGGCTGCCGTGCCCTCCGGACTCATCTCCGCAGTGGGCTTCAAGAGATTGCTCGGAACGGAGAATTCGCCACTTGAATGGGTCAAAAACGGAGATAAAGGTCGCATTCGTGCATTTTTCGGCAGCGAGGAGAACATCAAGTGTATGGCGAAGAGCTGGAAGGAGTTCCCCGTGCTCGCCAAGGGCGAAGTCGCCGACGGCAACATCGACTACGACGCCATCCGCAAGGAGGAGAACATCAAGAAATATAACTTTCTTCTGAACCACGGCTACGACGAGAGCAAGCCGGACAGCGAGCTCGACATCGAGGATATGCAGTCCGCGGCGGCTTACCGCGGCGGCAAGTGCCTGAGCGAGAGCATGGTCAAGGGCGACCTCTACACCAAGCTCGAGTGGGAGTGCCACGACGGCCACACCTTCTCGGCGTCCCCTTACACCGTCCTGAAAGCGGGGCATTGGTGCCCGACCTGCTGCCAGCCCGAGCCCTGGGACTACGACAGGCTCGCGAAGTTCATGCCCTTCTACGCACAGGTGTGGTACGACACCCACGCGAGGGAGGAGAACACGGAGTATTTCTTCAGCGGCGGCAAAGCCATGTACAGGAGATATTGAGATGAAAGTTCTGTTCACGGTGTTTTCGGCAAGCGGCAATACGGCAAGGGTGTGCAGGCTGTTTTCGGAGCGGCTCAAAGAGCGCGGCGCCGAGTGCGAGACTGTGCGCATCCGTGAGGATATGAAGACCCCGGACTACGCGGCGGCGGACGTCCTCGTCATCGGCTATCCCGTCCACGGCTTCAACGCGCCTCAAAATGTGGTTGATTTCGCAAAGGGCTTGCCAGAATGCGAAAATAAAGTTTATTATATTATAAAGACCAGCGGCGAACCGCTGCACGTCAACGACGCATCCTCCCGCATCCTCGACCGCGCCCTCAAAAGGAAAGGGTACGTCAAGAAGGGGGAGTTCCACTACGTCATGCCCTACAACATGATCTTCCGTCATTCCGACGACATGGCGGCGCTCATGTGGCAGGCGGCGGGGAACACCGCTCCCGCCGACGCAGACATCATCTTCGAGGGGAGGGAACATCCCTTGAAGCCGAATGCGTTTGCGTGCCTTACGAGGTTCGTGGTGGCGGTGGAGCACGCCGCGATGCCCTATCTCGGCAGGCTCTTCAAGGTTAAGAAGGACAAGTGCGTCTCCTGCGGCAGGTGCGAAAAACTCTGCCCGATGGGCAACATCGAGATGAAGGACGGGCTGCCCGTCTTCGGCAAGAACTGCATCGGGTGCACGGCGTGTTCCTTCAACTGTCCCGAGGACGCCATCTCCATCGGCGTGCTCAACGCTTGGAGGGTGAACGGGGCGTATAAGTTCGCGCCGCCCCGCGAGGGACTCACGAAAAAGGACGTCTGTGCCTATTGGCGAGGGTCGTACGTGCGCTATTTCCGCGAGCACGGCATCGACCTGAAATGAAGGAGTGGATATGAGAAAGATCCTTATCGCAGAAGACAACACCGAACTCAACGACATGATGCGCAACTACCTTCTGAAGGCGGGGCACACGGTCTATCAGGCTTTCAACGGCGCGCAGGCGCTGGAATATGCGCGCAGCATGCAGCCCGACCTCGTGCTTTTGGACATCATGATGCCCGTCATCGACGGCTATGAAGTGTGCAGCTCTCTCCGCCGCGAGTATAACATCCCCGTCATCGTCGTGTCCGCCATCGTGGGCGAGGACGAGAAGCTCAGGATGTTCGAGCTCGGTGCTGACGACTATATGACCAAGCCCTTCTCCTTCAAGGAAATGGTGGGCAGGGTGAACGCGCAGCTCAGGCGCTATTACGAGTTCAACACCCAGGAGCGCAGCGAGAGGGTGTACGGCAATATGAAGATCTCCTCCACCCGTCACGAGGTGAAGGTGAACGGCGAGACAGTCCCGCTCACCGTCAAGGAGTTCAACCTGCTCGACTTCCTCACCAAGAACGAGAACCAGATCTTCAGCAAGCAGAAGCTCATCGACGTGGTGTGGGGCTATGACGATTACATCGACGAGAACACCGTCGCCGTCACCGTCGCCCGCCTCAGAGAGAAACTCGCCAAATACGGCATCGAGAATGTGGTCACCGTCTGGGGGCTCGGATATAAATGGCAGGATTGAGGGGGCGCAAAAACTATGTGCAGGCAGCCGTCGACGCTCTCAACGCCGGCGATCTTTCCACGCCCATAGAACCCAAAGGCACCGCCGCCCAGCGCAAGATCATGCGCGGTCTCGAGAAGCTCAGGGCAGCCGCCCTCGAACAGCAGATCGCCCATGCCCGCGCCATAGAGCAGAACAAGCTCGCCATCGCCAGCGTCGCGCATGACGTCAAGACTCCGCTCGCCCTCATCTCGGGCTATGCCGAGTGTTTGCAGGACGGCATGGACGACAAGGATTATCTCGCCCTCATCACCGAAAAGACGGAGCAGCTCAACGGGCTCGTCCTGAAGCTCGTCGAGACCTCCAAGCATGAGATCGACGAGATAGACTCCCTCAAAGAAAAGGTCAACACCCGCGCGTTTTTCGGCGCGGTGCTCAGCAAATACGAGGCGCTCGCCAAGGGTAAGAACATCTCGTATAAGGTGCGCCACATCCCCTCCGCCGAGATATACGCGGACAGGAAGGAGCTGGAGCGCGTCTTTCAGAACCTCGTCTCAAATGCCGTGAAATATACCGAAGAGGGCGGGAAGATTGTCATATCTTTCGGGCACAACGGCAAGTTTTTCCTCGTCAAGGTGCGCGACACCGGCAAGGGCATAGAGCGCAAGAACCTGCCCTATGTCTTTGACAAATTCTTTATGGAGGAGTCCTCCCGCACAGACTCCAAAAACTCCGGTCTCGGGCTGTACGTCGCTCAGCAGATCGCCCACCGCCACGGCGGCGAGATCAAGGTGAAGTCCAAGAAGGGCAAGGGCTCCGTCTTCACGGTCAGCATCCCGGAGCTCCCGGACGAGACCACGCCCACGCAGCGCTTCGAGCAACTGCCCAAATTGCTGAAAGTCATCTTGATCTTCATGTTTTGCTTCATAATGCCCTGGCTTTTGCGTTTTATGCGCTATTTCGAGTCATGGCGCCCGGGCACTCTCATCACCGCCGTGTTCAATTTCGTGCTATGGCCGTTTGTGTTCATGAACGACATTTGGAGCGAGATCCTCTACAACAGGATAGTCTTTGCAATAGACTGACCCGGGACGGAGCACATCATGTCAAAGACCGTATTCAACGCATCCAAAGCGCCCGCAGACGGCGGCAAGCAGTTCCTGAGAGTGAGGGAGATCATCGAGCATTTCCCCGGTCTCAGGACTTTCGTCTTCGAGGCGGACGGCGTGAGGACTCCGAGACTCGCGCCCCAGCGCGCCGGCAACTATATCGCCATCACCGCAGATGCGGGTGAGAGCAGAGTCACGCGGGCTTACACCCTCGCGTCTTCGCCCAAAGAGGCGGAGAGCGGCGTCTATATCTCCACCGTGAAGAAGGCGGGCATTCTTTCATCCCGTCTCGTGGACGGAGTGAAGGTGGGGGATGTCCTCGAGGCGAGCAGACCCGCGGGCAACTTTGTCTATGACGCGGCGGGAGACTGCGCGCATGTCGTCGGCGTTGCGGGCGGCGCGGGCATCACTTCCATGCTCTCCATGGCGAAGGCGGCGGAGGAGGGCAGCGAGCCCTTCACGATGACCCTCTTCTTCTGCGTGCAGAACGCCTGCGAGTTCCTTTTCAAGGATGTCCTGGATGGCATGAAGAGCGGCAGGGTGCAGGTGGTCTACGTCGTGGAGAAGGACGCGCCCGAGTGGGCGGAGAGCGGAGTTTTCACCCGCGAACTGCTGCACCGCTACGTCGGCGGGGAGTGCACTCTTTTCGCCTGCGGCGGTGACGCGCTTTATCATCATATCGCGCGCGAGCTTGCGGACGACAAGTCCGTGCGCAACATGAAGTTTTCCGCCAATTCCGTCACCGACCGCGAGGACGAGGAGGGGAGAGTTTTCGCCCTCACGGTGCACCTCGCGGGCAGAAAGTACGCCATCCCCGCGCGCGCCGCGGAGACGGTGATGGTCGCGATGGAGCGGGCGGGGCTCGCCGCGCTCTCGCAATGCAGAGTGGGTGAGTGCGGCTTTTGCAGGAGCGTCGCCCTCGGCGGGACTTTCACCGCACATCCCGCTCACGACAAAAGGAGCGCGGATGACATAGCGGCGGGGATCATCCATCCCTGCTGCACCTATCCCGAAAGCGATGCGGAGATCGCGGTCCCCCTCGACCCCGCAGCGGAGGTTTTATGAAGATCTTGTTTGTGTGTTCCAGCAACGTTTGCCGCAGCCCTTATGCGGAGTTCGTCTTTCGCCGCTTGGTGAAGAGCAGTCCCGTGCTGTCCGCGGCGGGCGTCGAGGTGAGCTCATCCGCCGTCTTCAACCGCAGCAGATCGCTCTTCCCCAAAGCCGCCGTCAGCCTCAAACGCGAGGGCTTTTCGGATGAAGAGCTCGCCGCCTTCAAGCCCTCTTTCAAGTGCTCGGCAAAGGAAAAGTTCCGCGACGCCGACGTCATCATCGGCATGTCCAAAATGCACAAGTGGCTCACCCCCGCAAAGTACCGCAAGAAATTCATCACCCTCTCCGAAGCCGCCGAAGGGAAATACACCCCCATCCCCGACCCCTTCCTCTACAAATCGCAGGAGGAGTATGACAAGGTGATGAGTGTGATCAAGGTTTACCTCACCCTGTACGCGACGAGACTTGAAGAGGGTTTGAAGCTCTCTCATTGATGACCGACGCCGTCATTCGGCGACCTGCTTTGTCAAAGCCCCTGCCTTCGGACGTGGGCTTCGGCGTGTTCAAACACGCTCTCCTAAGCCGTCCGTCGTGCTCAGGCGCGCTCCGAATATGCTTCTCGTCACGCGGGGAGTTAGAATTCCCCCTCCTTCCCTTCGGGCTTTCCTCCCCCGTGTCCGAACAAGTGCAGTCCTCGCATCATGCGGGACTAACTACACATCTCTGCAAGAGTTTTTAATATCGCACCGACATAACCAAGCGGAGAACTGCACTTACCGAAAACCCGGCACGGGCGGAGGAATTCGGCGCTCGCAACTTAAAGCCCGTGCCTATTTAGATTAACGGCGTTGCTCGGCACTCACTTAGCGCGCCGCGACTTGCAAGCGTGGGCGAAAATTCGCCCACGGTGCAAGTTTGGCTGAGCGGCGCGTAATTCCGTCTCCGAATGAGAGACGGCGTATTCAAG
>CASDRL010000019.1 GCA_949283145.1 uncultured Clostridia bacterium | reverse complement strand
TAAAGCATGAGCGAGCGTCTTTGAATACGCCGAACACTCTTTCGGAGACGGTCTTACGCGCCGCTCAGCCAAACTTGCACAGCGGGCGCTTGCGCTCGCTCTTGCAAGTCGCGGCGCGCTAAGTGAGTGCCGAGCAACGCCGTTAATATAAATAGGCACGGGCTTTAAGTTGCGAGTGCCGAATTCCTCCGCCCGTGCCGGGTTTTCGGTAAGTGCAGTTCTCCGCTCGGTTATGTCGGTGCGATATTAAAAACTTTTGTAGGAATGTGCTGTCAGTCCCGCAAGATGCGAGGACGATACTTTAATCGGACACGGGGGAGGAAAGCCCGGAGGGAAGGAGGGGGAATTCTAACTCCCCGCGTGACGAGAAGTATATTCGGAGCGCGCCTGAGCACGACGGACAGCCTATTCAAAGTGTAACAAGATTGTCCTCCTGGACGATCGGCGGCAAACTCAAATATGTGAGATGATCGCGTCCGTGAGGGCGCGTGTGCCGAGGGTGCCGCCGATGTCGGGGGTGCCGAGACCTGCGTTGAGGACGGTTTCCACGGCGTGTTCCACGGCGGCGGCTTCCTTGTCGAGGTCGAAGGAGAGGCGGAGCATCATCGCGGCGGATAGGATGGTTCCGACGGGGTCGGCTTTGTCCAGCCCCGCAAGCGTGGGTGCGGAGCCGTGGATGGCTTCGTACATGCCTGCGGAAGTCGCGCCGAGGGACGCGGAGGGCATGACGCCTATGCTGCCGACGATGGCGGCGGTGAGGTCGGAGAGGATGTCGCCGAAGAGATTGGAAGTGAGGATGACGTCGAACTGCGAGGGCGCGAGCGCGAGCTGCATCGCCGCATTGTCGACATACATCATTTCAAGGCGCACGGAAGGGTAGTCCTCGTTGATGTCGCTGACCACCTTGCGCCACAGCCTCGACGAAGTGAGGACATTGGCTTTGTCCACCAGGCAGACTTTGCGGCTGCGCTTTTCGGCAAGCTCGTATGCGATGCGCGCCACGCGCTCTATCTCGAGCTCGGAATAGCACTCCGTGTCATAGGCTTCCCGCCCCGTCTTGCCGTTGCGGAACCCGCGTTCGCCGAAATAGATGCCGCCCGTGAGCTCGCGTACGGTGACGAGGTCGATGCCGCGCTCGACGATTTCGGGCTTCAGGGAAGACGCGGACGCGAGCGCAGGGAAGAGTTTTGCGGGGCGCAGGTTGGCGTAGAGACCGAGCTCCTTGCGCATGCCGAGCAGAGCAGCCTCGGGACGGACGGGGGCGTCGTCCCATTTGGGACCGCCCACCGCGCCGAGCAGCACCGCGTCCGCGGCGTGCGCCGCGCGCACGGTCTCTTCGGGCAGGGGATGTCCCGCGGCGTCTATCGCCGCGCCGCCGATCAATGCTTCGGAGAAGATGAACTCATGCCCGAAGCGCTCCGCGACGCGTTTAAGCACCCGCCGCGCGGAGGAGACTATCTCGGGTCCGATGCCGTCCCCGGGAAGGAGAAGGATGTCAGCTTTCATGTTTCACCGCCTCCATCAACCCGCCGCATTTAAGGATGTTTTTCACATGCTCGTCCATGGGCGGGAGAGGATAGGATCTGCCCGTAGTCAGATCTTTCAAAATGTCATTTTCGATGGTTAAAGTGTCGTTTTGGTTTATCTCATCCGCCATTTGTGCGCTTTCGATGAGATAGAGACCAATGTTGACCGCGTTGCGGAAGAAGATGCGCGCAAAGCTCTTTGCGATGACCGCGGCGACCCCGGACGCTTTGAGAGCGAGGGGCGCGTGCTCGCGGCTGGAGCCGCTGCCGAAGTTGTAGCCGCCCACCACGAAATCGCCTGGCTGCACACTTTTTGCAAACTCGCGGTCGATGTCTTCCATCGCGTGGGCGCGCAGGTTCTCCGCGCTCGCGTCGTTTAAGTATCTTGCCGGGATGATGACGTCGGTGTTGACGTTGTCGCCGTACTTGAAAACTTTTCCGCTCATATCACACCTCCGGGCAGGCAAGTTCGCCCTTTATCGCGCTTTCCGCGGCGACGTAGGGGGACGCGAGATAGACCTCGCTCGAAGCCGCGCCCATGCGCCCCACGAAATTGCGGTTGGTGGTGGCAACGGCGCGTTCGCCTTCTGCGAGGATGCCCATATATCCGCCGAGGCAGGGTCCGCACGTCGGCGTGGACACCGCGGCTCCGCTCTCGATGAAGATCTTGATCAAGCCCTCTTCAAGGCATTGTTTGTAAACTTCCTGCGTGGCGGGGATGACGATGCATCTCACGCCCTCCGCCACTTTGCGTCCCTTCATGACGCTTGCCGCCGCGCGCATGTCCGAGATGCGCCCGTTGGTGCAGCTCCCGATGACCACCTGGTCTATCTTCAAGCCCTCGGGGACATCCTTGCCGAAGGATCTCACGTTGGAGGGAAGGTGCGGGAAGGCGACGGTGGGGCGGACGGAGTTAAGGTCGAGAGTGACCGTGCGCTCATACTCCGCATCCTCGTCGGGGGTGACGACGTCATCCTTTGCCCACTTCACGCCGCGGGAGATGAGATAGCTCTCCGCGATGTCGTCCACGGGGAAGAAGGCGTTCTTCGCGCCGCATTCCACCGCCATGTTCGCGATGGTCAGCCTGTCGTCCGCGGTGAGGGAGGCGATGTCGCCGAAAAATTCCAGAGACTTATATGTCGCGCCGTCCACGCCTAGCATCCCGATGAGGGTGAGGACGACGTCCTTGCCCGTGACGAAACGGGGAAGAGTGCCTTGCAGCACCACTTTGATGGCGGAAGGCACGCGGAACCACAATTTGCCCGTGAGCATTGCCGCCGCCATGTCCGTCGAGCCCACGCCCGTGGACACGCATCCGAGGGCACCGTAGGTGCAGGTGTGGCTGTCCGCGCCGATGACGAGGGAGCCGGGACGGATGAGACCGAGCTCGGGAAGGAGCGCGTGTTCCACCCCCGAACACCCGACGTCGTAGAAGTGTTTTATGCCCTGTTCGCGCGCAAAATCGCGGACGATCTTGCATTGCTCGGCGGATTTGATGTCCTTGGCGGGCACGAAGTGGTCGAGGACGAGGACGACATTGTCGGGATATTTCACTCTGTCTCCCGCTTTCTTCATTTCGGCGATCGCGACGGGAGAGGTGATGTCGTTGCCGAGGACGAGGTCGACGTCTGCGGTGATGAGTTCACCCGCGGCGACGCTCTGCCGTCCTGCGTGTCTTGCGAATATTTTTTGAGTTGCGGTCATTTTCATAGGCGCCTCACACGATGCGTCCTCTGCCCGTCAGCTTATACTCAAAGCTGTCGGTGAGGGCGTCCCAGCTTGCTTCGATGATGTCCGTCGAGACTCCCACCGTCGTCCAGGTGTCCCGCCTGTCCGTGGACGTGATGAGCACCCTGACCATCGCGCCCGTCGCGGCGGAGGAGTCCACCACGCGCACCTTGTAGTCGATGAGGGCGACTTCGCTTATGCTCGGGAAGTGTTTGACGAGCGCGGAGCGGAGCGCCTTGTCCAGCGCGTTGACGGGACCGTTGCCCGTCTCGGTGACGGAGGTGACTTCGCCGCCCACGCGGATGGCGACCTCGGCGGTGTTGACGCCGTCGGGTTTGACGGCTTTGATGCAATAGTGTTCCAGCTCGAAGGAGGGCTCGAAGGCGTTCATCATGCGCTCGGCGAGCAGCACGAAACTGCCGTCCGCGCCCTCAAACTGATAGCCTTTGAGCTCCATGAGCTTGACCATGTCAAGGATCTCTTTGGTCTTGGGGTTGGATTTGTCGAGGGAGGGGAAGAGGCGTTCCAGCTTTTTCGCCACCGCGCTCCTGCCCGCCATTTCGCTGAGGAGGATGCTGTCGCGGTTGCCCACCGCCGCGGGATCGACGTGCTCGAAGGTGCGCGGATCCTTGATGACGGCGTCGGAGTGCATCCCTGCCTTGTGCGCGAAAGCCGCCGCGCCCACATAGGGCATGGCGGGGTCGAGGTTGAAGTTGCTGATCTCCGCCACGGCGTGCGCGGTGCGGGTGAGAGCGGTGAGCTCCACCGTGCGTTCGCAGTCCCCGTGCAGCATGAGGTCGGCTATGATGGTGGAGAGATTGGCGTTGCCGCACCTCTCGCCGAAGCCGAGGAAGGTGCCCTGTACATGCGTCGCGCCCGCCCGCACTCCCGCAAGCGAGGACGCGACCGCCGTCCCCGTGTCGTTGTGGAAGTGCACGCCCACTCTCGCTCTGCCGCGGAAGTGCTCCGCGACCGCTCGCGTGAGTTCATACGCGCGCTCGGGGGAGACCCCGCCGTTGGTGTCGCAGAGGACGACGGTGTCCGCGCCCTCGCTCACTGCCGTTTCGAGACAGCGCATCGAGTAGGAAAAGTCCTCCTCCGCGCCGTCGTAGAAGTGCTCCGCGTCAAAGATGACGCGGCGCCCGTGACTTGCCAGGAAACGCACGCTGTCGCTTATCATCGCGAGGTTGTCCTCGGGGGAGACCCCGAGCACCTCTTTTGCCTGCAAAAGGCTGGCTTTGCCGAAGATGCAGAGGGTGCGGGCGCCGGTGTCGAGCAGCTTTTTCAGCCCGTCATCCCCGCTTGCGGACAGCTCCTTGCGGCGGGTGGAACCGAATGCGACGAGTTTCTCGTCGCGGCATTCCGCAAAAAACTCCGCGTCCTTGGGGTTGGAGGCGGGGTCGCCGCCCTCGACGAGGTCGATGCCTACGGCGGAGAGCAGCGCGAAGATCTGCCTCTTGTCCGAGAGAGAGTAGCTGATGCCCGCGGCTTGCGCGCCGTCGCGCAGAGTGGTGTCGTAAAACTCTATCCTCATATCACTCCTCTTGCAGCAGCTTGTTGGTGGCGTTGACATAGGCGATGAGGGACGCCTCCAAAACGTCGGTGGAGATGCCCTTGCCCGTCATGACTTTGCCGTCCTCGGGGGAGGCGAGTTTGACCGTCGCCTCGCCGAGTGCGTCCTTGCCCTCGGAGACGGAGTGCACCTGATAGTCCACCAGCTTGAAGTTCTGTCCCGTGAGGGAGTTGATGGCTTTGAAGCCCGCGTCCACGGGTCCGTCGCCCGTCATCCTGTCCGTGTGCACCTTGCCGTCCGCGTCCAGGGAAATGCGCGCGGAGGCGGAGTTCTTATAGGCGGTCACTTCGTAGTCTTTGAGGGAGTAGATGCGCTTCACTTTGCGGCGGTAGACGCCGGAGAGCAGCGCGTCGATGTCCCCGCGGGTGACCTCTTTTTTGCGGTCGGCGATCTCTTTATACCGCGGGAAATAGGCGTCAAGCTGCTCGGGAGTGAGAGAGTAGCCCATCTCTTCGAGCAGTTCGTTGAAAGCGTGTTTGCCGCTGTGCTTGCCGAGGAAGAGGGTGTTCTCCGGCACGCCGATGTCCGCGGGGCTCATGATCTCGTAGGTGGCTTTGTTGGCGAGCACGCCGTGCTGATGTATGCCGGACTCGTGCACGAAGGCATTCTTGCCCACCACCGCCTTGTTGGGTGGGAGCTTGATGCCGACGATGCCGCTCACGAGCTGGCTCACGCGGTAGATGAGTCTGGTGTCGATGCCCGTCTCCGCGCCGAAGACGTCGCCGCGGGTGCGGACAGCCATCACCACCTCTTCGAGAGCGGCATTGCCCGCGCGCTCCCCGATGCCGTTGACGGTGCACTCTATCTGCGTCGCGCCCGCCTCCGCCGCGGCGAGGGAATTCGCCGTTGCCATGCCGAGGTCGTTGTGACAGTGCACCGAGATGTCCGCGCGGTCGATGCCGGGCACGTTCCCGCGGATGTAGCTTATCATCGCGCCCATCTCCTCGGGAGTGGCATAGCCCACCGTGTCCGGGAAGTTGAGCGTGGACGCCCCCGCTTCGAGCGCGGTGCGCGCCGCCTTTGCCAAAAACTCGCGGGGAGTGCGGCTCGCGTCCTCGAAGGAAAACTCCACATCCTCCGCAAGGGTGCGGGCGTACTCCGTGTGGGAGCGGATCATCTCTATCGCCGTGTCTTCGTCTATGCGCAGCTTATATTCGAGGTGTATGGGAGAGGTGGCGAGGAAGATGTGGATGCGCGGATGCGCCGCGTCCTTCACCGCCGCCCAGCCCTTGTCGATGTCCTCTTTCCTGCAACGGCAGAGTGCGGCGACGGTGGCGCGCTTCACGACGGCGGCGATCTCCTTCACCGCCTTGAACTCGCCCTCGCTCGCGGCGGGGAACCCCGCCTCAATGACGTCCACACCGAGCGCTTCCAAAGCCTCGGCGACATCGAGTTTCTCGTTGATGTGCATGCTGCACCCCGGCGATTGCTCGCCGTCGCGCAGCGTGGTGTCAAAGATCTTTATTCTTCGCTTTTCGTTTTCACTCATATGGTTCGTTGCTTTCCGTTTGCTTTATGTTGTATCGTTCGCTTTCCGCGTTTTTTCGATGCTGTCCGCCGCAGTCCGCGCTGCCGACAAATGTTTCCCGCTCCGTCCCGCGGTGCGTTCAGGCGCAGACCGCTCCGTCACATAGGCGATGATGTTGCCCCCGTGTTTCGGCACGTCACGCTGTAACGCGGGTGCGTGTTGCTTGCGGATTATGACAAGATCCGGTGTTTATTGGCGAATTTTGTCGGATAAAGCGGGTTTTGTGCGGTTTTTGTCAGTCTTCCGTCTTTTCGCTCTTTGCGAGGCTGCCCGCGCCGCGCTCCAGAGCCGCGCCGCCCGTGCGCGCCATTTCGAGTATGCCGTACTCGCCGAGGATGCGCACGAAGTTGTCCACCTTGTCCGTGGAACCCGTGAGCTCCAGCATCATGCTCCCTGCCGTCACGTCGATGGCTTTCGCGCCGAAGAGGGCGATGAGGTCGGCGATCTCGCTGCGCTTGGCGCCGCCCGCCGAGACTTTGATGAGCAGCAGTTCCCTCGTCGCGACTTTGACGGGGTCGAAGTCCATCACCTTCACCACGTCCTCTTGTTTTTCGAGCTGCGCGACGATCTGCTTCACGGTGGCGGGGGTCGCGTTGACGGTGATGGTCATCCTGGACCAACTGTCGTCCTCCGTCGCGCACACCGTCAGCCCGTCGATGTTGTAGCCGCGGCGGGAGAAGAGCCCCGCGATGCGGGAGAGCACGCCGGGTTGGTTGTTGACCAGAATGGAAATGATCTGTCTTGCCGTGTTGTCCATATTCTCCTCATATCCCCGTGTTGATGGGGAGCTTGAAATCGATGACGACGGGCAGGGGCCCGTCGAGGGCGTTTTTCACCGCCTCGTCCACGTCCTCTTCCTCCGTGACGGTGACCCCTCTCGCGCCCATGGAGCGGGCGAGTGCGGCATAGTCCACGTTGAGGTAGAGCGCATTCACGCCCGAGCCTTTCACCTTGCGGGCGGTCTGCAATTTTCTTATCATCCCGAGCGCGTTGTTGTTCATCACCGCGACCACGAGAGGGACGTGGTGCTTGACGGCGGTGGTCAGCTCGTTCATGTTCATGTTGAAGGATCCGTCACCCGTCACGACGAGGCAGGTGTCTCCGCTCGCGAAATGCGCGCCTATCGCCGCCCCCATGCCGAAGCCCATCGCGCCCAGTCCTCCGCTGGTGAGGAAACGGCGGGGAGTGCGGATGATCGCGTTGTGCGCAGTCCACTCCTGGTGCAGACCCACGTCCGTGGTGACGGTGACGTCTTTAAATTCGCGGGTGAGGGCGCGGATGATGCGCGTGCCGCGGTTCTCTTCCGCAAGGTCGGGGAGGTCTTCATATTCCCACACCGCGCCTTCCTTTTCCGTGACGAGGGGGAGCAGGGCGTCGAGCGCGAGCGCCGCGTCGCCTATGACGGCGGCGGAAGCGGGGACGTTTTTGTCTATCTCCGCGCGGTCGGAGTCGAATTGCAAGAGAGGGATGCGCCGCTTGTGCAACGCGCCGAACGCGCCGTATCTGCTGTTGAAGCGCGCGCCCACCGTGATGAAGAGGTCGCACTCGCGGACGGCGGTGACGGCTTTCGCGTTGGTGTCCGAGAGCACGCCGAGGAAGCGGGGGTAGTCGGGAGAGCAGCACCCTATGCCCATATAGGACGTGACCACTGGCGCTTTGAGCAGGCGCGCGAGCTCCGCGATCTGCTTCTCCGCGCAGGCTTGTGTCGCGCCTCCGCCCGCGTAGATGAGAGGCTTTTCGCGGGAAGCGATGAGCTCCGCCGCCGCCTTCACCTCGCTCTCGCTCGGAGAGAGGGGGAGGGGACGCTCCTGTTCCGCGGGTTCGTATTCCGCCGAGCAGTCCAGGATGTCCGAGGGGATGTCGATGAGCACGGGACCCCGCCTGCCGCTTTCCGCAAGGGCGAACGCCCTCCGCACCGCGGGCGCTATCTCCGACGCGCTCTTCACGATGATGCCGTACTTGGTCACGGGCATGGACACGTCAAAGATGTCCACTTCCTGAAAGCTGTCATGCCCCAGCTGCGCGAGAGGGACGTTGCCCGTGACGGCAACGAGGGGCACGCTGTCCATATATGCGTCCGCAAGCCCCGTCACCAGGTTGGTGGCTCCGGGACCGGACGTCGCCAACACCACGCCCGCGCGTCCGCTCCGCCTGGCATAACCCTCGGCGGCGAAACACGCCCCCTGTTCGTGCGCGGTGAGGACATGGCGTATGGAAGACGAGGCGAGCGCGTCATAGACGGAAAGGATGCTCGCCCCCGGATAGCCGAAGATGTTGCGCACGCCCTGTTCCTCAAGGGCAGCGACAAGGATGTTTGCACCGCTCAGCAGCATAGGTCTCCCGCGTGCGCGCCGCGCACGCTTTAACTCCTTGAATTTATGATGATATTTTATCACTTAATTTTATAACACGCGCGCCCGCCCGTCAAGAAAAACCCGCACCTTGCACCCGCAGGCGGCGCATATTTGCATAAAAACAAATGATTTCTGCATAATATGCGCCGCTTTTTGCAAAAAAGCACGCATAACGCGAAAATTTATGCAAAATCGTTTGCGTTTTATAAAACGGGGTGGTAGTATGTGTGCATATCAAGATCCAATATGGAGGCAATGTATGAAGAAATTCGGCAAAATCATGGTGATCGTGCTTGCACTCGCCACTCTCGTCGGCGCCTGCTTCGCGTTTACCGCTTGCAATGATAAAGAGGCTATCGTTGTATATACAAATGCTTTCTTTGCTCCGTTCGAGTATTATGAAGGCACTGAGATCGTTGGTGTCGACATCGATATCATGAACAAAGTCGGAGAGAGAATGGGACGTGACGTCGAATTCAAAAATGTGGAATTTGGCATTATTATAGACGAAGTTTCTTCCGGAAAAATGTGTGATGTCGGTGCTGCCGGTATAACCTGGACAGAGGAACGCGCCGAGAAAGTTGCGTTCTCCGTTCCTTATTACAAATCCGTGCAGTATGTCATCTTCGCGGAGGGCAGCCTTCCCGTTTCCGAGAATGTCGATGGAGATGATGTCGTGATGTGGAGCGCGCTTGCCGGTAAGAAAATCGGTGTGCAGCTCGATACCACCGGCGACATTTATGTCGGACTCGAGATAGACGGAGAGGAAGGATACACCGGAGCGATCCAGAATACCGGAGCGAAGAAAGTGCAGTATAAAAACGCTCAGCTTGCCGTCGAATCTTTGGGAACACAGCTTGATGTTGTTGTGGTCGACGAACTTCCCGCGCAGTATCTGACGAAGAACGGCAATTATGTTGCGCTCCCGCTTTATTATGATGCGGAAACCGCAACGGAAGAAGAGTACTGCATTGCAGTCAACAAAGGGCAGACGGAACTGCTTGAGAATATCAATGCAGTGCTTAATGAGATGATGAAAGAACTCAATGGGGACGGCGACAATGCGATCGAAGCCCTCGTCAAACAGCACTTCGGTCTGTAAGTCTTGATAACATCAATATAAGGCAGCGGACATCGAGCCGCTGCCTTATATCGTAAAAAGGGTCATGAGCTTTTTTGAAAGGATAGGAGAAGTCTTCAAAAACGAAGTGTATATCGATACGCTTCTCGAAGGATTGAAGACTACTGCGTATATTACGGCGTGTGCGGTGCTGATAGGTTTATTCCTCGGCACTGTTGTTGCTACAATAAAAATCATAGGAAAGCACAACAGATATTTCAAGATCCCGTCGTATATTTGTGATTTGTATTTGGGCGTCATCCGCGGCACGCCGGTGGCGTTGCAATTATTCATCATGGTCTTCGCGATCTTCGCGATAAGAGGATTCCCTCTTGAGATCGTGGCGATACTTACGTTCGGTATAAATTCAGGTGCTTATGTTGCCGAAAGTTTGCGCGCCGGAATACAATCTGTCGATCCCGGTCAGCTTGAAGCCGCAAGGTCTCTCGGGTTGGGATTCGGCACATCCATGATCAGAATAGTTTTGCCGCAGGCGATAAAAAACGTCGTTCCCACAATAGGTAATGAGATAATAGCTTTGCTGAAAGAAACATCGATCGTTAGTATGGTCGGGCTGATCGATCTTACGTTCGCAGCGCAGATCATCGGCTCGGGGCAATATATGGCAGAATATCTTGTTCCTATGATCGTTGCGGCAATATTCTATCTCGCAATAGTTTATCTGATCATTTTGGCGGTGAAATTGATTGAAAGGAGGATGGCAAAGAGTGACAGAAACAGATAACAAACCTTTGGCTGTCCAAGAAAATGAAGCCGCGGTAAAGGTTTCTAGCAATATTGCAGAAGAACAGAATCCCATCATCGAGGTGGTCAACCTCACCAAGAAGTTCGGCGATCTGCTCGTGTTGGACGACATCTCCGAGAGCGTAAGAGTGGGGGAGAAGGTGGTGGTCATCGGTCCTTCCGGCGGCGGCAAGTCCACATTCCTCAGGTGTCTGAATTGCCTTGAAGATCCCACTTCCGGGCAGATATTCTTTGAGGGCGTCGACCTTGCGGACCTCAAGGTGGACATCAACGAGCACCGCAGAAAGATGGGCATGGTGTTCCAGCAGTTCAACCTGTTCAACAACCTCACCGTCAAGAAGAACATCACCCTCGCGCCCGTGAAGATCGGCATTGCGGACCTCAGGAAAGCCAAGCGTCATAACGCCTTCACGCCCCTGTACAACAAGCTCTTTGACAAGTTCGGCGCGAAGTACAACGAGCACATCGCGAAGAAGCGCGAAATGCTCCAAACGAAGGTTGAACAGCTCAAAACGGAGCTTGAACCCATCGTTGAGGCGTGGGAGCAGACCAAGACCGTCGAGGAAGTGGCGGGCAAGAGCGTCGTCTCTTATGACCCTGAGCTCACCAAAAAGAAGCTTGCTATCGCCAACAAGCTCGAACAGACGGAGCGCGCTCTCGCGCACGCCGTCCCTGCGGAGAAAAGGGAGCTCATCCCCCTTCCCGCCGAGAGCGCCAAGGCGGTGCGCGAGGCGGCGGAGGAGAACGCATTGCGCCTTCTCCGGCGCATAGGTCTCGAGGACAAAGCGGATGTCTATCCGTCCACCCTCTCCGGCGGGCAGAAGCAGCGCGTCGCCATCGTCCGCGCCCTTGCAATGAACCCCAAAGTCATGCTCTTTGACGAGCCCACTTCTGCCCTCGATCCCGAGATGGTCGGCGAAGTGCTCGACCTCATCAAACAGGTCGCCGACGAGGGCATGACCATGGTCATCGTCACGCACGAGATGGGTTTCGCCCGCGAGGTCGGCACCCGCATCCTCTTCATGGCGGAAGGCAAAGTGCTCGAGCAAGCGCCCCCCGAGGAGTTTTTCGGGGATCCGCAGCATCCGAGGCTGCGCGAGTTCCTCGCCAAAGTCCTCTGAACGCCGCCATTTAGCGACCTGCTTTGTCAAAACTCCCGTCTTCGGACGGGGGTTTCGTCGTGTTCGGGGAATAAACAAGCTACTGTCCTCTGACATGGGAGTGTTGTTTAGCCCCCTCCTGCGGGTTCCCCCAAAAACCATTCCCCCCGAAGGGGCCCCACGGTTTTAGGGGGCACCTTCGGCGCTCGGGCATGAGGGCGTCCGAGGACGGTGCCTTCACGGCGCTGCCATGTTATGCCGCTTGCAATGCGCCCGCTTTGCGATCAGATGGCGCATTGCCGACGCACTGCCGTCTAGCCCTCGGCACTCACCCGGTCGCCGCCGACTTTCAAGAGGCGGCAAGCCACCTGTGAAAGTTTGGCTGGGCGGCTCCACTCCGAACAAGTAAACATCGTGTCAAGCGACGTCACGCTCGGGGTTTTCGTTAGATCGTCTCCGAAAAAGAAACGGCGTGCTCAAAGACGCTCCGAATAGGCTGTTCGTCAAAAATGTGCCCCGCCCACCCGCCCTATGGCGGCGCCTGCGAGAGTACGCATTCTCTCAGGCACCGCTTTTAAACAATTGGGGACGGGGCAAAATTGTTTAAAAATTTGACATTTTTGCCCCGTCCCCAATTGTTTAATTTGGCTTTGACGAAGCAGGTTGCCCGCACATATGTTAGTTCGCTGACCGCGATATTTGGATGAAGAGCAAGGAAAAGGCACCCTTGCAAGGGGTTAGCGTACATGAGCGTACGTGCCCCGCCGCGAGGGTGCCTTTGACGCAGCTATTCGCCAAATATCGCGGTCAGACGGTGCCGCTGTTGACAATGGGTTGGGTGTCTTTATTAGCACACAACACCACCATCAGGTTGGAGACCATTTGCGCTTTGCGGTCGTCGTCGAGGGAGACGAGACCCGTTTCGCCGAGTTTGGCGAGGGCGAGCTCCACCATGCCGACCGCGCCTTCCACGATGGTGGTGCGGGCGTCGACGATGGCTTTTGCCTGCTGGCGTTGGAGCATTGCGGCGGCGATCTCCTGCGCGTAGGCGAGGTGAGCGATGCGCGCTTCGACGACCTCTATGCCCGCGATCTCGACGCGCTGCTGAAGGTCCAGGCAGAGGGTGGCGGCAATCTCCTGCGCGCTGCCGCGGAGGGACTTTTCGTCGTCCTCGGTGACGTCATAGGGGTATTGCCTGGCGATGTTCCTGATCGCCGCGTCA
Source organism: uncultured Clostridia bacterium (assembly GCA_949283145.1). GTDB lineage: Bacteria > Bacillota > Clostridia > Christensenellales > CAG-917 > Limadaptatus. The sequence goes on along the minus strand of CASDRL010000019.1, from coordinate 11,203 downwards.
CTCTGGATCGCGATAAAGTTGGCGTAGTTGTCCACATTGAACACCGCCTTCGCGGCGTCACGGATGCGCCATATCACGACGACGCCTATCTCGATGGGGTTGCCGTCCGCGTCGTTGACCTTCTGTTTCTCGTTGTTGAGGGTCATGGCTTTCAGCGAGACGTGCATCCTGCGCGCGCCCACCCTCGGAGCGGCGGGGTTGAACTTGCGGCAGAAGGGGCTGTACCAATAGTAGCCTTCCTCCTTGATCGTCCCCTTGTATTTGCCGAAGAGGGTGAGCACCACCGCCTCGTTGGGCGCGACCACGCAATAGCCGTACAGCAGGAAGAGCCAGACGGGGATGAGCAAAAACCCGATGACGAACACGGGGGTGATGTCAAAGACTCCGCCCGTTGCGATCATCGCTACGGACCCCGCGATGAGCAGGATGTTGACGGCGAGCATGATATAGCCGCTCATGGGTTTCAGGAGCTTTTCGGTGTAACCGAGGTCTTTGACCTCGGCGGATGCGGTGTTTTCGGACATGACTTCCTCCTTTTGCGGGCGGGGACGCCGTCCCCGTCCGTCAAGAACAATGGTAGCAGGCGAGGGGAGGGATGTCAACAGCGGGTTTCCCTGCGCGGCGCCGTACTCTGTCCCTATCAAAGGGAAGAAAAAGTCCTTTTTCGGCGAGGAACGCGCGGCGTTGTATTTTAAGCTGCTTTACATAATCCGCGCTTAATGTTATTATTAAACATAAACATAAAAGAGAAACGCAAGGATAAGCCGTGAAATATACCGCGCTCAAAGCTCATCTCGACGCGGCGCGGGCGGGAGCTTCCGCCTTCAAACCGTGTTATGTCGTCTTCGGGGACGACGCCTGGCTCAGGCAGTCCGCCGTCGCGATGTTCCGCGCGCTGGTGGAGCCGGAATACGAGAGCTTCAATTATGCGGCGATCCCTGCGTCGGACGGCGCGGAGGACGCGGTGTTCATGCTCAACACCTTCCCCGTCTTCGACGAGCGCAGGGTGGTGGTCGTCACCGATGTCTCCGAGAAATTCCCGCAGGCGGATGCCGCCGCGTTCGAGAGATATCTCGCCTCGCCGACGCCCGAGTCCGTGCTCGTCTTCGAATGCGACGACGGCGCGGAGAAGGCTGTGAACTTCAAGGGCGCGGAAAAGGTGGATTGTTCCCGCCTTTCGGAAGGGGAGATCGCGGCTTTGGTGCAGCGCATGCTGGACGCGGAGCCGAAGCGCACCATTCAGCCCGCCGCTCTTCACGAGCTGGTGACGAGGACGCTTGCGGACATGTCCCGCATCTCCTGCGAGGTCGCGAAGCTCAAGGCGTATTGCGACTCGGAGATCCGCCGCGAGGACATCTGCGCGATGACCTCTTCCGAGCCGGACTATCAGATCTTTCAGCTTTCCGACGCGTTGGGCGCGAAGGACAAGCCGCGGGCGCTCAGAGTGCTCACCGCGCTCCTCGACGACGGTCTGCGCCCGATGACGGTGATCAATATGCTTTATTCCTACTATCGCCGCATGCTGCACGCTCTCCTGCACAAGGACGAGCCCGACGCGGCGGTCGCGGCGCTGCTCGGAGTGAAGCCTGGTGCGCTCTATCACGTGCGCAGGGTGTCCGGGGCATATACGCAGGTCAAACTGAAAAAGTGCGTGGACCGTCTCCACGAGCTGCAATGCGCGGTGCTCACGGGCAAAAGATCGGAGGAGAGCGCGATGCACGAAGCCGTGCTCACCCTCATGAGTCAGGAGTGATATGCAAGTCAATGTGAAGATAAAAAGTTTCAAACCCATCATCCCCGACAAATGGGGCGGGCTGATCTGGGCGGTGATGTTCATCGCGGGGCTCATCCGCAACGTCGTGTCGTTTGCGGGCAGTTTCGCCGGGCTTACGGAACCTGCCGAGATCACCCTGCAGGTCATCTATTGTCTGCTGGAGTACGGCGCGCTGCCCATGGTGGTGTGCTATGTCTTCTCACTCGTCCTCTTCACCATGTCGGCAAGAAGGAGAGCGGTGGCGCTCCGCCGCAACGATTTCATTTACTTCTGCATGCTGTTCACGTCGGGGGCATATCTCCTCATGGGCATCATCGAGAGCTTCACCTTCCTCGATCCCGGGGTGTACGCCTACACATCGCAGCTGCTCAACATGACCGTGCTCACCGGGGCGTATTGCGCGATGTTCTTCCTCGTGCTCGCGCCCAAGATGGACCCGCGCAAAAAATATTACAACTTCACGTCGTGGGCGTCGCTCTACCTTGGCTTGCAGGGTTTGCGCACGGTGGTGACGTCGGTCATGTATATCGTGCTGGAGTACAGCGCGGACATAAATGCGGAGTTTATGGAGATCCTGGAAAGCTACGGTCTCACCACAGTGTTCGGACAGGGATATGCCATCGCGGGCATCATCGCGCTCTGTCTGCTGACGGCGTGGTGCGTGGCGGCGGGCGTGGTCGCGTTCGTGCTGCAAAAGAAGGCGAAAAATTATGTGCCGCCCGCGCCGCAGGCGTCGCCTTTTACGCCTCCTCCGCAGCAGCCGTCCTCTCCCTTTGACGAGTTCAACGGCGGCGGGAGTGCAGGCGGCGCAAACGGCAGCGTCGGCGGCGGCGCGGGGCAGAGCGGAGACGGGAAAGTCTTCGACGAGTTCGACCTCTAAAACCGGAAAACGAGCCGACGGGCGATCCGTCGGAAGGAGAAAGAAGTATGTACGATTTTGCGGGTTATGCCACCAACATCGACTACTACGCGATCATAGACGGCGTGGTGCTGGTCGCAGCTCTCGCCCTGCTCGTGATGCTGTTCGCGTTCAGGCGCAATGTCCGCGTGATGATCATGGTGCTTTCCGTAGCGCTGCTCGAGGTGCTGGTCATGGTGCTCTCTTCCATGAGCGACCACGAGATACTCACGGTGTCGCGCTATATCCTTCACTACTCCATGATCGCGCTCATCGTGATGTGCTGCGTCGTCTATCAGAGCGACCTCAAAGCCCTCTTCCAGCGCATCACCAACCCTCGCGGTCTCCCCGTGTTCAATGACGGGCAGAACAGCGACGACGAGCTGAGAGAGACTACGGCGGAGATCCTCAGCGCCTGTCAGGATATGGCAAAGCAGGATGTCGGTGCCATCATCATCATCGACAGCAACAACAGCATCAACGATACGGTGCTGGGCTCCGGCACCATCCTCAACGCGGAGCTTTCCGCGTCGTTGCTCGAGAGCATCTTCAACACCAAGGCGCCCCTTCACGACGGCGCGGTCATCGTGCGCGGCAACAAGGTGGTGGCGGCGGGCTGCTTCCTCCCGCTCACCCAGCGCAACATCAACAAGGAGATGGGCACCCGTCACCGCGCGGCGATCGGTATCACGGAGGATACGGACGTCCTCTCCATCGTGGTCAGCGAGGAGACGGGCATCATCTCCGTCGTCAAGCGCGGCGAGATCCGGCGCTATATGACCATGGACAAACTCAAGGACGAGATCGAGGAGGCATTCGGCATCTCGCCCAACGCCATTGCGAAGCGCCAGGCAAAAGAGGACAAGAAACACCACGGGAGAATGTGAACACCCGAGACATAGGGAGAAACAGATGAAAACACTCAAACCTTTCGACATATTGCTGCCGGACGTCGCCGAGCCCGAAAAGTTCGCCGTCGTCTCCTGCGACCAGTTCACCTCACAGCGCGACTATTGGGAAAAGCTCGCGGCGGAAGTGGGCGACGCGCCCAGCGCGCTCAAACTCATCTTCCCCGAGGTTTATCTCGAGGACGGCGACGCGGAGAAGCGGATCGCCGCCATCAACGCGACCATGCAGAGCTATCTCGACGGCGGGGTGTTCCGCACCCTGAAAGACAGCTTCGTTTTGGTGAAGCGCGAGACGGCTTACGGCAACACCCGTCTCGGCATCGTGGCGCCCGTCGACCTCGAGGAATATTCCTACGTGCATCCGACGGAGGCGACCATCCGCGCGACGGAGGGCGTCGTCGCCAACCGCATCCCCCCGCGTCTCGCCATCCGCGAGAACGCGCCGATCGAGCTCCCGCACGTCATGCTCCTCATCGACGACCGCGACAAGAGCATCATCGAGCCCTACTACAAAAAGCGCGGCGAGCTGGAGAAACTCTATGATTTCGACCTCAACATGAACGGCGGTCATTTGACCGGATGGAGACTTAACGCGCACGAAGTGATGGCTAAACTCGATGTTTATGCGAAAAAGGTGCGCGGTCTCTACGGCGTGGACACCGATTTCGTCTTTGCCGTAGGCGACGGCAACCACTCCCTCGCGACGGCGCAGGCGCATTGGAAAAAGGTGCGCAAGGGGCTTTCCGCGGAGGAGAGGGAGAACCATCCCGCCCGTTTCGCGTTGGTGGAGATCGAGAACCTGCACTGCGACGGCATCGTCTTCGAGCCCATCCACCGCTTTGTGTTCGGCGTGGACGATGCGGACTTCGTGCTGTACATGTCCACCGTGCTCAAAGGGGAGAGCAGGCTGAAGATGTTCACCACCAATATGGAGTATTCCATCGCGGTCAACGCCAACAACACGGAGGCGATCGCGGAGGTGCAGGACGCCATCGACGCCTATGTTTCATCTCATCCCGGCGCCAGCGTGGACTACATCCACGGGCTTGAGAACCTGCACTCCGTCGCGGACACTTCGGACGGCGTCGCGGTGCAGATGCCCTGCATCGAAAAGGCGGAGCTCTTCGGCTATGTCGCAGAGCACGGCAACCTTTGCCGCAAGGCGTTCTCCATGGGGGAAGCGGAGGAGAAACGCTACTATTTCGAGGCAAAGAAGATCAGATAACACGACAAGATAAATTTACATAATCTACAACAGAGGGTAACATGAAAGTCTGCAAATTCGGCGGAACATCAATGGCAAACAGCGCCACCATCACGCAGGTGGCGGACATCGTCTCGTCCGACGCGAGCCGCGCTTATATCGTGGTCTCCGCGCCCGGAAAGAGGGACGGCGGCGACGTCAAGGTCACGGACGCGCTCTATGCGTGCGCCCGTGAGAAGAACGAGAAGGGCAACTGCGACGAGGCGTTTGCCGTCATCGAAAAGCGTTTTCTGGACATCGAGAAAGAGCTCGGCATCAACGTCGGCATGGCGAAGGAGCTCAAGGCGATCAAGGCGAAAATAGAGGACGGCGCGGGGGTGGATTACATCGCTTCCCGCGGCGAATACCTCAGCGCGCGCGTGCTCGCGGCGAAGCTCGGAGTGGAGTTCGTCGACACGCAGGACCTCATCAAGTTCGGCACAAAAGGGGAGCTTTTGCTCGACATTTCGCTCGATCTTCTGCGCGCAAGGCTTGCGGACATCCCGCGTGCGGTGCTGCCCGGATTCTACGGCTCGGACAAGGACGGCGTGGTCAGGACGTTCAGCAGAGGCGGCTCGGACATCTCCGGCGCCATCGTCGCGCGTGCGGTAGGCGCGGACGTCTATGAGAACTGGACGGACGTGGACGGTTTCCTCACCGCCGATCCCCGCATCATCGATCACCCCGCAATCATCGATTGCTTGAGCTATAAGGAGCTTAGGGAGCTCGCTTATATGGGCGCCGAGGTGCTGCACCCCGAGTCCATCTTCCCCGTGCGCAGCGCGGGCATCCCCATCAACATCCGCAACACGTTCAACCCCTCCGCAAAGGGCACCATGATCGTCGCGGACGGCAAACAGCGCGCCACGGGCAGAGTGGTCACCGGCATCGCGGGCAGAAAGGGTTTCACCATCATCAACATCGAGAAGGATATGATGAACAGCGAGATAGGCTTCTGCCGCAAGGCGCTGAGCGTGCTGGAATGCGAGGGCGTCTCCTTCGAACATATGCCCTCCGGCATCGACACCCTCTCCCTCGTCATCCGTGACGAGTGTCTCGGCGGCAACGCGCAGAAACTCGTCGGCAAGCTCCGCGACGCGCTCGGCGCCGACAGCATCGACATCCACAGCGGGCTCTCCCTCATCGCCACCGTCGGGCACAACATGGCGTCCCGTCACGGCACCGCGGCGACCATCTTCACCGCCCTCGCCGACAGCCATATCAACGTCCGCATGATCGACCAAGGCTCCTCGGAGATGAACATAATCGTGGGTGTGGACACCTTCGACTACGAGAAGGCGATTGCGGCCATTTACTACGCATTCTCCGAATAACGACTGACGGCGTCATTTGGCGCATAACTTTGTCAGCGCCCTTGTCGTGGATGCTCACGTACGTCTTTGTACGCTCCGCCTCCCGACAAGGGCGCTTTCGCGTTCTGCATCCAAATGACGCCGTCAGGCCTGTAAAGAGAGCTTATTCAAATATCGCCGTCATATCTTGAAAGATTAAACAATTGGAGACGGGGCAAAATTGTTTAATTTTTTGACATTTTTGCCCCGTCCCCAATTGTTTAAAAGCGGTGTCCGCCGATGTTTCGGCGGGAGAAATAGTCCGCCGAAGCTCGCTTCGGCGGAGGGTGCAACAACTAAGGCGCGGAGCGGGGAACCGCTCCGCGCGTGTTTTGATTTTAACGAAACATCGTTGTCAAGGGCGCGAAAAATTTAGCTTGCTTTGCCCGCTAAATTTTTCGGCGCAATTCCTTGACAAAACGAGGACATGTCAAGAAACGGTCAACAAGAGTGCGGTGCCTGGGAGAGCAAACTCTCTCGCAGGCACCGCTATAGGGCGGGTGGGAGGGGCTCACTCGTGACGAACACTTATTCGGAGCGTGCTTGAGCACGACGAGCTCTCTTTCGGAGACGGAGTTACGCGCCGCTCAGCCAAACTTGCACAGCGGGCGCTTGCGCCTGCTCTTGCAAGTCGCGGCGCGCTAAGTGAGTGCCGAGCAACGCCGTAAATCTAAATAGACACGGGCTTTAATTTGCGAGTGCCGAGTTCCTCCGCCCGTGCCGGGTTTTCGGCAAGTGCAGTTCTCCGCTTGGTTATGTCGGTGCGATATAAAAAACTATTGTAGAAATGCAAAGTTAGTTCCGCAAGATGCGAGGACGATACTTTAATCGGACACGGGGGAGGAAAGCCCGGAGGGAAGGAGGGGGAAATCAAGATAACCCGCGAGACGAACAGCCTATTCGGAGCGTATATGAGCATAACGAACAGCCCATTTAAAGCGTCCCCCGGCATAGCGTCGTCCGTGGGCGAAGACTAAGGGCTTTGAAACTGAGAGACCCCCGTCTTAAGGCGGGGGTCGTCATTTTTGTGTTGCGGAACAGGGTTTTACTGATTGTCCTTCTCCCTTATCTCGACGCGGCGGATCTTGCCGGAGATGGTCTTGGGCATCTCGGTCACGAACTCGATGATGCGGGGATATTTGTAGGGAGCGGTGGCGCGTTTGACGTGGTTTTGCAGCTCCTTTTTGAGCTCGTTGGAGGGCTCGTAGCCCTTGGCGAGGACGATGGTGGCTTTGACCACGGTGCCGCGGATGGGATCGGGCGCGCCCGTTATCGCGCATTCGAGGACGGAGGGGTGCTCCATGAGGGCGGACTCCACCTCGAAGGGTCCGATGCGGTAGCCGCTGGACTTGATGATGTCGTCCTTTCTGCCAACGAACCAATACAGCCCGTTCTCGTCCTTTTTGGCGAGGTCGCCGGTGTGGTAATATTTCCCGCCGCGGGCGGCTTGAGTGCGCTCGGGGTCGCCGCGGTAGCTGGACACCAGGCCGTACTGATGGGGGCGCAGACGGATGGCGATCTCGCCCTCCGCGCCCGTGGGGACGGGGTTCTCCTCGTCGTCGATGAGGTCGATGTCATAGAGGGGACAGGGCTTGCCGGAGCAGCCGCTGACGGGCTCCATGAAGTGGAATGTGGCGAGGATGACGCAGGACTCCGTCTGTCCGAAGCCCTCGTAGATCCTTTGTCCCGTCGCCTCGTAGAACTGCTTGTAGACCTCGGCGTTCAGCGCTTCGCCCGCCGTAGTGCAGTGCGTGACGGAGGAAAAATCGTAGTGCGAAAGGTCCTCCTTCACGAGGAAGCGGTAGATGGTGGGGGGCACGCAGAATGTGGTGATCTTATATTTCGAGATGAGGGGGAGGAGGTCCGTCGGGGTGAACCTGCCGTGGTAGTCGTAGGCAAAGACGGCGCTCCCCGCGATCCATTGTCCGTAGAGTTTGCCCCAGCTGCATTTTGCCCAGCCCGTTTCCGCGGAGGTGAAGTGCAGTCCGTCGTCCTGCACCTTCTGCCAGAAGCATGCGTTGAAGACGAAGCCCGCGGGATATTCAAAGTTGTGCTGCACCATCTTGGGCATCCCGGTGGTGCCGGAAGTGAAGTAGCACAGCATCGGGTCGTTCCACTCGGGGCGGGGGAGAGAGGGCAGTTCGTCGCTCATCTCGCGCACGCAGTCGTCGAAGCAGCGGAAACCCTCGACGGGCACGGTGAAGAAGCACTCCTGCACCGTCTCGCACTTGGGGAGGGCGTGGGTGATGTGCTCGATGACGTCCTCTTCCGCCGTCGCGACGAGCACTTTCACGCCCGCGGAATTGCAGCGGTAGACGATGTCCTTGGGAGTGAGCAGATGCGTGGCGGGGATGATGACCGCGCCCAGCTTGCAGCAGGCGATGTTGAGCACCCAATATTCCCACCTGCGGTTGAGCATGCTCATCACGCAGTCCCCCTTCTTCACGCCGAGGGAGAGGAGGAAATTGACGGTGCGGTTGCTTGCGAGACTGATGTCGCGGAAGGTCATGATCTTCTCTTCTCCCGCGGCGTTGCACCATACGAGCGCGCGCTTTTCGGGCGCGAGACGCGCATATTCGTCCACGACGTCGAAGCCGAAATTGAAGTGCTCCGGGACGGAGAACTTCACGTTGGCGGCAAAGTCGTCGTAGTCTGTGAAGTCGGTGCGGTTCAGGAACTTGTGGAGGAGATTCATAGTGACCTTCTTTGTGCTTTGGTGTCTGCCTCGCCGCGCGTGCGCAGGGAGAATATCTTATGTATCATAGCATAACGCCGCGCGTTTGTGTAGTGTTTTGAAAAAATATTTGCCTAACCCCGCCGCACTATGCTAAAATCATAAAGTTGTAAGGAGGCTCGGAAATGCAGGATAACGGGTTGAAAAAAGTGGTCGCCGCACTCATCGACATCGCGGGGACGGACGACGTTTTCAAGGTGGTTGAGGCGGACGAGATCCTCGAAAGGATGCCGGCAGACGCCGCCATCGACAAACAGGCGCTCAGCGTCATCATCCGCGACCTCAAGGGCATGGGTTATCTCGAAGTGAAGTATTTCACTCCCGACGAATATTGCCTGCTCGTTTCGAGACGGGCGCAGGAACTGCTCGCTCCCGAGGAAGAGGAAACACCGGCTGCGCCCTCCCTTCCGTCCTCGGCGCCGGCGCCTGCGGCACAGCCCGCGGCAAGGAGAGAGAAGTTGTCGAAAAGAGCCGCCTTCGGAGTGATGCTCGCCGCATTCGTCGGCGGGATCGTCGGCGGCGCGATCGTAACGATGATCGCGGTGTTAGTGCAAAAATTCGCATTTTAACATGCGTTTTGCGCATATAAACCGCGGAATATGGCATAAACAAAGAGAGCAAACCACATGGCGTTGGAGAAGCAGCACGTCCTCACCAAGAAAGAGCGCGCCGTCATGCGCGCGGTGTACGGAGCCGCCGACAAGAAGTCGGGGGTGTGTCTGCTTTCGCCCATCGACCTCTTTGACCGCATCTCCCTCGACCTCGACTTCGACGAGGAGGAGCTGGACGCCACCCTTGAAAGCCTGGAGCTGGACGACTATTTCGACGTCACCCGCTCGGACAGGAAAGGGGAGCTGGTCTACTGCATCAACATGCACCGCAAGGGGCTCGCGTTCGCGAGGGTGGAGAGGGCTTTCAAGAGCAACCTCAAGTTCAAGATCCTGCTCGCACTCGCGGGCGGAGTCTGCTCCGGCGCGGCGGCGTGGGGCATCAAGATCCTCATCCAGCAGATCTCGGGACTATGAGACCTTTCGAGCTTGTCAGCAACTATTCTCCCTGCGGCGATCAACCTGCGGCGATAGAGCGGCTCGCGGCGGGGCTGGAGAGCGGATTTTCCACAGAGGTGCTCCTCGGCGTCACGGGCAGCGGCAAGACTTTCACGATGGCGAACGTCATCGAGAAATTGCAGCGTCCCGCCCTCGTCATAGCGCACAACAAGACCCTCGCCGCGCAGCTTTGCAACGAGTTCCGCGAGTTCTTCCCGCACAACCGCGTGGAGTTTTTCGTCAGCTACTACGACTATTATCAGCCCGAGGCGTACATCCCCCGCTCCGACACCTACATCGAGAAGGAGCTGGAGATCAACGACGAGATCGACAAGCTGCGCCATTCCGCGACGGCTTCCCTCTGCGAACGCCGCGACGTCATCGTGGTGGCGAGCGTCTCGTGCATCTACGGCTTGGGCGCGCCCGTGGACTATTATTCGCAGGCGGTCTCCGTGCGCGAAGGGGACACCCTCGAGCCCGACGAGCTCATCCGCAGGCTGGTGGACATACAGTATAAGCGCTCGGATTTCGACTTTGTGCGTTCCACCTTCCGCGTGCGCGGCGACACGGTGGACATCTTTCCCGCAGGCAGCTCCGAGATCGCCATCAGAGTGGAATTTTTCGGGGACACGGTGGAGAGAATAAGCGAGCTGGACGCAGTCACCGCCGTCGCCATCAACGAGCTCAAACACACCGTCATCTTCCCCGCCACCCACTATGTCATGAGCGGGGACAGGGAGGAGATCTTCCGCCGTATCCTCGCGGACAAAGAGGAGAGAGTAGAGTTCTTCCGCGCCAACGGCAAGCTCATCGAGGCGCAGCGCATCGACGAGCGCGTCAACTATGACGTGGAGATGATGCGCGAGATGGGCTATTGCTCCGGCATAGAGAACTATTCCCGCTATTTCGACGGCAGGAAGCCCGGGCAGCCCCCCTATACGCTGCTCGACTTCTTCCCGAAGGACTTCGTCTGCTTTGTGGACGAGAGCCATATGACCCTCCCGCAGCTCAGGGGAATGTACAACGGCGACCGCGCGCGCAAGAAGAATTTGGTGGACTACGGCTTCCGCCTGCCCGCGGCGTACGACAACCGTCCCCTCAACTTCGAGGAGTTCGACAGCCGCATACATCAGATGGTCTGCGTCTCGGCGACGCCGGGGCAGTACGAGCTCGACCGCGCGGACGAAGTGGCGGAGCAGCTCATCCGTCCCACCGGTCTTCTCGACCCGGAGATCTCCGTCAAGCCCG
>CASDRL010000018.1 GCA_949283145.1 uncultured Clostridia bacterium | reverse complement strand
GATGGCGCATTGCCGGCGCCCTACCGTCCAGCCCTCGGCACTAACCCGGTCGCCGCGGCGCTCAAGAGGGCTATGCCCTGTGAGCGCTTGGTGAGCGGCTCCACTCCGAATGAGATAACATCGTGTTAAGCGACGTCACGCTCGGAGTTTTCGTTAGACCGTCTTCGAAAGAGAGACATCGTGCTCAAATACACTCCGAACGAGTGCGCGTTGGTGAGCGGCTCCACTCCGAATGAGATAACATCGTGTCAAGCGACGTCACGCTCCGGCTGTTCGTAATTTCGTCTCCGAAAGAGTAACATCGTGTTCAAAGACACCCGCTCAAGCACTTATTCGCTGAGGGCAATATTTGGATGAAGAACAAGGAAAAGCCCCCGTCGGGAGGCGGAGCGTACAGAGACGTACGTGAGCATCCACGACGGGGGCTTTGACGATGTTATTCGCCGAATAGTGCCCTCAGTCGAAGTCGGTGTCTTCCGGGCGATTCTTCTCCATCAACCGATAGGACAGCTCATCAAGGGCGTCCCGGCCCATGGACTTCAGGCGGAAATTGCGGGAGGCGGCTTCGATGACGACGGCGAGGTTGCGGCCGGCGGAAACGGGGACGACGACGCGCTGGAACTTGACGCCGAGGATGTCGTAGGTGAGGTCCTCGTTGCCGAGGCGGTCGTAGCTCTTGTTGTCGTCCCATTGCTCCATCTCGATGACGAGGTGGATGCGCTTTTGGTTGAGGACGCCGCCGACGCCGTACATCGCTTCGACATCGATGAGCCCGACGCCGCGCACTTCGAGGAGATTGGCGATGCGCTTGGGAGGATAGCCGTAGATCTTGTTTTTGATGCGCTTGACCTCGACGAGGTCATCGGCGACGAGCATATGCCCGCGGTGGACGAGCTCGAGGGCTGTCTCGGACTTGCCGATGCCGCTGTCTCCGATGAGCAGGACGCCTATGCCGCTGATGTCGAGCAGCTCGCCGTGGATGGTATCGCTCGCGGCGAGCGCGGTGGTGAGATAGTGCACCACGTCGCTCTCTATGGCGGAAGTGGACTCATTGCTGACAAAGAGCGGCGTGGCGTGACATTCGGCGACGTGCTTCATGTCCTCCGTGACGGGATGCTTGTGCGTGACGATGACGCAGGGCACGCCTTTTGAGAACAGGCGCTCGAGCTGCTCCGTCCTCTTCTCGGAATCCAGCGACTCGAGATAAGCCATCTCCGCATTGCCGAGGATCTGGATCCTGTGCTCGGGGAAAAACTCGTCGAACCCCGCAAACAGCAGCCCCGGACGGTTGGTGGCGGTGGAGCGGAACACGATGTCTTCCTTCGGTGCGAAGACCACCTCGAGCTCGAGATCCGCCGCAAATTTTTCGGGGGCGATCGCCTCCTCGCTCTTTCTCACATTGTCTTTGACCATATATCCTCCTCGGGCGCGCCGCGCCCATGCGTTCTCAGTTTTTATCCTCGCCGCCGTTCTCGTCATTTTGCATATCGTCGGGTTTATCCTGCTCTTTTGTATTGTTCAAACCGCTGTTCTGCTCGTTGAGTGCGGAGAGCAGTTTGCGCGCGGACGCGAGCGAAAAGCCCTTCAAGGCGGCGATGTCCTCCGCGGAAGCGTGCCGTACATTCTCTGCGGAACCGAAGGCTTTCAAAAGTTCCTCCGCCCTTTCCTTCCCTATCCCCGGCACCTTCATCAGCACCGTCTCGGACATGTGTTTGCCCCTTAGGGTGCGGTGATAGGTGATGGCGAAACGGTGCGCCTCGTCGCGGACGCGCTGCAAAAGCTGGAGCGCCACGCAGTCATTGGGGAGCAGGATGGACTCCTTTGGAGAACTGCCGAGGAACACTTCCTCCTCGCGTTTGGCGAGGGAGAGGATCTCCAACCCCTCTTCGTCGCATTCCCGCAACGCTTCGAGCGCGTAGGCGAGCTGCCCTTTGCCGCCGTCTATCAGGATGAGGTCGGGCGGAGTCGCAAAGCTCTCATCCTCTCCCTCTTTCAGGCGCATCAGCCTGCGGGTGAGCGCCTCTTTCATGCACGCGAAATCGTTGTTGCCTTCCACGGTCTTGATGCGGAACTTGCGGTAGTGCGCCTTCTTTGCCTCGCCGCCCTCGAAGACGACCATGCTCGCCACCTTGTCCGTACCCGAGATGTGCGAGATGTCGTACGCCTCGATGCGGTTGGGAAGGGTGTGCAGCCCGAGAAGTTCGCCGAGCTGTTTCACCGCGCCTTCGGTGCGGAGCACTCTCCTCTCCTCGCGGCTGCCGTATTTTTCCAGCGCGTCACGGGCGTTGGAATGAGAGAGGTCTAAGAGCTGACGGCGCACGCCCTGTTTGGGTTCTATCACACGCACGGTGTGTCCTGCAAGGGAATTGACCGCCGTCTCCAACGCGTCCGCGTCCCCCGCGCAGTCCGTGACTATCTCGTTGCACACGGGCGGGGATGCGGTGTAGAATTGATAGATGTACGACGAAATGTCCTCGTCCGCGGCGGTGAAAACGCGGTTGTCGCCGCCCACCAGCTTGCCCGCGCGCACGACGAGCATATTAACCGCGCCGAGCACGCCGTTGGTCTCGTAGGCGAAGATGTCCAGGTCGAGGTCCTTGGGAAGAGCGCTGACCTGTTTGCGCACGAGGTTATCCAGCACTTTCAGTTTGTGCTTATAGTTCAGCGCCACCTCGAAATTCTCCTCGTCGGCGAACTGCATCATGCGCTCGGTGAGGACGCGCTCCACTTCCCTGTCGTTGCCTTTGAGGAAAGCGATGACCTTCCTTATCTCCTCCTTATACTCCTCGCTGCTCACATTGCCCGTGCAGGGCGCGAGGCACTTGCCCAGGTGGAAATTGAGGCAGGGGCGGGAGGGCTTTGTAAGATCGCGGGAGCAGTCCCGCACCTTGAACGCGGTGTGGATGAGGTCGGTGATGTCGCGGATGTTGACGGACTGCATGTACGGTCCGAAATATTGCGCGCCGTCGCTTTTCAGCCTTCTCACCAGGCGGACGGCGGGGAAATCCTCGTGCATGTCCACGCGCAGGAAGGGATAGGACTTGTCGTCCTTCAACAGGATGTTATACTTGGGCGTGTGCTTTTTGATGAGGTTGTTCTCGGTGACGAGAGCGTCCACCTCGCTCGGGCAGATGATATAGCGAAAATCGGCGACGTGGGCGAGCATCGCCATCACCTTCGCCGTCTTGTTGCCGGACTGATAGAAATATTGCTTCAACCGCGCTTTGAGGCGCTTGGCTTTGCCGACGTAGATGATCTCTCCGTCCTTGTCCAGCATCAAATAAACGCCGGGATCCTCCGGCACGTCTTTGAGTTTCGCCTTGAAGTCCACGAAGTCATTATACCCCACCCCGCGAATTAAGTAAAGAGAAGAGCGCGGAACATATCCGCGCCCTTCCCTCTGTTGAATATGTGCCGGAAACTCCGACAAGCCTGCTGCAACACAGCAAGAGCTTTCCCTCCCGCGCGCTTGCGTGCGCCGCACGACAGATGTATCCTCACCCTGTCATGGCGCAGTTATCATAGCATGTGCGGAAAAATTTGACTATCTATTTAAGTATATTTATCAATTTTTGGTGCCATCGGAGTCATCGGCGTCCCGAGGAACGAGGACGGGGCCTGCGACGGTGAGCGCAAAGAGGATGGAGAGCATGACGGCGGTCTCGGTGGAAGAAACCTTCCCGTCCGAGGCAAACACCGCCATCACGATGAGCAGAAACAAAAACCAATTTTCGTCAAAAGCCATAGTTCTCTCCCGCACCAATCTATGCCCGTCACGCCCGAAGTGTGACGGCTCGGGCGCAAGAACGCAACGGAAAGCGGAAGTGCCGCGGCTGCGGCGGCAATTAGACAAACTGCGACATTTTCCCCTCGCCTGCTCCAAATGTCGCCCGCATACGCGCGCGCAAAAGAATTATAATGCACGCATGGAAACCCTCCTGGACGAACAGACGGTCGCACTCATACGTGACTATGTCCCGCGCAACGCCACCCTGCACATGCTTTCGGAGTTCTTCGGGGCATGTGCCGACGCGACGCGGGCAAAGATCATCTGCGCCCTTGCCATCTCGGAAATGTGCGTGGGCGACCTCGCGCGCATCCTGAAACTCAACCAGACCACCTGCTCACATCAGCTGCGGCTGCTGCGCGCGGCGGACATCGTCTCCGCCCGCCGGGACGGCAAGATCGTCTACTATTCTCTGAAGAACCGCCGCATCGAGGACGTCATGTTCGCCGGCGTAAGATTTTTGGGACTTTGACACAACCGCCCGCCATATGGCGGGCGGTTGCGTTTATGACTATTGATACGGCTCAGTCATCAAGTTCGTCAAACGGACTTTTGTTTTCCTCATCCTCCCGCTCTATCTCCTCCGCGGTCACTTCGGCGGTGTGCTTGTCGCGGATGACTTTGCCGAGGACGCGGCGGAGGGTGCGGTAGACATAGTTCATCAGAAGGTCGATGAGAAGGAGGGCGACGGTGCCGAGGATGGCGATCGCCCAATAGTCAAACACGGCGACGACGTCGGGCGCGAGCACTTCGAGCCCCTGCAAACCGTAGTAGAGCGCGGCGAGAGCGGCGTTGATGAAGACTATCTTGACGGGATAGGCGATGAACCACTTGACGTTCTTCTCCCACATGACGGCGGAGATGAGCGCCATGGGTCCGAAATAAACGGCGTAACCTACGACCGCGGTGACATCGCCGACGAGGAAACCCAGCCCCGCCGAGACGATGTAGGCAAATACGGCGGAAACGTAATAGCGTTTGGTGACGGGTGCCATGACGGCGACTCCCGCCGCCGCGAACATCGCGACGGTGACATAGCGCAGCACCACGCCCAGCCAGACAAACAAAAGCGCCAGCGCGGCGGAGATGCCCGCCAACGCAAGCGCATATGCAGTCTTTTTTGCCGAGATACGGCGTTTCATCAGCAGCAGCGGATGAGGTCGCCGCCCATACATTCGCAGCAGCAGTCCGCGCAGATGGCGCATTGACATGCCGTGCAGCATCCGTCCGCCGCCGTGGGCTGAGCCTGCTGCTGATAGCTGCGCTGAGTGGCGTAGCCGTCGTCGGTGTTGTAATACTGCCCGTTCTGCTGCGTCTGCTGTTGCTGAGCATTCTGTTTGAATGCACCGGTGCCGTCTATCTTCTTTTTCATATTCTCGAGCGCGCGTTTGTATTTTTCGTTTTCGGGCTCGAGGTCAACGGCGAGTTCCAACTGTTTTTTGCTTTCGGTCAACCAGTTCTTTTCGTAGAAAATTATGGCTTGATAGTAGTGCCACTCCCCGCCGCGGTAGTACATATCGTCGAGAAGAGACTGCGCTTTCTCGAAATCGCGCGCGGAAACGGCGGCTTTGACATCCTGATAACGGCTCAGTTCGCTGTCCGGATCGCCGCTCACCTTTGCGGCTTCGTGAGTCTGACTCATCGCGTCCTGATATGCGTTGTCCAGCACTTCGAGCATGCGCGCGGCATCCGCGCCCGCATCACCTTCGTCAAAGACGTGCTGCTGATAGTAGGCGCGCTTCTGCTTGTACGCTTCGAGGATCTCGCTCTGCGAGGCACCTCTCTCCACACCGAGGATCACAAACGGGTCACTTGGCATTTGTCGTCTCCTTTGAGGAGCTTCTCCATCTGCATATTCAGCCCGAGGTAGACGGTGTTGGACAGCATCCCTTCGCTCACTACTATATGCATATGATTGTATGCTCCGACGATTTTATTATAAGTCGAACGCAGCAAAAAGTCGAGTTCCTGCGCGTTTTTCTCCAAAAATTCCGCCTTCGTGGCGCACTTCCCGTAGGCGGCGATGAGAGGATTGTATCTCCCCTTCTTCGCGTCCTTCTCCACGTCGTCCACCGCGTCGAAGAAATAGACCAGCCTGCCCAGGTTGTACATGAAGGTGTCTATGTGCTCGTCCGTGGGGATGAGCGTGCGGGTCACGTCCCGCATGAGAGAGGCGAAACAGTCTGCGACGAGGTCGAGCTGAGCCGAGTTCCTCTTCTCGAGGATGTCGAGCTTCCGGAAACTCTCCTTCATGAGCGCGTCAGCCTCCGGGAGCCTCCTCGCCGCGGCGCGTTTTCTTGCCGCCAGCACCCCGACCACCGCTGCACGCGACTTTTTGCCGTCGTGAACGTCGTCGAGGGCGTTGTGGTAGACAAGCAGCACGGAAAGATCCGCCACCTTGCGGGTGAGATCGTCCGTGACGATGACCGGTTTCTTCTTGCCGTTGATGAGGCAGAGCTTGCGCTCGAACTTCACCTCCGTATCGGTGAGGGAGTGCAGGAGCGCGTTGTAGAAGGTGGTGTCGTAGTTGGTGCACAGCCGCGAGAGCTGGCTGCCCGAACGGGAAAGAGCCTTGCAAAGACCGCAATAGTACGCCTGAAAGACATTGAAGTCCTTGATGTACATATTGTTCTTGTCCGGGATGACATAGCCAAACATACGTCCCTTCTCACCTCATACTGCCCGCGCAAGTTGAAACGGGCATTAAAACCTCATTTGTCGAAGGATACCAATCCCACCTTGCGTTTGACTTTGGAAAGAGTGCGGCAGGCGATCCTCGCCGCCTTCTCCGCGCCCGCCTTCGCGACCTCGGCGATGTACGCCTTGTCCGCAAGATAGCGCGCATATTCCTCTCTTATGGGCTTGAACTTCGCCGCCACCGCCTCGCCGACGGCGATCTTGAAAGTGCCGTAGCCGCATCCCGCGAACTCTCTCTCCGCCTCCTCGACGGTCTTGTCCGTCATGACGGAATAGATGGTGAGCAGATTGGTGATGCCGGGCTTGTCCTCGCGGGCGACGATCTCGTTGCCGCTGTCCGTGACCGCGCGCTTGAACTTCTTCATGATGGAGCTCTCGTCCTCTATGACGGACACCCAGCCGTTGGGGTCGGGGTCGGACTTGGACATCTTAGCGGTGGGATCCTGCAAGGAACACACCTTTGCCCCCATCTTGGGGATGTAGCCGTCGGGGACGACGAAGGTGTCGCCGTAACGGTTGTTGAAGCGGATGGCGATATCCCTCGCGAGCTCGAGATGTTGTTTCTGGTCTATGCCCACGGGGACGAGATCGGAGCGGAAAAGCAGGATGTCCGCCGCCATCAGCACGGGATAATCCATCAGCCCCATATTGATATTGTCCGCGTGTTTCGCGCTCTTATCCTTGAACTGCGTCATCCTGGACGCCTCGCCCACATAGGTGTTGCAGTTGAGGATCCACGCCAGCTCCGAATGCGCGGGGACGTGGGACTGGAAATAGAGCACGGACTTTTCGGGGTCTATGCCGCAGGCAAGAAGCTGCGCGAAAAAGCTCATGCACATCTGTCTGAGCTCCGCGGGCTCCCTTCTCACGGTGAGGGCGTGCAGATCCGCGATGAAGAAGAGCGAATCGTAGTCGTCCTGCATCTTGCCCCAGTTGGACACCGCGCCGACATAGTTGCCGAGCGTGATCGTGCCCGTGGGCTGAATGCCGGAGAGCACCACTTTCTTGCGTTCATTCTGCACTTTATCGTTCATTTCTGACATATAAACACCTGTTTCTGTCGATTTGCGCGGCAACATCCTGCCGCACGCCGTTCATTTCTTCTCCCCGAGCACGAAGTCGTAGACCGCCTGTTTCACGCCGTCGCGCGGAATGACGGAACTATGCCGCACGGGAAGAGAATTGAGCGCCAGGATGCCGTCCGGGCACTCCGCCGCCGTGAAAGCATGCAGCTTCATCACCGCCTTGTCGGTGTCCTTTTCGTGAGCGCCGGCGACCGCGTTATAGACATCGCAGGCGAACTTGTACGGGCTCGCCGTAGACACGATGACGGCGGGCGCCGCGTCGCCCGTCTCTGCGGAATATTCGTTGTAGACGCTGACCGCGACCGCGGTGTGAGGATCCAGCACATAGCCCTCTTCGAGGTCGAAGAAGGTGGCGATGGTCTCCCGGGTCTCGTCCTCGTCCGCCCAGCCCGCTTCGAACACGGAAAGGTCAAGTTCGTCAAGATCGAGCTCGAATCTGCCGTCCTTTTTCAGGTCGTCGTATATCTTGCGCACCTTGGCGCTGTCCCTGCCCGTCACCTCGAAGATGAGGCGTTCGAGATTGGATGAGACGAGTATGTCCATGGACGGGGACATCGTCTTATAAAATTTGCGTCTGACGTCGTACTCGCCGGTGTTGAAGAAGTCGGTGAGGATGTTGTTGGCGTTGCTCGCCACGATGAGTTTCTTCACGGGGAGCCCCATGCGGTAGGCGTAATAGCCCGCAAGGATGTTGCCGAAGTTGCCCGTCGGCACGACAAAATCGACCTTTTCGCCGCGCCTGATCTCGTCGGAATTGAGCAGGTCGCAGTAGGCGGAGATGTAATAGGCGATCTGCGGCGCGAGTCTGCCCCAGTTGATGGAGTTTGCCGAAGACATCTCGATGCCGTGCTCTTTGAGTTTTGCGATGACCTCGGGGTCGGTGAACACCGCTTTCACCGCGGTCTGCGCGTCGTCGAAATTGCCTTTTATGCCCGCAACGTGCACGTTCCCGCCCTGCTGCGTGACCATCTGCCTCTTCTGCATCGCGCTGACTCCGTCCGCGGGATAGAACACGATGATCTCGGTGCCTTCCACATCGCGGAAACCTTCGAGCGCCGCCTTGCCGGTGTCGCCGCTGGTCGCCACGAGGATGAGGGTGCGGCTGTCGTCGCCGAGTTTCCTCTTGGACGCCACCATGAGATGTGGCAGAAGCGTGAGCGCCATATCCTTGAACGCATAAGTGGGACCGTGCCACAGTTCCAGCATATAGAGCCCGTCGTCCACTTTGACGAGGGGACACGGGTCGTCGCCGTCAAAGCGCGAATATGCTTTGCGGGTATAGCCCAAAAGCTCCTCGTAAGAGAACTCGTCGAGATACTCACGGAGCACGCTCGCCGCGCGCTCGGGATAATCCATGTCGCAAAGCTCGCGGAGTTTTGCGTCATTCAAAACGGGGAAAGACGACGGAACGATAAGTCCGCCGTCATCCGAAATGCCTTTTACTATTGCTTCCGCACCGGTGTAGGTCCGCATGCGGTCGCGTGTGCTGACGTATTTCATTCTTCTGCCTGATATTTTTTGAGGAATTCCGGGAAGTTCTCCTCATTCTCGCTGACGGTGAGGATGAACCTCGTGTCGGTGTGTTTCGCTATATTGTAGATGTCGGTGAAGAAATCCTCCATCTCGGCGACGGGGCGGGCAAGCATGCGATGCGCTCCGTCGATGTAGAAGCTCTCTATGTCGTGGTTCCCGGCAAGGATGCCGCGGATGAACCCGATGAGTTCCCTCTCGTCCACTGCGGACTGCCCCGCCCTTTTCAGGGACTCTGTGTTGATGACTCTGATCTGGTATCTCAGCGAATACATATATCTGTCCGTATCCGTGAGAAAGACGATGTCGCCTTTGGCTGTCTCGACGTTGTCGTTCGCCATGTTGATGATGATCTTGGTCTTGCCGGTCCCTTTGGACCCGGTGATGAGTTTTATCATATTCACCTCCGATTCCATTTTACAGGAAAACCCGCGCAATTACAAGAGGGGATTTCCCCTCGCGGACATTTAATTTCCCTTTCATGTTCACGCGAATTTCGCAAACTCCGCATGACGCGCGGGGTCGAGCTCGCGGAACATGGCGTCCAGCTCTCCGTCGCTTATCACGGTGGTCCTGCCCTCGGCGTACTGCGCGTCCACCCTCTCCTTCATTTTGATGATGAGGTCGTCGCGCTTGTCGATGTGCATCTCCGCGGGGACGGAATAGTAAGAATTGATCCAGAACGCGATGCCCGCCACGCCGCTGAAAGAGTCCACGACGACGCGCGCGGGACGGTGCAGGATCTTCTCGGTGTCGAAGATGTTGTAGATCTCCTGGTCTTTCAGCATGCCGTCCGCGTGGATGCCCGCCTTGGTGACGTTGAAGTTCTTGCCCACGAAGGGGGTGCGCTCCGGGATGTCGAAGCCCATCTCGTGCTCGAAGTAGTCCGCGATCTCCGTGATGACGGAAAGGTCCATCCCGCCCGTGCCGCCGCGCAGGGATGCGTACTCTATCGCCATCGCTTCAAGCGGGGTGTTGCCCGTGCGCTCGCCTATGCCGAGCAAGGTGGTGTTGACTGCGGAACAGCCGTAAAGCCACGCCGTCGCGGAGTTGGTGACCGCCTTGTAAAAATCGTTGTGACCGTGCCATTCCAGCTGTTCGGAGGGGATCTCCGCGTAATAACGGAAGCCGTAAATGATGCCCTGCACGCTGCGCGGAAGAGAGGTGCCGGGATAGGTCACGCCGTATCCCATGGTGTCGCAGGCGCGGATCTTGATGGGGATGCCGCTCTCCGCCGAGAGCTTCATGAGCTCGATGGCGAAGGGCACTACAAAGCCGAAATAGTCCGCGCGCGTGATGTCCTCGAAGTGGCATCTGGGCACTATGCCGCGCTCCAACGCCTTTTTCACGATGGTGAGATATTTCTCCATCGCCTGCCCGCGGGTGAGGTTCATCTTCTTGAAGATGTGGTAGTCCGAGCAGCTCACGAGGATGCCCGTCTCCTTGATGCCGAACTGCTTGACCAGCTCGAAATCCTTCTCGTTGGCGCGGATCCACGACGTCACCTGCGGGAAGTCGTAGCCGAGCTCCAGACACTTCTCCACCGCCTCGCGGTCCTTCTCGCTGTAAAGGAAGAACTCGCTCTGCCTGATGATGCCATTGGGCCCGCCCAGGCGGTGCAGCATCTTGTAAAGCGCCACGATGTCCTTGACGGCGAAGGGTTTGGTCGCCTGCTGACCGTCGCGGAAGGTGGTGTCCGTGATGTAGATGTCCTTGGGGCACTCCATCGGGACGTGACGCATGTTGAACGCGATCTTCGGGATCTCGCCGTAAGTGAAGATCTTGCGGTGGAGATTGGGGTGCGGCACGTCCTGCAGATTGGGTTTGTAGGCGTGTTCCTCGATGACGTGATGATTCTTGTTGTAACGGATGATCATATCCTCTCCCCTCACTCGATGTTCTCGAGCAATTTGTTCTGCAGCGCGAGTTTGAGCGCCGCGATCATTTCGTCCATTTCGCCGAGCATGAAACGATCCAGCGTGTAGAGCGTCAGCCCTATGCGGTGGTCGGTCACCCTGCCCTGCGGAAAGTTGTAGGTGCGGATGCGTTCGCTGCGGTCGCCGGTGCCGATCTGCGCCCTGCGCGCCGCGCTGTACTCCTTCTCCGCCTGCGAGCGATAGTGCTCATAAAGCCTGCTTTTCAACACCTTCATCGCCTTTTCGCGGTTCTTGATCTGGCTGCGCTCGTCTTGGCACTCCACCACGATGCCCGTGGGGATGTGCGTGATGCGGATGGCAGACTCCGTCTTGTTGACGTGCTGTCCCCCCGCGCCGCCGCTGCGATAGGTGTCGATCTTGAGGTCGTTCTCGTTGATGTTCACCTCGACGTCCCTCGCCTCGGGCAGCACCGCGACGGTCACCGTGGAGGTGTGGATCCTCCCCTGCGACTCCGTCTCGGGCACGCGCTGCACGCGGTGGACGCCGCTCTCGAATTTGAGGTCGCCCCACGCCCCCTTGCCCGTGATCATGAAGGTGAGCTCCTTCGCGCCGCCGAGCTCGGTGTAGTTCATGTTGATCTCCTCCACCTTCCAACGCTTGCCGTCGGCATAATGGCGGTACATCTTCATGAGTTCGGTGCCGAAGAGCGCCGCTTCGTCCCCGCCCGCGCCCGCGCGGATCTCCATGATGACGTTGTTGTCTTCGTCGGGGTCTTTGGGGAGCAGTGCGATCCTGAGCTCGTCCGCGTCCGCATCAAGCGTCCCGCGGAGAGCCTCCGTCTCCTCTTTCAGCATCTCGCGCATGTCGCGGTCGGTCTCGGACGAGAGCATCTCCTCGCACTCCGCAAGTTCCCTCGCGTGCGCGAGATATTCCTCATATTTCTCCGCCGCGGGCCGGATGTCCGAGTGCTCCTTGGAAAGCGCCTTGAAAGCGTTCTGGTCGGACACCACCTCGGGACGCGCGAGCATTTCGCCGAGTTCGAGATAGCGCGCTTTGAGTTTTTCCAGCCGCTCCAGCAGCTTTTCGCTCATCTTCATGCCGCGCTCTCCTTCTTTGCGGCGCGGAGCATACGCTCTTTGCCTTGCATATCGAGATACACTTCGGTGTCGAAAGCGGCGAACAGCTCTTTTACGGCGTCCGCCTGCCCTTCTCCGAATTCCAGGAAAATGACGCCGCCCGCAGTCAGGTGCTCCGCCCCCTCACGCGCGATCGTGCGGTAAAAGTCCAGCCCGTCCTCCCCGCCGTCGAGAGCGGAAAGGGGCTCGAACTTTTTCACTCTGTCCTGAAGACCCGCGATGTCCCCGTGAGGGATGTATGGCGGATTGGACACGATGACGTCGAACTTTTCCTCCGCGACGGGGGCGAACATATCTCCCGCAAGCACTTTGACGCTCGCACCCGCGCCCGTTGCATTCGCGCGGGCGACGGTGCACGCCGCCTCGGAGACGTCCGTTGCGGTCACTTCCGCGGGAGAATTTTCGGCGACGGCGATCGCGATCGCGCCGCTCCCCGTGCAAAGATCCAGCACCCTCCCGCCGCCGCGGGAGCGCACTTCTTCGATTACTTTTTCCGCAAGTTCCTCCGTCTCCGGACGGGGGATGAGCACCGCGGGGTTGACGCCGAGGCGGATGCCGAAAAACTCCGTGCTGCCGAGAGCGTACTGCAAAGGCGCGCCGTCTTTCATCTTTTCCGCTATGGCGCGCGCCGCCTCGAACTGCTCCTTGGTGACGGACTTCAGCGAGGCGAGCTCGCTGCGCTGCTTCCCCGTCACTTCGACAAGGATCCAGTCAATGTCGCTCTCATCCGCGGAGGGCGCGATCTCTTTCAGCCTCTCGCGCACCGTCTTCACGGAGACGGTAAACTCGAAAGAACTCTCCGGGACGGTCTCGTCCGCGTCCATTTCCAGCACCTTCTTGAACGCGGTGAGGCTGACCTCGAGCATATCGTCCGTCGGCTGCTTGGTGGTGAGCTTCTGCATGAGCATACCGGGAGCGCGCAGTACCCTGAACAGCAGGCAGTCCGACCGCGCGAGAAATTTCAGGATCTCATAGGATATCCCCGCCACGACGGGCAGGAAAAGCAGTTTGACCGCAAGGCGGACGAGGGCGTTGACCACGCTCGAAAAGTCCGTCCAGCCCAGGGCGTCCAGCAGCCAGTTGACGAGGGCGAACACGATGATGCTCACCGCCACCACGAAAAAGATGAAAGTCGTCCCGCAGCGGCTGTGTTCCGTGCGCATCTTTCTCGCGTTCTCCACCGTGAGGTCGAGACCGTGCTCGTAGCAGCTGATCACCTTGTGCTCCGCGCCGTGGTACATGAACACTCTGCGGATGTCCTTCATCAGCGTGATGGAAAGGATGTAGCCTATGAAGATGACCAGCATGATCGCAGCCTCGCACAAGCTGAGCAAAGCGGGATGGTCGTTTGTGCCCGGGATCTCGAAAATGAGCCCGGTGAGGAAGTTGGGCAGAAACACGAAAAGTCCCACCGCGAGCGCAAGCCCCAGAACGAGCGAGACCGCGGTCAGGATGTGCATGGGGTTGACCTTGAACTTCTCCCCCACCCACTTGTCGAACTTGGTGGGCTCGGCGTAATCGCCGAAAACTTCGGCGGAGCGCATGAGCACTCCCACACCCATAAAGAGCTGCGTGACGAGATTGACCACCCCTCTCACAAAGGGCAGTCTGAAAAAGACGCTGCGCTGCGAAGTGTCCTTGATGCGCTTCGCCTCGACGGTGATCTCGCCGGACTCGGTGCGCACGGCGGTCGCCAGCGAACGGCGCCCTTTCATCATGACGCCCTCGAGCACCGCCTGTCCGCCGATGTAGGTGCGCCTGACGATCTTACCGGTCTTCTCTTTTTTCCGTTTCGGGCTCTCGGAGCAGTCGGAATGTGACAAAGTTTCTCCCTCGCCGCGGGGTCTCCCCCGAGCGGCTCACGCGGCGCGCCGCATATGGGCGTGCGCGCCCGCTCTCCGCGCGCTCACGCGCGCAATAATGAAAATGCAGACCGCGTGAGCCTGCATCTCCGTCTTGTCAGTCGAGATTGTATCTCTTCTTGAACTTGTCGACGCGGCCGCCGGTGTCAACGAGTTTCTGCTTGCCGGTGAAGTAGGGATGGCACTTGGAGCAGATCTCGACCTTGATGACGTCCGTCTTCTTGGTGGTGCCGGTCAGGAACGTATTGCCGCAAGCGCATTGCACGGTCGCGGTGTGATATTCCGGATGGATGCCTTCTTTCATTGTTCACTCCTGTTTTCGTATTTTTACGCCCACACGCGCCAATGTTTCCCTCCGAGGTCCCCACCTCGAGGGCAGGAGCTACGCGCATATGACATAAAGTTTCTTTATTATATCCGCACCGAAAGCCGCTGTCAAGCAAATTCGCCGCACGGACGGGAATAAGCCGATCTGCTATTCGGCAGCCAGCAGCGCAAAAATTTCCGCTCTCGCGGCGGCGATGTCGGGGACGTCGAGCGATCTCTCTCCTCTCGGCGCTGTCACCCTGCCTTCCGTGGCGACGCGCGCGGGAGACCCCGCAAGCACCGTCCACGAGTCGGCGGCGAGCACGCACTCGTCCACATCGTGCGTGACATAGATCACCGTGCGCGGGGATGAGGCGAGCAGCCCTTCGAGGGCGCGGATGAGACGGAATTTCAGCCCGATGTCGAGAGCCCTGAAAGGCTCGTCCATCAAGAGAACGTCTGAGGGGAAGAGGAACGCCCGCGCCATCGCGACGCGCAGGCTCTCACCCCCGGAAAGCTCCGACGGATACTTCTCCGCCTTGTCGCCGATCTCCAACCTTTCCAGCATCCCGGCGACGCGCTCATTCCGCTCCGCCTTGTCGCGGATGACCCCGCGAAGCACCAGATCAAGGTTTTTATGCACACTGATCGATGGGATCAACCTGTCTTTTTGGAAAATGTAGGAGATCCCGCCATCGGGTCTTCCGATGTCGCCTTCATAAGACACCAGCCCCGCCACCGCGTTTAATAGGGTGCTCTTCCCCACTCCCGAACCGCCCATGACGACGCTTATCTCCCCTTCGGGAAAGGCGATGTCGAAGCCGTCGAACACCCGCTTTTCGCCGTACGCGACGGTGAGCCCGCTCACACGGACGCCGAGACCTTTTTCTTCTCCCGCGTTCACTTTGACGGCATCCATTTTCTTCTGCCCTCCCACAGTTTTTTGAGCAGGACGACGACGCCCTCAAAGAGAAAACTCATCACTATGGCGACCACCGTCCACGCCATCAGCCGAGCCATCTCGAAGACCACGCTCGCGCGCTGCATCTCTATGCCGATGCTCCCCGCCGTCTGCGCCAGCACTTCGGCGGCGATGACGACTTTTACGCAAAGGGACACCGCGCTCCGTCCTCCGTCAAAGACCGCGGGCAGCACGGAAGGGAGATATATCCCCGTCAGCCTGTCCAAGGGACGGATGCGGTAGACCTCCGCCATTTGCAAAAGTTCCGCATCCACTCCCGCGATGGCGGTGTGCATGGTGTTAT
This sequence comes from uncultured Clostridia bacterium, assembly GCA_949283145.1. Classification (GTDB taxonomy): domain Bacteria; phylum Bacillota; class Clostridia; order Christensenellales; family CAG-917; genus Limadaptatus. The sequence goes on along the minus strand of CASDRL010000018.1, from coordinate 42,728 downwards.
ATAAGAGGGGGAAGCAGATGAGGAAGCCGATGAGCAGCGGCACTTCGCCTCTGTCCAGCCACACCGCGACGATGAGTATGACCGCCATGGTGGGCGCGGCTTGCAGCACGGTGACCACGGGCGAGAGAAAACGGTGCAAAGGCTTGAACACCGTGCCGAGCGCGGCAAGCACCGCGGCAAAGAGGAAGGAGAGCGCGAAACTCCCCGCCACTCTGCCCGCCGTGAGACCTATCGCCCGCCATGTTTCTCCGCGGGAAAGCACCCGTCCGAGCTCGGTGAAGATCTCATCGAGCCCCGGGACGAGCAAGGGCAGGTCCTTTGCGGCGGAGACGACAGCCCACACCGCAAGCACGACACCGAGGGCGGCGACGGGATAGACCACGTTGCCGACCGCGGCGGGTATTTTTTTCTTTTTTGCCGCCGTCTTCACTTTACGCCTGCGCGAAGAACTCCGTCATATCCTTGACAGCCGCTTTCACATCGTCGCCCGTGTACACCCCGACGTTGCAGCGGGGGATGCTTGCGGGAGGATAGGCGGAAGTGCTGCCCGCACCCTGCATGAGCACGGTCATATTCTTTGCATTCTCCGCATCGGAGATGAACTCCACGTTCTCCTCCAACACCGCGAAGAGCGCGTCCATGAAAGTCTTGTCGGAGGCGAGCTCGTTCGTCACGAAGGTGGAGGACATGGGGAAGCCGCTCTTACTGTCCGTCGCGGCGTTGAACTCCGCCTGGATGTCCATGACGGTGAAGAACCCCTTGGACGCGCCTGCGGTCGCCGCGGGCTCGCCCACGATGCCGAAGTCTATCGTCCCGGCGGTGAGTGCGGACTGCACTCCCGCGCCGTCCGCGAAGAACCGCACTTCGACGGAGTCCGCAAGTCCGTTCGCCTCAAGAACGGTCATGAGCGCGTATTCCGGCACTGCGCCCTGCCCTATGCACCCGACCTTCTTGCCGGCAAGGTCGGCGGGCGTCACCGCACCTTCCGTCCGCGAGATCATATAAAGGATGCCGCGGGTGTTGGAACAGACGAACTTATACTCCGCGCCCTTCATGACAAGGTTGACGCCGGCATTGGCGGGCATGATGACAATGTCGCCGTCCCCCTTTGCCATATGTGTCCCGATCTGATTCGCGGGCACGATGTTGACATCGATGTTATACCCCGCAACGGTGAGGGTATCCTTTTCCGCAATGAGCTTCGCCACCGCGAGCGCGGGTGCGCCGTCGGGGACGTAAAGGTCGAGAGTGCCGCTGCCGCCGCCCTTTTCGGAAGCCGCGGAGGCGTCGTAAAACACAGAGTCGAACTCGCTGCCTTGGTCGCCCTTTTCGTTGCATGCGGCGAGCCCCACCGCGAACGCCGCGATGAGCGCGGCGGTCATCAGGACTGCCACCGTTGTTTTGAGCACTTTTTTCATAATATGCCTCTTTAAGTTTTATTTTTGCAATATAAACACCTTATTCCGGTGATATAACCCTGTTTATTCCGCGACCTCGAACGCCGTCATCGCGGACTTGACCGCAAGCTCAGGGAACTTCCCGAGCCTGCCCGTGAGCGCGGAGATGCGCTCCGGCGAGCCCTCCACGATGAGGGCGATGGCGTTGGCTTCCTTCCTCGGCACGCCCATCCTGCCCACGATGACCTCCGCAAAATCGGAGAGCACGTTCTGCATCTCCATCACCGTCTCACGGTCGCCTTTGAGCACTATGCCCACAACACCTATCCTTTTCATATACACTCCTTTTACACCCCATCACAAAATCGGAGATTTTGCGACGGGGACCCCGATATTACCCCACGCGAGAAATCACGGATTTCTCCCCGCGGGCTTTGTTTTCGCAGTTTGCGGCTCTTCGTCCCGCCGCCTTTCCGCACCTTGGCGGAACAAAAAACCGACGCCCGGAGAGCGTCGGCAAACACGCGCGTTATGCGCGCTGAGGTCGTTATTGCCGTCTTGCACTCCGAAAGCTCATCGTTTGGGACGATTCGATTATACCATCATGGCGGCGATTGTCAACCGCATTGTCAGTTCTGCACCAAGAAAAAGGCGAACACCATAAAGAGCGGGTTGCGCTGCAATTCGGCGCGGAGAGCTTCCGCCTCGGCGGAATCCGCATCGGTGATATAACCCACATCCGCCGCTGCGCGCAGACTGTCGCGCGCGGCATAGGACTCGTCGATGCAGCCGCCTATTGTCGCCGCCGCCTTGTCGACCAGCGCCTCTCCGCCCGACCCCGCCGTCTTCACGATCTCCTCGCGTATCCTCGTGATCTCCTTATACCAAGCCTCGTCATAGGGCCCGTCTTTGGTGATGTTGATCTCCACCTGCGTTCCGCTTTCGGCATAGACCTCGTTGACGGCGGCGGCACAGTTCAGCACCAACCCGGCGATCGTGCTCAGCCGTCCCTCGTATTTCTCGGGCGAAAGGACGTAATTGCGCCATGTCCCTTCCATGATCGCGCCGAACACCTCCGTGAGCAGCACCGACATCATGGCGGTGGAATCCGCAGTGACCTCGGCGGTGCCGCCGCCTTCGTATGCCTCCGCCATCAGCGCGAACGCATAGAGGAGCGCGGTCTTCAATCCCTCTCCGTCTGCCGCCATGCTCCTGATCCAACCCTTCAGATCTTCCGCATCGTGGCTGTCCGTCAAAGAAAGGAAGAGCTTTGCCGCAAGCGCATATGCGTTGACGGTGCGCACATCTTCGTCCTCTTCCTCAGCAAGAAGGCGCAGCTTCTGCACGACATCGTAGGTATATACCTCGTCGGAGTTCTTCTCGTATATGGCGTCGAACGCGGAGACCGCATAATCCGCAAGGGTCGGTATCTCATCCACGAACGATTCCGCCGCGCGCAGCCATTGCAGCGCGTCGCTCACGACGCCAACGGGCTGAGCGGATCCCGCGAAACACTCACGCACGCTTTTCAACGCGGCTTTGACGCTCGCGGTCTTTTCCGCGGTCATGCTCGCGCCAAAATCTTTCAGACCGCCCAGCACTCCGTCCAGCCAGACCATCATCTCGCTGTCCGACACATCGGCGAGCGCGCCGCTCCCGCCCGCTGCGCTGCCGATGATGGCGCTCAGCCCCGCACCGCTCTCCCCCGCGCCAAGGATCCTCTCGGCGTCATAGGCAAAGGCGAGCACCGTCTTGATGCCCTCCTCCGCATCTGCGAGCGCTTCGAGAGTCTGCGCCACACTCTCGGCGGCTGCCGACTCGTCCTCTCCGAAGGACGCGACTATCCTCTCCGCACGCTCGATCGCGGCGGTGAGATCGGTATTGGCATCACCCGTAACTCCCTTTTCGTCGATGGCGTTCAGCCTGTCCGCGGTTTCGATGTACAGCGCGCGCATCTCGGAGACCACCGCGCAAAGCAGATCAAAGCCGAGTTCGCTCACGTCTTCGGTGGTGAGCCCGAGCGCGTCTATGAGTTCCAGAGCGGAATCGAGGTTGCCCGCCGCGTCCGCAAAGAGTTCCCTGCCCTCCTCCGACGCTATGAAATCCGCCGCGGTGCGGATCTTGCCCGTCTGCAAACGGGATGCGAACACCACATCCGCGAGCATCTCCGTCCAGAGTGTAGCTTCGATGTAGCCGCCCGGGCGCGCTAAGCGGATTATTTCGGCGTCCGTGAGCCCGGGAGTCCATTTCGCGTCCAGCGCCGCAAGCGTATTGACTTTGAGCGCGTTGACCGCCTCCGCCCTTTCCGCGGCGGGATCGGGTCCGTCCTTCTTATTGCATGCGGCGAGCGCAAAAACGGATGCGATGAGTAGCACGACCAGCACCGCAGCGAGCAGGACGCGGAGCACATCCGCACCTTTCTTTGTCCCGAAAACAGCTTTCATTCAGCGTCTCCTCATCCCGTAACCGCGTTTGAACCCGAACACCACGGGCACGACCGCGTATGCCGCAAGCACGGCGAGCCCCGCCGCGAGCGCGGCTCCGACATTGTACATAAACCCGAAATACAGCCCGAAGAGGCTGAGCGCATTGACAAGACACAGCGCCGCGAGTGCGCTCGCGGGCAGCGCGAAGACGAACGCGCACACCGCGGACAGCGTCTGTTCCGCAGTCTCCGCCCCGAGCAGTCCGCGCTTTGAAAGCCCCGCGCAAAGCAGAGTGCTGCGCGTCCTGCCCGCATATGCTCTGCCCGCCGCCGCGCCCGCGAGCGCAACGGCGAACGCCAGTGCCGTGAGCATGAACGCGAGCGCCGCGATGAGGTCGAAGACATTCTCAAGCGAGCGGGTGTCCCACTCATAGGCGGCGAGCGCGGGCAAAGCGTAATAGTTCCTGTCCGCAAAGCGCGACCGCACCTCTTCCGCGACGGTCTCGACGTCCCCGTCCGCGGTGAGCACCACGGTGTCGGGGCTCAGGTCGTACGCCTCTTTCAGCGCCTCCGCCGACACGATGACGTATCCTCCGTTGAAAAGGTTGTGCCTGACGAGCGCCCCCACCTCGAACTCACGCACCGTGCCGTCCACATCCAGACGGATCGTGTCGCCCGCCTTGACGCCGTAAAGCTCGGACATCGAGCGGTCGAGCACGACTTTGCCCTCGGCGAGCGCGCGTTCGGCGTCCGCGCGGGAAGTGAGATATTCAAAATCGACGAGCCCGAGGGCGTCCGCGCTCCCGAGCACGTTGACGGAGCGGGAGTCGATGCTATCCGCGGAGAGCGTCGCCTGCCGCCACACCATGAGATGCGCGGAATTCACGCCGTCCACGGAAGTGAAATCGGAAGTGTCCGTTTCCGCCGAAACATTGGTGACGAGGATCATCCTCTCGAATTCCGCCGTGAACCCCGAGAATACGGAAGTGGTCAGCGACCACGCCGTGAACAGCAGCATTGAGACCGTCATACCGACGGCAAGGATCTGGGACGCGCTCGATGCCTTTCTCTCCCGCGCCGCGGACATCCCCGCGACCATGAGAGAGGGACTGTTCGTGCGGGAAAGCAGCCTGCCGAGGGCTCTTACGAGGACGGGAGCGGCGGCAGCCGCACACGCGATGACGAGCACGAGATCCACCGCTGAAAGCGCCCCTTTTGCGCCGAGCACGAGGTTCTCGACAAGCAGCAGCACAAGAGTGACGGCGGCGAGCACCAAGGCGGCAACTACGCCCGCACGGCGGCGTCCGGCGCTGCCCACAAGGTTCTCCCTCGCGGTGGAGCTGAACACCTTCACCAGCGGATAGAGCGAAGCGGCAAACGCCGTGACCGCGCCCGTCACCGCAGCAGCGAAAAGCAACAGTGCGTCCACGGCAAACGCCGTCACGGAGGAGAGAACCACCGCGATCATGAGGGCGAACACCCCCACCGCCAGCAGCGATCCGAGCACCGCTCCGAGCAGAGCCGTGACCGCGCTCTCCGTCGCGAACAGCGCCGCGATCCTCTTCTTGGTCGCGCCGACAAGGGCGAGTTTGGCGGCATAGGCGCGCCTGTCCTTCGCCCCCGCCGTGAACACCAGCGCCACCGCGACCACGGCAAGCAGCGCCACCGCCGCCCCCGCGATGGTCACGGGTGAGGCGATGTTGCGCGCGCGTGTCGCGATATACTCCCCGTCCAGGCACTCCGAAACGGTGAGTGAGGCATATTCCGGCATGGCGGCGATGCGCTCTCTGAGCTCGGAAAGGTCTGCGCCATCCTCCGCCGTGATGTAAATCTCATTGTAGACGGTGCCCGTGATGATGAGCGAGGACACCCTCGACGCGCTCCCGAGCACGGTATATGGCGAATCGGCGGCGAAGGGGCCCCTGTTTTCGGCGATGGCACCGACATAGAAATTGACCTGTTTTCCGCCCGAAGTCATCCCCCGCACGGGGAGCAGATCGCCGACGCGCAGAGAGAACCTCTCCGCGGTCGCCTTTGAGATGACGACATCGTCCGAGCGCAGGTCGAGGCTGCCGTCCGCGATCACGAGCCCGCCGAGCCCCGCAATGCCGCCCTCGTCGAAACCTCTCAGACGGAGATACTCCTCTCCGTCCTCTTCACCGAACGCCGCAAGCGCATAGACGGAGACGGTGGGGGTGACGCTCTCCACCCCCTCGACATCGTAAAGCGGCTGCACGAGCGCGATCCTGTCCCCGCCGCTCTTGGCGGTGATCATGATATCGCTGTCGCCGAAATCGGCAGTTTCAACCTCAAAAACGTAACGATAAACCGCGCTTTCAAACGAAAACATACAGAAAAACATCGCCACGGCAACGGCGACCGCAAGCACGGACGCCACGGTGCGCAGCGGTTTCGCTTTCAGACTTTTGAGCGCGAGTGAAAGTGTCATCTTACGATCATCCCGTCAACGATCTCCACCTGCCGCGACGCGTATGCGGCGTGGGCGGCGGAGTGAGTGACCATCACGAGGGCGACCCCCTTTTCGCGGTTGATGCGCCCGAGCAGCTCCATCACCTGATGTCCTCTCTCTCTGTCCAGACTGCCCGTGGGCTCGTCCAGGAAGATGAGTTTGGGATCGGTGGCGAGGGCGCGGGCGAGGGCTACGCGCTGCTGCTCGCCGCCCGACAGCTGCGAAGGCAGGTTGCGCAGTCTCCCCTCGATGCCGAGGAACCTGCACGCCTCGGCGACGGACTCGGCATAGTCGCGCTCCTTCTTGCCGTCCAGGCGTAGGGGGAGCACGATGTTCTCATAGGCGGTGAGATGGGGGACAAGGTTGTCGAACTGATAGACGAAAGAGATCTCTCTCCTGCGCATGGCGGCGAGCTCCTCATCCGAGACGGAAGAAAGATCCCGCCCCACAAGGGTGACGCTGCCCTCGGTGGGCTTGTCGATGCCCGCAAGGATGTAGAGCAAAGTGGATTTGCCGCTGCCGGACTCGCCGACCACTGCGACGAACTCCCCTTCATCCACAAAGAGGTCTATGCCCTTCAACACCTCGGCGGTGATGTCGCCCACGGTGTAGGATTTCCTTATGCCCTTGGCTTCGAGAATACAGTCGCCCATTTTCACCTCTGTGCCCTGTCATGCCCGGCCGCACGGAACGCGGCGGCAGTTGTGGTATAGTATATACTATACACCGATATGATACCATACGCGCGCGCGTAACTCAACCCAAACTTTACCGTACCCCTTTTGATAAAAGAAAGTCGCAAAGGCGTCCCGCCCGAAACAAGCAAAGATGTCCCGCCCGAAAGGACGAGAAAACCGCCTGCGGCGTCCCCCTTCGCCAGGTGACAGTAGAACGGGCGGCAAAGCAGTCCGCAAGCTGACAAAACCTGTCCACAAACGGCGGCGAAGCATTTATAGATGAGCGCAAAGCAGTTTTGCGAACGATGCGGCAAGGCATACCAAGCACAAAGCGGTTTGCAAACGGGCGGCGAAGTGGTATGATATAGGTATGAGAGAGAGACATTTCGGGTGCGACATCGACCGCGAGATAGCGCGGCAGGAAGAGGACAGCGAAAAACTCCGTCTTCTTTTGCACGTCTGCTGCGGTCCGTGCGCGGCGGGAGTGCTCCCCCGCGTCGCGCCGCATTTCGATGTCACCCTCTTTTATTACAACCCCAACATTTTGCCAAAAGAGGAGTTTATCAGGCGTCTAGATACGCTTAAACGCCTTCTTCTGCATTTTCCCGAAGCCAGGCTCATAGTGCCCGAGCAGGATGCGGCGGAGTTCTTTGCCGTCGCGGCGGGCAAAGAAGATCTGCCCGAAGGGGGCGGAAGGTGCACGGAATGTTTCTCGTTGCGGCTCGGGAAAACGGCGGAGTTCCTCTCGATGCACGGCGGGGAATACGACGCCTTTGCCACCACTCTCACCGTGAGCCCGAGAAAGAACGCGACTCTCATCAACGCCGTCGGCGCTCGCGCGGCGGAGCGCTTCGGCGTGCGCTATCTCACCTCTGACTTCAAAAAACACGACGGATGGCTCACCTCGGTGCGCCTCTGCCGCGAGTGGGAGCTCTACCGCCAGCACTATTGCGGCTGCGGTTTCCCGCGCCCGGCGGCGGAATAACGGCGCGCACGGCACGGCACCATTAGGGATCATCACGCACGAGAGCCCTGCACGAGTGACGGCGACGGGCACCGCCGCTCTCCGGAGCAAAATCGTGTTGCGCTAACAAAAAAGAGCCCCAAAGGGCTCCTTTTTTATTGCCGCATAGCGGTCATTTGAAATATTTGGCTTCGATGTCGGCGATCATATCCAGACGGCGCTGGTGTCTGCCGCCCTCATATTCCGCCTCGAACCACGCTTTCACGATGTCTTTCGCCTCATCGGGAGTGACCACTCTGCCTCCGAGCGCGATGATGTTGGCGTTGTTGTGGCGCTTGGTCATCTCCGCCATGAAAGTGTTGGTGGTGACTGCGGCGCGGATGCCCTTGACCTTGTTCGCCGAGATGGAGATGCCGATGCCGGTGCCGCACATGAGCACGCCCGCGTCACACTCGCCGGAAGCCACCGCCTCCGCGACTTTGAGCCCGTAGACGGGATAGTCCACCGACTCCTCGGTGAAAGTGCCGAAGTCGACGACCTCTGCGCCGAGAGCCTCGAGGGTCTCTTTGACAGCGGGCTTCAACACGATGCCGCCGTGATCACAGCCGATTGCAATTTTCATAATACACCCCTTATTGGTTGATAAGTTAATTATACTCCACTCTCCCCCGACGCGCAAGAGTTAATTTCGTGCTTGTGGGGGTATTATACCCCCACACCCCCGCACTATTGCTTTACTTCTTCCCCATACGCTCGTTTTGTCAAGGAATAGCGCCGAAAAATTTTGCTTGCGGGAATATTATACCTACACACCCCAAGCTGTTGCAACCAGACAGCTTGATAGAGTGTCTCTTAGCACGCCGTCTCTCATTCGAAGACGGTCTTACGCGCCGCTCAGCCAAACTTGCACCGTGGGCGAATTTTCGCCCACGCTTGCAAGTCGCGGCGCGCTATCTGAGTGCCGAGCGCCGACGAAACATTAAGTAGGCACGGGCGTCGTGCGCGAGCGCCGAATTCCTCCGCCCGTGCCGGGTTCTCGGTAAGTGCAGTTCTCCGCTCGGTTATGTCAGTGCGATATTTAAAACTTTTGTAGAGATGCAAAGTTAGTCCCGCAAGATGCGAGGACTGCACTTGTTCGGACACGGGGGAGGAAAGCCCGAAGGGAAGGAGGGGGAATTCTAACTCACCCCCGAGACGAGAAGTTTGATAGAGCGCATTTGAGCATGGCAAAACCCCCGTCCGAAGATGACGGGGGCTTTGACGCAGTTATTCGCCGATCTGCCCCACGGGAAAAATCAAAGATTTTTCCCGTGGGGTCCCCGAGTGCCCTCAACTTGCTAAACCGCGATATTTTAGCGTCAGACAAGGAAGAGCCGCGTCTCCCGGGCGCGTGGCGTACTTTCCGTACGTGAGCGATCGGGGACGCGGCTCTGACGCAGTATCACGCAAAATAGCGCGGTTTAGCGTATGCCGATGATGGGCGGCTGCCTATGCCTACTCACAGCCGCAGGCGCATCGTAGTTCACGGGCTCGATGTCGGCGGCGGGAACGTTGACGATGACGGGGGCTGCGGGCGCGGGAGGCGCGGGCATGATGGAGTCGATGGGCGCGACCTCAACGGGGATGGGCTCGGGCGCACGATGCAGCTTGACGAGCACCGCGATGAGGATCGCCGCCGCGATGAGCAGGATGAGCGCCGCCGCGATGACGGGGATGATCCACCACTGGGTGAACCCTGCCGCAGGAGCGTTGCCGACGAACACGAGGCTGGAGATGTAGTCGGTCGTGTAGGTGACGGTGCCGTTTGCGACGGTGTAGTCCGTGACGAGTTCGAGCCCGCCTGCCGAAGTGACGCGGTAGAGCGCAAAGTCTGCGCCGACGCCCTCGGGGATGCGCGCGGTGACGGTCACGCCCTTGGAGAAGTTGGTGACGATGCCGTTGGCACCCTCGACCTCGAGGCGCAGGATGCCGTTCGTGATCAGATCGCCGTCCTCGCCCGCGAGCGCCTTGACATTGCTGTCGACGACCTTCCAGTAGCTGCTGTTGTCGGAGACGGCGATGTCGTTGATGCGGTAGTTGACGGTGACGAGCTCGCCGAAGTCGATGGTGACATAGTCGACGTCATTCTTGGTGTAGGTCACCTTGGAGACGCCGATGGAGAGCTTACCGGTGCTGTCGCCGTTGACGATATAGTTCGAGCTGTTGCTCCTGATGGTGTAGGTGTAGACGCCGGGCGTCGTGACGGAATCGACCACCATACCGTTGCCGTTGCGGTACTCGACGGTGAAGTCCTCCGTGCTCATGCCGCCGCTTGCGGAGAACGTGATGCCGGTGATGCCTGCCGCGACGTCATAGATCGGTTCTTTCTCGTTGACCGTGACGGTGACGGGCTTGGCTTTGACATAGACGGTGATGTTGCTCGAGATGACATAGTTCGGGTTGGCGGTGAAGTCGAGCACGACGGTGTAGCCGCCCGCGTTGATCATCTCATTGCCCTCGACGGGCTCGCCCTTGAAGGTATAGCTGATGCCGATGCCTTCGATGAACTGGCTCATTTCCGTCCCGCTCAAGACATCTTTTGAGACGAGCATCTCTTTCGTGACGGAATGCTTCTTGTCGTCACCATAGGTGAAGTCCACGGGCTCTCTCAGCGAGACGTTGATCTTGCGCTGCGTGATCGTGAAAGTGCCCTCTGCTTCGAACACGCCGTCATAGCAATAGCCATAAGTGCCGCCGATCTTTCTCTGGACCTTGATGGACCACTTGTATTCGCCCGCGTCGGTGGGAGCCCCGGACTCGACCTCCGTGCCATCTTTCGTCGTCCATTTGAGTTCGACAATCTCATCCATCGCAGCGTCGTAGCGGACGAGCAGATCGCTCGCGTCAAGCGCGACGGGATCGCCTTCCTCATCGAGCTCATAGGGACGGGTGTTCAGGTTCGCGATCTTATACTGCGTGGCGCTGAGTGCGGGGATGGTGACGACGAGCTTGTGCTCCGCACTCTCGCCGTCCGCGCCCACGAGCACGACGGCGTAGTTGCCGTTGTCGGAGCTCACCGCCAGGACATAGTTGCCGTCCTTGTTGATGTTGAGGTTTGCAACGGGCTGACCGTCGTTCACGTTCATGAAGACTCCGTGCACGGAACCGAGCACCTCATTCTTGTTGTCGATGGACGCGACTTCACTCTCATTCAGGAGGGCGAAGACGGGCTTGGGAAGCTTGCCGACGAAGTAATCCGCCGTGAAGTTGCCCTGCTCGTTCGCATTGGTGACGAAGACTTGCAGCGTCCTGGGCGAAATGACGACCTTGATGTTGCTCGGCGTGTTGAGCGTGAAGCTCTGTGAAGTCACGCTGAGTTTCGCGTTCTCATAGGTGCCCGCAGCCGCAGTCACGACGCCGTCCCTGTCGACGAACGAAGTGCCGCCCGCCGTGCTGAGCACGGGCGTGCCGAATGTGCCGGTGATGCGGATATACGCGCCGTCGTCGACTTGAGTCCACTTGCCGTCCGCGTAGTTATAGCGGCGCGCATTGACCTCGTCGGGGACATTGTTGTGCTCGAAGAGCGTCTTCCAATCAGCCTCGAGGACATAGGCATAGCCGTCCGCCACGGTGAGGGTCACGGGGTTGGAACCGGTGCCCTGATAGGTGTATTTGACGGTATGATCCAGCCCCACATCGCCGTAAGTGCCGGTGATGTCGCCGCCGGAGCTCGACGTCGCGGTGACGGAGAGCGACTTCCCTTTGGTGATCTCACCGCCGGGGACGGTGACGCTGTTGTCCGTGTTGAAGATGTAGTTGCCGATCTCGGATCTGCTGATGGTGAAGATGATATCCTGGTTGCCGACTTCCGCGCCCGCGAGCCTGATGACGAAATCGCTCTGCTGGAAGCTGAATCCCGTCCCGCCGTCGGACAGCCTGATGTAGAAGTCGTAAGTCCCTTCCGCATCGCCTTTCGTGCCGTAAACGGGCTGGTCGGGGAGCGCGGAGGTGTCGTCGAACTGCTTTCTGAACGCCGGCTTGTCGACAATGACGACGGAGAAGCTCACCGTAGCGGGCTCGATCGCGCCCTCGCCTTCCGCATAGTTTGCCGTGAAGGTCGTGACGGGATCGATGCCGTCGACGCCCGCCGCCGTCACATCATCTTTCCTGATGATGTAGCGGAGTTCGCCGCCGTCGGAATACACGCCTTCGATGTAAGCGAGAGCCCCCTCGAGCTTGTCGCCGAGCGCCTCCTCGCTGTACGCATTGAAGTACGCGGTGTTCTTGTCCGCATCCACGATGTAGTAGTTGACCGCGCCGCCCATGTCATTGACGAGCTTGAACCCGATGACGGTGCCCGTCTTTGCGTAGCCCGCACCGGAAGCGACGTTTGCGTCGTCATAGCCTGCGGCGATGGCTTGGACGGAATAGTTGCCGGCGAACTTCTCGCCCGCGACAGCCCAATCCGCCGACCCGTCCACATTCAGAAGCGTGCCGATGTTCGCGCCGGGGCTCAGCTCGACATACCGGGTGCCGTCGTAGACCTTCTCGGGGATGTTGAGCTGCACCTTGACGGGCGCCTTATTGATGGTGCCGGCGTTCTTCAGCGTGAAGGATCTGCTGTCCGCCGCGATCTTGTAGCTGTCCGCGATATACTCATATCCGTCCTCCGCGATGAGCGCCAGTTCGGAGACGCTGACGTCGATCCCGCTGCCCGCATTCACGCTCGTGAATGTCGCGGTGTAGGAGAAGTCGAGGTGCGAGAAGTCCTCTCCGTGGAACTCGTCGCGATAAGCCGCCTCCCCGATGGTGATCGTAGCCACATTCGTCGCGTCATAGGTCTTGGCATTGACCGTGATATAGTCGCCGCTGACCGTGACATTGAGCGTGACCTCTGCGGGGTTGAGCACCGCAGCCTTCTCGAGGATGAGCCCTGAGACGTTGTATTCGCCAGGCGTCGAGGTCGCCTCGTATTTCACATCAAGCTTGTAGTTTTCCCACTTGAAGCCGTTGCCCACCGCGATGACGAAGCCCGCACGGACGTCGTGGAGATAAGTCGCGCCGTCGTAGTAGCCCTCGCCCGTCTGCACGTAGGGGAAAGCCTCGTATTTAACGGTGCCGTCCTCGCCGACGACGGGTCGCACGTACTCGTATGTGGCGTCCTTGATCACCGCCGTCTCGCCGTTTTCAAGCCCGCGGATCACCACGGGAGTGTCGGATGCCGTCGTCGGACCGGGCTTGCCGCTGTACGACGCTTCCGCGAACACGATGTCGAGACGGAGCTTTTTCGGGGTGATGGAGAAGGGCGTGCGGCCGTCGTTGATCCTCAATGCCGCGTTCTCCGCGGTGAGGGTCTCGCCTATCTCATAGTTGACATCGTCGTCGAGGCCGATGCTGTCGATGATGAGCGGATATTCGGCGACGTCCGGTCTCGACACGCTGCCCTCGAAGGAGAGCCCGACATTCTCGGCGACGAACCCGGTGACGGAGCCCGCAAACGCGTCGGTGAACCCGAACGGCACGTCGAAGCCGGCGGTGCCGTCATACTCCTTGGTCATATCTTTCGCGGTGAACTTGAATTCGATGTCGCCGAGGTTGATGGCTTTCTTGCCGATGGTGGCGTCGATGTTTGAGCAGATGAGCTTGATGCCGCCCTCGTCCGACTGCTCCACCGAGAAGTAGGCGGTGTCGAACTTGTAGTAATCTTCGATCCCTCTGCCGCCGTCCGGGTCCAGGACCGCCTGCGGATATTCGGTGTCGGGGAAGACGATGACGAAACTCGCCATTGTGATGCCCGCCTGCGCCGCGGCAAAGCTGCCGTCCTCAAGCAGCTCCCATCTGCCGAGAGAGAGCCCGGTGATCTTGATGTTGCCTGTCGTCACACCGGTGTTGCCGTCGTAGATCTTGCTCACGGTGAAGTATTCCGTCAATATGTTGATGGGGTTGGGGTCGATCTGATAGCCGCTCTCGGGGGTGATGAACACCAAAGCCTCGAAGCCTTCCACGGTGTCGCCGCCTTCGAGCCTGTAGTTGCCGGCGTCGGCTCCGCTGATCCCGATCCCGTGGAAGATGATGTGATACCCTTCGCCGGAAGAGATGTCGGAGACCGTCTGAGTGCCGTTCCAGTACTCCGCGGTGTAAGAGAGCGTGACTTTATCCTCGTTGATGATGACGCTGTTCTCACCGACGGAACCGAACTCGAGCGTCGCGTTCGCCGTGGAATTGCCGTTATAAGGCTTGTTTCCCGCGGTGACGATGAGCCCGCCGTTCCCGATGAGCGCATCGATGTTGAGCACTTTTTGCGTGATCTTGAACCTCACACCGTCGTCGACAACGGTGAACTTGATGTTGTTGGAGCTGATGATCGTGTCATTGCCCGCGGTGAATGTGCAGCCGCTCCAATCATACTTATAGTCGCTACCGACTTTGGCGAGCCTGTCCCAGCCTGCCCCGATGTTCTTGACCGAGATCTCGCCCTTCTCCTTGATGAACTCGTCGATGAGACCGTTATCGTCCGAGAAATCGAACCCGAACGCCTCGGGATCTATGGCGGGGTCGTTCACGCCGTACTCTTTGCTGAGCGGGGTGCCCTCGCTGACCTTCACGGTCGCCTGCAAAGTCTTGACGGTGACATACGCCGGCAGAGCGCCGTCCGCGGTCTTGTACGCGTAGGTGTAGAACACGCCCTCGGGAGCGCCCTGCGCCTGCGCGCTCACGGTGAGGTTGTAGTTTCCTGCATTGTTTGCAAAGGCATCGGAAGTGTTGTAGTTTGCGACCCCGATCGTCACATCAAGAGTGACTCCGGTGGGAATAGCGGCGGGCTCTGTCGCATAGCCGCCCTCCCCGTCCCTGGGGAAGTACTCGACGGTGTAATAGCCGCCGCCCGCCGCCGCGATGGCGTCTGCGTCAAAGAGCTCGCCGTAAGTGACGGTGAAGATGCCCGCATTAAACGTGATGACGAACTGCCCTTCCGGCGTGATGTAATGGACGGTGAAAGTCCATTCGCCGTCGGCAACCTTCACCTCGACATTATTCTCGTCGTATTCGTTGTGAGCGGAACCGAAGCCGTCCGGACCTGCCACGATGTAGTACACATTCTCCGTGCCGGTGCTCTCGCCCGCGACAAAGACGCCCGTCACTCTGTATGCGTCGGTCTCGGCGGTGGCGGAGATATTAAAGGTGAGATCTGCGATCTCGCTCTCTTTCTCGATGTCGATGGTCGTGCCGTCGCCGACGGGGCTGACCTCGACGGTGCGGGTGGTGACGGTCACTTTGCCCTCGCTGTCCTCCGCAACTCTCAGTGCCAGCCTGTTGTTGACCGAGGTGCTCCCCTGGTTGAAGTCCGCGATGGGATGATCGCCGACGTTATACAAGCCCGCGTCGTTCTTCTCGAACGCCGCGAAAGCCGACGCCGGGAGTTTGAACTCATAGTAGTCGCCGCCGTCGTCCGTCACATCGTAGCCGATGAGAGCCTTGACCTGCTCCGCGGTCTGATAGAGCTCGAGCCCGCCCTGTTCCGCGCTGTCGAACGCGAACGCGCTCTTAAGCAGCCTGACGGTGTACTCCGCGGGCATCGGGTCGCCGTAAGTGACCGACGCGGGGCTTTGTACGGTGAACGACATCGGTCTTGCCACGATGTTGAACGAGCCGCCGCTCTCCCCCCAGGTGAGGGTGACGGTGTAGTCCTTCGCGGTAAGGGTGGCGGTGACGGTATGCGGACCTAAGGCGACGTAGCTGCCCTCCGGCATGTTGGAGATGCTGACCGCGATGTTCGCTTCATAAAGCGCTTCAAACGCCTTGTCCTTGTCCTGTCCGACAAGCCCGCTCGTGATGTCATACTGGAGCCCGAGCAGACCCTGCGCATTCGCCGGCGTCATGTCGCCGAAATGGAACGAGAACGCGCCGCCGGTCGGGTTCATCGAAGCCGCGACATTGAGTGCGACGGGGGTGACGGTGAGGAGGTTGTCCGTCACTTCCGCGCTCAGCACATAGAATTCGGATTTCTGGCGCAGGATCTGCACCGCATAGCTGCCCGCATGGGTGATGCCGTCCACGACAAAGTTGCCGGGATACACCACCTTATAAGGCTTCGCGGTGATCGTCGGGCCGTCGGGACTCTGACTCTGTGCGGGGTTGCCGTCCGTGAACAATTCGGTGACTTCCGCGGTGATCTCTTCGCCCGTGTAGGAAACGTTCAGGTTGTAGGTCGCTTTCATGACCCTGCGGTAGGAGAAGACGAGTTTCGTCTGCCCGCCGTCCGCGATGGGCAGATTCGCGACGGAATTGCGGTCGACGTCGAGTTCCAGCCCGCTGCCGCCCTCGATCAGGCGCGCGTAGGCATACCCCGAAAGGATGTAGTCCGCATTGAACCCGGAAGTGATGTCGTCATCCTCATGAGAGTAGATGGGGCTGGCGTCGATGACCGCGCCCGTCTCCGCGTTGTATTTCTTTATCTCATAAGGTACGTACGCGCCCGCGTAAGACTCGTCGGTGAGTTTGGGCACGAACCTGATCGTCTCGCCGCGGCGGAAAGTGGTCTGCACATTCCCTTCCTCGTCGGTGACGATCCGGGTCAGGTCATAGGGGCTGTTGCCGAGCTCATCGAGAGTATCTTGATCGATCTCCACCGAGATTTTGTACTCATGCCCGTCCGCCAGCACGCCGAACACGCCGAGCTCACTGACGTTGCCCGCGCGGTCCTTGACCACGATGTACACGACATAATAGCCCGCCTGCTCCGCTTTGCCCGCGATCTCGCCGAAATCGAGGTGGAGACTGTGTTTCCCGTCGTTACCAAAATGATCTTCGTCCGTGAAACCGGTGAGGTCGAGCGAAGCGGCGTTGTATATGTTTTGATAGTTTTTAAGGCCGTCCGAGAAATCGGTGCTGCCCTGGGTCTGCCCGACGGTTCCCTTGTAATATTGCGTCACATAATAGAGCGTGTCGTACTCTCCCGTGACGGTCATATCCGCATCGAGCGTCCAGTTCGAGTCGGTGTACCACTTTCTGTCCGTGCCCGCGGGGATGGTGTTCTTGTCGTTTTTGATGACGAACCCATTCCCGCTCACAGCCTGCGCGGGAGCCGCGAGGTCGATGTTGAGCGTCGCGCCGCTCCCCCACTCGCTGTGCATGTTGCTGACGCTTTCGTCGAGCGCGCCATTGTCATCCGCATTGCTGTACACGCGGAAGTCGCAGACCTCTTCGACCACCGCGCGGTCCAAGCCCGTGTATGTGGCGGAAAGCACGACTTTGCCGTCCTCATCCTCCGCGACAGAGACTTTCACTCCGCCGAAAGCGGTTCCCTCCGCCATGCTCCACACGCCGTCCGCATTCTTCCAGTCGTCCGCTGCCGAGATGCCGTCCGCGCCGTAAATGCCCGTGATCTTGCCGCCGCTGACATAAACTATGTAATTCTGTCCGTCCGCACCGAGCACGTGCACTCTGTTGCCGGAGAAGTTGGGCGCAAACGTCACCTTTGCGGTGAGATCGGTGCCCACATACGCGCCTGCCTCATCGAAAGTGATCCTGCCGAAATCTTTGGTGTCGGCCGCCGACCACAACCTGCCGAACGTGCCGCTTTCCTCGGGCGAATAGGTCAGGACGACTTCCACCTCGCCCACCGCGACATCCGCCTTCACCAGCCTGACCACCGGCTTGCCGATGTATCCCGCATAGTTCATGGGATAGAACTCGAAGCGGTACCACCCGCTCCCCGTAGCGCTCCCGCCGTTGATGGGCGCCGCGCCGTCGAACGTCCCGCTGTCGAAATCATACCCCGTGCCGGAAAACCTCGTCAGCGCCCCGTCCACGGAATACCCTATCGGTTGCAGCCCGCTGCTCCCCGTTTTGCCCTGATAAAGGTTTGTCCCGGTCCCGAGCGCTTCGAGAGCCGCGTCTGCACTGTCATATCTCTCCACGGCGTAGAACCAGATCTGCTCGTTAAGCCCGCTGCCCATGTTCGCGAAATCGGGCGTGAGATTGTTCCATTCCCAGGTGAGCCCGTCGAAGGTCGCCGAGTTCCCGTCCTTCATCCTCGTGCCGTCCGTGATGCTCGCGCTGCCCGTCAGATCGTCGCCGCCGTCCTTGATGCCGTCCACCTTGATGTTGAGCGTGAAATAGCTCCCGCCCGAGTCGTAGATCAGCACCTCGATGTTTTCCGCATTATCGTTGAAATAGAGCGTCAGCGTGCCCGCAGTCCGCCCCTGGTCGTTGACCTTCCAGTAGTAATACCCGTTGCCCGTGCCTCCGCCCGTAGCCGTGTAGGTGAACTCTCCGGACAGATACGAACTGTTGTAGATCGTGCCCGTCAACGGCGCATTGCCCGCCTTGATGCCCGCAAGCCCCGCGTAATAACCTGGCTCATAGATGCTGGCTTCGCCGCTGTTCGCATTCCTTTCCTTGACGGTGAACACCGCCTTCTTTGCATATTTCGACGAGACGTCGCTGACTCCTTCTTCTCCGACTTCCAGCGAATTCTTCTTCGCCACCACGCCCGCAAGGCTGATGGAACCCGCGTTGTCGGAGGGATTGAGCCACGAGCTGTCCGTCGTGGAATCCAGGTGACCCGCTATTTCGTCAAAGAGCGCGCTGCCGCTGCTCATAAAGCCCCCGAGATTTCCGCTCCCGAGCCACGTATTCGTCGTCCCCGACATAAAACTCACACTCGGCGCATTCCCGTCCGAAGGCATTGAGGACGGCTTGGGGGTGACGGTGAACACCACCTTCGTGTTCGCCGCGCAGATCATGCTTGATCGGCAACTGCCATTTGTATCGGGTGCTATTGCATTAGTAGTAGTTATCCCACGCCCGATATAAAGAGTCAGATTTGTGCTGTTTTCCGCCAAAGTCAACGTCACGGAAGTCCTGTTTATGCCGTTCTCGTAGTTGTCGGCTTTATTTTGCATCTGCCCGTTTCCGTATGTGTTCGCGCTCTGCGCTCTGTCGGATGCGTAAATGCCAATATAAGTATCCTTATCCGAATATTTCGCTTTATAGCCGTAAAGCGTCGCGGTATAGTATGCCGTGACTGTGAAACCTGCTTTTCTGTAATTTTGGATGATTGTTGGTATGGTGACATTTATCGCCGCATAGTTGGTTCCCCCACGGCCAATGGCGTACCAAGAATCACCGCCGACCCCCCATGCATGGTCATATCCGTCATCGTTGAGGTCTGCGGGATCGTTTCTGTCTACGTTACCTTTATGAGTTTGACCATGCCAGAAAATTATGTTTGTTCCGCTATCGGAATCGTTGTACAACGATGTGCTCTTCTCACTGAAGTCGTAGTTCGACAGGTCATATGTGAAAGTCTGCGCTGCGGTGCTGTTGCCGTGCATGGCGTTGTGTACGGTGGCGTTCTGGTTATCCGCACTGTCCAATGAGATCGCACTTGTGCTGCCGCCACTATGTTCCGC
Organism: uncultured Clostridia bacterium; assembly: GCA_949283145.1. Taxonomy (GTDB): domain Bacteria; phylum Bacillota; class Clostridia; order Christensenellales; family CAG-917; genus Limadaptatus. The sequence continues at coordinate 23,402 of CASDRL010000018.1, read as the reverse complement.
ATCCGCAACATTCGCGCTCATGTCGCTTCCGCCGACGTCAAATACGCCCGTGGTCAGCACCAAGGCGAATATCGTCGCAAAGCACATCAGCAACACCGAAAATTTCGCAACAACGGCAAAAGCCCTTACCTGCCCGTTACGGCTCTTTCTCATAATCCCACCTCTCAAAAGCAACTTCCCTTTTGCTTTCAAAAATCTTTATATTCCGCTCACACGCACATTATGCGCCTGCGCGTATCGGGTCACGCTTTCAGCCCCGCGGCTCCCCGCCGCTTCGGCTGTCCTTCGTCCGCCTCGCCCGCCCCTTCGCGGTGAAGGGGGACGGGTGCCGCCGCTTCGGCTTTTCTGCCCCGCCGGGAGAGGTCTCTCTCGCGCGGGGTGCCGCTTCGGCTGTCCTTCGTCCGCCTCGCCCGCCCGTTCGCGGTGAAGGGGGACGGGGGGAAAAGCTCTTTGCGGAATGTTTCGGGGCGCACCGCGCACTTGAAACATTTTTGCCCCGTCCCCAATTGGCTTGACGACCTGACATCCTCTCCCGCCTTATGGCTCGGGTGCCTGCTCGGCTCGGCAGCCGCTTGACGACGACGCATCGCGATTCAGTTTTTTGCTTTCGGGTGTTTGAGCCCTCAGCGTTCCCCAAACGCGCGCGCAAAGCGCGCATATGCACAGAATACTTTATGCAAACTAATCTTACCACTCCTCCCCCACCCCTTTCAACCCCTTAACCAAAGTCACCTCACCCCCTCCCCCTTTTTAATCTTTCCCTTCCGCCCCCTCCGCCCCTCTCTTTTAAACAATTGGGGACGGGGCAAAATTGTTTAAAAATTTGACAATTTTGCCCCGTCCCCAATTGTTTAAAATCAAAAAACTCACTCTTTCAACATCGCCCACAAGGACGCCCTTGACATCCCGATCGCTTCCGCGATCTCTCCTTGCCTTACACCCGCAGCCTCCAGCCGCCCAACAACCTTCTTGAGCCTCTCCTTGTCATAACGCAACAGCTCCTTCGCCACGCCGCAGCGCGCCACCACATCCGCGATCATCTCCTCGGCGCTCCTGCTCTCCTCGGGCACATCCAGCCACTCCGGGCACCACACATCCGCCTGCGCCGATTTTTCCTGCATCACCGCTTCGACATTTGCGGCATCGACATCGAAAAACTCTGCCGCCGCGTCTCGATCCACGAGACCGGCCCTGCCGTAATAACATTGCAGCCCCGAATGTGCATAATCGGCGGGATTTTGCACGATTCCGACTTTAACAGGATTATTGTGTATATAAACCATGCAGTTTATCAAATAATCATTGTCGAAGATCGCCTGGCTTTTATACCTGTCGCGGAACACATAGCCCACTCTTTCACATGCGTGATTATAAAACTGAGCATAGCGGGTGTTCACCCTGCGCATGTATGCGCCGAGCGATGCGGCATCCGGTGCATATAACAGCATATGGCAATGATTGTCCATCACCACATAGGTCAGCACCTTGATCTCGTGGATATCTTTGTAAAGAGCAAGGTCATTCAGATACTCGGCTTTCATCCACCCCCGCTCAAAGATCTTTTCCTTTCCTATGCCCTGAACGATGACATGATAATAATTGGTCTCAAACGCTTTGCGCGGCAATCTCGACATTTCCCTGCCCTCCTCTTTTGCCTGATCCGATCATACAATCTTTCCTCTCCCTTGTCAATTAAACAATTGGGGACGGGGCAAAATTGTCAAATTTTTAAACAATTTTGCCCCGTCCCCAATTGTTTAATTGCAAAAGAAAAACGCCGCGCGGGCGGCGTTTTCATTGGGTAGTCGCGTGTTATTTTCTCAGTTCCGTCCTGCGGATCTTCCCCGAGATCGTCTTCGGCAGCTCCTCCGCGAACTCGATCACCCTCGGATATTTGTACGGCGCGGTCAGGTTTTTCACGAAAGTCTGGATCTCTTTCTTCAATTCCTCCGACGCCTCATACCCTTTCACGAGCACGATCGTCGCCTTGACCACCTGCCCTCTCGTGGGATCCGGCACCCCCGTCACCGCGCATTCCAGCACCGCCGGATGCTCCATCAGCACGCTCTCGATCTCGAACGGCCCGATGCGGTAGCCGCTGGACTTGATGATGTCGTCCGTCCTCCCCACAAAGAAGAGGTAGCCGTCCTCATCGCTGTACGCCATATCCCCGGTGTGGTAGAGCCCGTCGTGCATCGCACGATGCGTGCTCTCGCTGTCGCCGTAATATTCGCGGAAGAGCCCGTAAGGTCTCCCTTCCGAGATGTCGATGCAGATCTCCCCCGGCTCGCCCATGGGCGTATCGCTGCCGTCCGCGGACACGAGCTTGAGCTTGTAGATCGGCGTGGGCTTGCCCATACTGCCGGGCTTGGGCGTCATACCTTTGAGGTTCGCCACCGTGAGCGTGGTCTCCGTCTGCCCGAAGCCCTCCATCAGGGAATGTCCCGTCGCGGCTTTGAGCTGGTTGAACACCTCGGGATTGACCGCCTCCCCCGCCGTGGTGATATATTCCAGCGACGAGAGGTCGTGCTTGCTCAGATCCGCCTTGATCATAAAGCGGTAGATGGTGGGCGGCGCGCAGAAGGTGGTGATGCGGTATTTCTCGATCATCCCCAGCAACTTCTCCTGGTCGAAGCGCTCGAAGTCGTAGGTGAAAACGCACGCTCCGCACAGCCATTGCCCGTAGAGTTTCCCCCACACGGCTTTCCCCCACCCCGTCTCCGCGACGGTGAAATGGATGCCGTCCTTCCTCACGTTGTGCCACCATTTGGCGGTGAGGAAGTGCGCGAGCGCATAGGTGTGCTCATGCGCGGCGATCTTGGGATAAGCCGTCGTCCCGGAGGTGAAGTACATCAGCATGATCTCGTCCCGCATGGGCGCGCTGCCGTCCGTGGGGCGCTCGTACACCTCGGGATACCCTTCGCACTCGGCGTTGTAGAAGTGCCACCCCGCCCTCTCGCTCACGGCGGACACCTTGACGGTGACCTGCGGGCACTTTTCCGCGGCACTCTCCGCCTCTTCGATGACGGTGCCCGTGGTGGTGCAGATGATGGCTTTCACGCCCGCGGCGTTGAAACGGTACACGAAATCTTTCTCTTTGAGCTGGTCGGTGGCGGGGATGCAGATGGCGCCCAGCTTGTGAAGAGCGACGATGATCGGCCAAAATTCCCAATGTCGGCGGAGGACCAGGAGGACCCTGTCCCCCTTGCTAATGCCGAGGGCTTTGAGATAGTTTGCCGCTTGTGCAGACTTGCGCATCATCTCGCCGAAAGTGAAGATCCTCTCCTCTCCCTCGGATGACACCCAAATCATGGCTCTTCTCTCCGGCTCCTCGGTGCCGTAGTAGTCGACCACGTCGAAGCCGAAATTGAAGTTGTCGGGGGCGTGGAAATCTATTCCCGTAAGCAGCCCTTTTGCGTCAACTTTTTCGGTCAGAAATCTTTGGTACAGTTCCATAAATGTTCCTTATTATTTGCTTGCACGGCTCCCGCCGCGCGGATTTTCTCTCTTTTTCCCCCTATATACATACTGCGCACGGCACGATCGCTCGCGTTCGCCTTCGCGCAAATGTCCTCGGCATTTCCTGCGCTTTTCACAGCCCGGACTCGCCGATCATCGGCTATATCGCCTGTCGCCCGCCGTCCTGCGGCGGGCAAAAAGAAAATTCGACGTCACCGTCGGAATTTCCCCTCTCTCCGCTTCCGCGGAAAGGCGCCGCGCACGGCGGCGCACCGCTCTCCCCTCCGTCCGCGCGCTCGGCGCGGACGGAAAGGAAGGATCTGTCATTCGAGGTTCTTCTTCAAGGTCGCGAGTTCGTCCGCGAGCGCCTTGGGCAGCTTGTCGCCGAACTTGGCGTAGAAGCCTTCGATGTTCTCCGCGTCCTCTTTCCAGAGCTCCTTGTCCACGGTGAGCAGATCCGCCACATCCTCCGTGGTCATGTCAAGCCCGCTGAGGTCGATGTCCTCGGGACGGGGCACATAGCCGATGGGGGTCTCCACCGCGTCCGCCTTGCCCTCGGTGCGTCTCAGGATCCAATCCAGCACGCGGAGGTTGTCGCCGAAGCCGGGCCACAGGAAGTGCCCTTCCTCGTCCGTCCTGAACCAGTTGACGTTGAAGAACTTGGGCTTCTTGGTGACTTTCTCGCCCATTTCCAGCCAATGCGCGAAGTAGTCGCCCATGTTGTAGCCGCAGAAAGGCAGCATCGCCATGGGATCGCGGCGCACCACGCCCACTGCTCCGCTCGCCGCCGCGGTGGTCTCGCTCGCCATGATGGAGCCGACGAACACGCCGTGTGCCCAGTCGCGCGCCTCATAAACCAGCGGCGCGGTCTTTGCACGCCTGCCGCCGAACACGATGGCGTCGAGCGGCACACCCTGCGGATTCTCGAACTCGGGAGAGATGCAGGGGCAGTTCTTCGCGGGAGCGGTGAAACGGGAGTTGGGATGCGCGCCCTTCACGCCGTTCGCCCTGTCCTCTTCCGTCCAGGGGTTGCCCTTCCAGTCGATGGCGTTCTTGGGAGGATTCTTATCCAGCCCTTCCCACCACACGGTGTTGTTTTCGAGGTTGTGCACCACGTTGGTGAAGATGGTGCCGCGGCGGGTGGTGGCAAGCGCGTTGGGGTTGGACTTGGCGTTGGTGCCGGGAGCGACGCCGAAGAAGCCGTTCTCGGGGTTGATGGCGTAAAGCCTGCCGTCCGCGCCCACTCTGATCCACGCGATGTCGTCGCCGACCGTGAACACCTTATATCCCTTCTCCGCAAATTCCTTGGGAGGGATGAGCATCGCCAGGTTGGTCTTGCCGCACGCGGAGGGGAATGCCGCCGCGATATACTTCGTCTCGCCGTCCGGTTTCTCGACGCCCAGGATGAGCATATGCTCGGCAAGCCACCCTTCCTGTCTGCCCTGATAGGACGCTATGCGCAGCGCGAAGCACTTTTTGCCCAGCAGCACGTTACCGCCGTAGCCGGAGTTGACGGACATGATGGTGTTGTCCTCCGGGAATTGGCAGATGTACCTCTTCTCCTCGTCGATGTCCGCCTTGGAATGCAGACCGCGCACGAAGTCGCCGTCGGGACCGAGGGTGTCCAGCACCTTCTGACCGACACGCGTCATGATCGCCATATTGAGCACGACATAGATGCTGTCCGTAAGCTCGATGCCGATCTTGGAGAAGGGAGAACCCACCGCGCCCATGGAATAGGGGATGACATACATCGTCCTGCCCTTCATGGAGCCTTTGAAGATGCCTTTCAGCATCTTGTAAGCCTCGTCCTTCTGCATCCAGTTGTTGGTGGGACCGGCGTCCTCTTTCTTCTCGGTGCAGATGAAGGTGCGTCCTTCGACGCGCGCGACGTCGTTGACCGCGGTGCGATGCAGATAGCACCCGGGCAGAAGCTCCTGATTGAGCTTGATCATCTCGCCCGTGGAGCACGCTTCCGCTCTCAACGCTTCGAGCTGTTCCTCGCTGCCGTCGATGAGCACGACCTTATCGGGCGTGCAGAGAGCGACGCTCTCGTCGACGAAATTCTGAAGGCCTTTGTTTTCGAATTTCATTTCTACCTCCGACGCACGGACGACTCGCCCGCGCAGTTTTTGATTCTTGTTTTAGGGGCAGACCGCCCGCGCCCTCCGCGCCCTCTCTGGACGCTACTCCTGCCTGTCGCATGCGCCGCTTGCTCGGACGCCCGCCCTCCCGGTCGGCGCAACCCGCAAACCGTTCCGGGCTTGCCTTGAGGCTGCTTTCACGCAACCGCCTCGTGCATTCCGCTTCCGCGGTCGCACTTGCTTGTATCCGCGGCTTGCGCCGCGCACACATCGCGCACTCCGCCGCAGGGACTCGCCGTTTGCGGCACTCCGCTCTCCCGGTCGGCGCATCCCGCCTGCCGTTCCGGTCTTGCCTTGGGGCTGTGTTCACACGATCGCCCCGTGCGTTCCCTTCCCGCGGTTGCACTTGCTTGTGTCCGCCGCTTGCGTTCACACGCGCATACGCGCTTATCTAAGTTGCAGTCATCATATAAACGCGCGTCCCGCGCGCCCACACTCGCGCCTGCACTTAATAAAGATATTAAACCCTGCCGCCCTCTCTGTCAATCAAAACCTTTCCCCCCTGAAAATCCCCCGCCATCGGTTGGATGAACTTTTTTTGCGTCATACTTCGCCTCCCGTCGCTCCCGCCGCTTGTCGTTCGTAAGCACATAAAGGAAAAGCGCGCCCGCGTCGCTGCATGACCTCGCCCGCACATTCCCGCCATTGGTGGCAATGCTGCCCATTCGGTCCGCAGTTCCTTTCCCCACCGAAAATTCTTTCGGCTGGGTCCCCTCCCGGCACGCCTCCCAATGCCGAACGGAAACAACACGGATCGAGTTTCGCGTTTCAAAGCAAGAGATTTTCGGATGATTTAGTGCGGACAAAACGCAGGCAATAGTTTACATATTGGCAAGTTTCGCCCGCGCAAAAGCGCCGAAAAGAATTGCTTTGGAGCCGGTTCGTGTTGCTCCCGTTCGGCATAAACAACACAAGCCCGATTATTTGTAGTGTCGTCATGTTGTTTCCCTGCCTTTTTTCACAAAGGCTTGACTTTTCCGCCGTTTTGCATATAATGAAGGTGTAAGAACTCCCGCCAGCGGACTTGGCAAGCACCGAGTAATGTCGCGCACCAAGAAACATCTAATTAGATGGGTGGGAGTTTTTTTATTTGTCATCGTCCACAGTGATTGTATAGAAGTTATATTTCCCCGTAAACTTGTTCTTGCCAATATTAAGCAGAATGGTTTCATCTTCCCCCTTATATCGAGTTTTCACAGCATAATACCTAAATGCAGAGAATTTGTTATGCCTTGCATTGTAATCGCTGTGTGAATACCGCGCGTTGTCTATTATTTTTGCTATTTCCCCCAATTCTGTCGTCCTGCGTAGCCCTCTGCCATGTGGGAATGCGTCCTGTGCCATTTTAATTAAGTCTGCATTATCTACAACGGCACTTATCCCATCATGTAAAGTCATTGAACGTCCGCCTAAAACTTCGACAATATAATTCGCAATAGCTTTCGTCCGCTCTCTTCCTTTAAGCCCCTCCACGCGCTTCATGAGTTCCGAGTTCTCGTCCAGCTCCACCACATCGGGCGCGTCTTCTTGTCCTCCGCCTTTGCTGTCCGTCCCGCCGTTGTCGTCTTTCGCTTTGCCGCTCCCGCCTTTCTTCTTCCACTCGTCGTATAGTGCGAACGCCGCAGGGATGTTTATGCTCCCGTCTGCTTTGGTCGGGAGGTCTACACCTTGCTCTTTCGCCCAGCCGAATAAAAAGCCTATGTCCATATGCTCTCCTATTCCGCCGCGCGCCCGCTTCCTATAAGCGTGACTTCCACGACCGCGTTTTTCATAAAGTCGCCCATTCCCGCCGCTTGCGGGTTCACCGAGGTGAGGTCATATTGCACCTCGTCCACAAGCCACCACAAGCCGAGGAACGCCACCTCTTGTCATGTCGTAAACAGCACAAAACGCACGCCGCATGTGTAGTGAGCGGAAAATTGCTTTCTCATATATTGCGCTAAAATCGGGCGGGCGCGGGTGTTGCGGCGGGACGGGAGCAAGAGAAAATGCGCGGCTGCTGCGGTACGCCGTGTGAGGGATGAGCGCGGCGGAGGGCTGGCGGCAGGGGCGAGAGAGGGACGAGGGGTGAGGGTGACTATTCTCAAATGCGGAAATTTTGATAAGACTTCTCTGTAAAAATCCTCTTTTTAGAACACTCGGCAAAATATTATTCTCACATTGCGCGAAATGTAGAATACTTTTGCACGCAAACAGTGGGGAGGAAAAATTGCGGAAGTTTTTCTTCCTTCTTGTGGAAAAATCGGGCGAGGAGCGGCAAAAGCTGCTTGCAGAGCGGGAAAGGGAGATCCGCGGCACATTCTCCCCTTTCTGCCGTCGAAAAGCCGCAAATTGCACTTTCTTGCATATTGCGGTCAAAAATCGCGTGATTTTGCCGTTTCCGCACTAGTAAGTGCGTTTGCGACAATGCGTGCGGCTTTTCCTTCCTCTTGCGCTTTTTGCGGGCGACGAAGGGCACGGCGGGCATTTTGCGGACTTTTCTTTTCTTTCTGCTCGACTCGCCCGTGTACGCTATGTCGAGGCGAGATGCGCCCTCTTTTTTTTACTTTCCGACAGTCGTTGCCGCTCTCTGCTTTCCGCTCTTGAAATTGCGCCCGCACACGTGTATAATGTTTTTATGAAATCTCACTAGGAGGATATATCATGACTCCCGAAACCATAGGCGCGATAATAGGCGGCGTCATCGCAGGGATCATCGTTCTCTTCTTCGCCGCGCTCATCGTGCGCACCGTTCTCAACCGTCCCAAGGTCGCTCCCGGAAAGGCACAGGACCTCGCCCCCATCGACAAGGCGGCTGCCGTGCAGCACCTGAGAGAAGCCATCCGCATCCCCACCGTCTCAATGACGGAGGATTATGTAGACAACATCCAACCCTTCATCGACTACCGCGATTGGCTGGAAAATACCTATCCCCTTCTCAACGCGGCGGCGGAGCGCGAGATCATCGCGGGCTACTCCATCATCTACCGCCTCAAAGGCACCGATCCTTCCCTCAAAGGCGGGTGTTATCTCAGTCACATCGACGTCGTCCCCGCCCCCAAAGACGGCTGGGAATACGATCCCTTCGAGGGCGTTCTCACCGAGGACGGTTACATTTACGGGCGCGGTGCGCAGGACATGAAGAGCCACATGATCGCCCTGCTGGAAGCGGTGGAATATCACCTCGCGCACGGCAAGAAGTTCGACCGCGACCTCTATCTCTGCTTCGGACACGACGAGGAACCCGGCAATTCCACCGTCGGCGCGTCCTCCATCGTCAAACACCTCAAAGACAAGGGCGTGGAGATGGAGTTCGTCATCGACGAGGGCGGCACCGTGCTGGACGGCAAGCTCCTCGGCATCCCCCACACCGTCGCGCTCATAGGCGCGTGCGAGAAGGGCAACGGCGACCTCGAGCTCGTCGTCAAAAAGGCGGGCGGACACGCCTCCAACCCCAAGCCCCCCACCGCCGTCGGGCTGCTCTCCAAGGCGGTCGCCAAGGTGGAGAGCCACCCCATGAAGACCTATTGGACGCCCATGACCAAGGAGACCTTCAAGTCGCTCTCCCCCTATTGCAAAGGCGCCTTCAAGTTCATCCTCACCAACCGCGACGTCTTCTCGCCGCTGCTCAAATTCGTCTTCACCAAAGTCGCGCCCATGACCAACGCGCTGGTGCGTTCCACCTTCGCGCCCACCATGCTCTGGGGCAGCGACGCGCGCAACGTCATCCCCAAAGAGGCGCGCGCCAACATCAACTTCCGCATCATCACCGGCGAGACGGGCGCGGACGTCAAACGCTACCTTAATATACTCCTCGGCGACAAGGTGGAAGTCAACCTGCTCACTTACTCCGATCCGTCCCCCGAAGCGGATGTGCATTGCACGGCATACGAGCGTTTGCGCGACACCATAGTTAACACTTTCGACGACATCGTGGTTGCGCCTTACATGTTCATTGCGGCGTCGGACGCGAGGTTTTATAATCCGCTGACGGACAACGTGTTCCGTTTCGGACCTTTCATCAACTCGCTGGACGACCAGTCCCGCATCCACGGCATCAACGAGCGACTGCACGTCGATCAGCTCGAAAAGGCGACGCAGTTCTTCGTCAAGTGCCTCGACACCATGCTCGCGAAGTGATTTTTGCGGCAACTCTGTTTTGATCCCGCAGGGGCTCTGTCCCTGCACCCCGGCGGGGATGTCATCCCCGCACCCCGAACTTTTAATAATATTGCGCCGAAGGCTGCGGTTTCACCAGCAGCCTTCGGCGCATTGTTATTATAAAAAGTATGGGGCGAGAGATTTAATCCCTCGCAAAGGGATAGGGGGAAATAATTCACCCACGGGGAGCGCACCCCACCGAAACACGTATCGTGTTTCGGTGGGGCGGTTTCTTTTTTCGTTCATGACAATGGTAAGGATGATGTGCTTATGCGCTCGACCGAAGCACATGCCGCACAAGAGAAACTTGCGCCCGACAAAAGCAATGCGGGATGGCACATGCCCATGATTTTACCGCTTGATTTCTAATGCCATTCCACGACATAAAGATTGTCATCCTGCTCCAGCAACCGCAGCGGCAACTCTTTCCCGCTTGTTGCCACCGAGAAACCGAGCACGGTGCACCGCTCGCCTATCCGGCTGTAATGATAGGACGCATAGGTCAATGAGGTTTCGTCATCGCCCGTCAATCTCTTGATGAGCTCTGCGGCAAACTGCCGCAACTCCGACCTTTCCGAAAGCGGCGTGCAGATCCAACCCGCGATCTCTTCAAATCGTTCCGCAGGCATGAACTGCTTGCGCAAGTTCGTAGGTTTATACTGCAGCATCCGCTCGACATTTATGCCTATGTCCCCGTAATCGTCGTAGTTTTTCGGGTCGTGATAATATCCGCGGCTGAACCAATACCCCGCGGCATACCCGCCGTCCGCAGAACCTCCGAGCGCGGCAAAACATAAAGGCGTCCACATGTCCTCCGTGTAATACTTCACCAAAAAATCTTCCGGGATCATGGGCTCTACGAACCCGAACCGCACATAGCCGAATTTTTCCTGCGTCTCTTTCAAACCGGCGTCGGCGCCGCCGACGGCATCCGCGGGATAGTCCGAATACGACACCGCATATTCGTTCAAAGGCAGCCCGGACTCCAAATAGACGTCGCGTATATCGCCGCTGTCCCTGTCCACGATTATATGCCCCACATCGTCTTTATCCCGCGAGACTTCGATCCTTATGTCCAATATATCGCCTTCCACCTCGCATTCTCTCAAAGGCAGACAATACCCGTCCCAAAACAAAGACGCAACAAGGTTTGCCACAATGATATAATCGCCATCGGGAAACGTATCCTTATTGCACGCACCGAGTGTAAAAATGCTCGCCGACAGCACGACTGCGCTCAAAACTATGATCAAACTGCGCCGCAACACCGCGGATCTTCCCGTGTTTCTCTTCAACATAATTTCCCCCTCTTATATTGCTCCGTTCATCATCCCGCCGTTCGCATTTTTTGCCGCCCTCTCCGACAGCCAAAACGCAAAAGATAAGATGCCTTCTGTTAATATATTATCCCGCCTTTTCACTGTTGTCAATACCTGCCCCCCCGGCGGGAATGACATCCCCGCACCCCGAACTTTTTTAATATAATAGTGCGCCGAAGGCTGCGGCTCCGCCCGCACCCTTCGGCGCATTGTTATTATAAAAAGCATGGAGCTGATGCCCCGAGCCCCACGGAGTGAAAATGAGAGAGCTTCGCGATAGTTTTTGAGCAGAGTGAAAAAACGAGGAGCGAAGCGAACGTCTCCGCATTTTCACGACGTGATAAGGAGCATCCGTGCGACAGGCGAGCCTACCCGCCGCTGAGCGGCGTAACGGCGACGCGCTCGCACGGAATGCGACGTGCTCTTAGGGCTGCGGCGGGGCGCATGTCACAACAAGTTGTGCCGAGCGAAAAATTTCGCGCAAAGTATTGAAATGCGCCGCGGAAGGTGCTAAAATTCCATTCTGCGCCAACGGATCATGAAGCGGGGATTTTTCTTTTGCCCGCGCGCCCGTTCGGACGACTTTTTTGAGGAGGAAAACTGTGAGTTTCGAGCAAGACGGCATCCCTGCACAGATGGACAGCAAGATCCAGAAGCTGATCATCCTTTTCGTTTTCGACAGAATGGCGATCTCGCTTTCCGAAGCGGCATTGCTGGACATCTGCACGTCCGAAAACGACTGGCTGACCTATATGGACTGCAAACAGTATCTCGGCGAACTCATCGACACCAATCTCCTCTACCGCGTCCCGAAAAGCGAATATATCAACATCACGCAGGACGGCATCGGCTGCCTTGCGCTCTTTTTCACCCGCATCCCAACCTCCGTCCGCGACGATATCAACGCCTACGCGCGTGAAAACAGGATGCGCTACAAGAAGCGTCAGTCCTATTTCTGCGACTACTCCAAGAACGCCGACGGCACCTACACCGTCATCATGAAGATCAACAGCGACATCGCCACGCTCATGGAGCTGAAGCTCGTTGTCGCTAACCGCCAGCTTGCAAAATATCTCTACAAGAGCTGGGTGGATAAGGCTTCGCAGACTTATGCTCTGATCCACGACACCCTCTTAGACTGACGGCGCTATTTTGCGAATTGCTTTGTCAGGCCCCTGTCCTCGGATGGGGGGGGCTTCATCGTGCTCGGGGACGCTTTGAATATACTTCTCGTCTCGCGGGGAGTTAGAATTCCCCCTCCTTCCCTTCGGGCTTTCCTCCCCCGTGTCCGATTAGAGTGCAGTCCTCGCATCATGCGGGACTAATTTGACATCTCTACAAAAGTTTTTAATATCGCACCGACATAACCAAGCGGCGAACAGCACTTACTGAAAACCCGGCACGGGCGGAGGAATTCGGCGCTCGCGCACAACGCCCGTGTCTACTTAATGTTTCATCAGCGCTCGGCACTCACTTAGCGCGCCGCGACTTGCAAGAGCAGGCGCAAACGCCTGCTGTGCAAGTTTGGCTGAGCGGCGCGTAATTCCGTCTTCGAAAGAGAGACAGCGTGCTCAAAGACGCTCCTAATAAGCGCCCGTTGGGGAGCGGCTCCACTCCGAATGAGTGAGCGTCGTGTCAAGCGACGTCACGCTCGGAGTTTTCGTTAAACCGTCTCCGAAAGAGAGCCGTCGTGCTCCAAGACGCCCGCACAAACGCTAATTCGCTGAACGCGATATTTCGATGAAGTGCGCGAAAGAGCGCTTGGTTCAGGCGCGGAACGTACTAAAGCGTACGTGAGCAGCCGGAACAAGCGCTCTGACAAAGCAATTCGCGAAATAGCGCGTTCAGTCGATGGTGACGACGATCTTATTATACTGATAAGGATACTCCGCACACTGCACGACCATTTCGGGCACGGCGGAAAAGTCGATGCGGGAGTTGATGAGTCCGTCGGTCTTGACGATGCGGTTGGCGAGGAGGTTGATGGCGGAGGACATCTCGCCGTAGCCGTCCGCGACGCCGATGAGGCGGAGCTGCTTTTGCAGGACTACGCTGACGTCGATGGTGTGTCCGGAGCGGACGGAATAGCCTGCGACGACCACTTCGCCCTTGTCCTTGACGAGACGGAGCGCCATGTTGAAGGGCACGCCGTCGCCGACATAGACGGAGCTTTCCGCCATTCTTCCGCCGGTGATCTCTTCCACGCGGCGTTCGAGGTTGTCGTAGGTGGGATTGAGGGTGTAATAGACCCCCCAGCTTGCAGCAAGAGCGAGCTTCTCCGCATCGAGATCGACGAGAATGGGGATCATCTGATAATAGAGCGCGAGTTGCGCGATGATGAGCCCGAGGGTGCTGGCACCGACGATGACGACAAAGTCGCCCTTGCCGGCTTCCAGGCTGTTGAGGACGTTGTTGCCGAGCGCGATATACTCCGCAAAGATCGCCTCGTCGTCGGGGATGCCGTCCGGGAGCGCGTAGACGTTCTCTGCGGGCACGGACGCGAAGTCGGAGAGCAAGCCGTTCTCATCCACGCCGAGCACGCTGATCTTGCTCACGCCGTGTTCGATGTGCTTGACAAAGGGGCTGACCACTACCCTGGCGCCCATCTTGAGCACGAGGTTGTCGTCATCCTCGGACATATACGCGACGGCGGAGTGCCCGGGCACGGTGAGCTGCGCGTTTTTGTTGGGAGAATCGGACGCGAAATAGGCAAAATCGGTGGAAGAGATCGCCACCTTGGAGACCCTGAGCTTGACCTCGCCCTCCCGCTTGGGGAGCACGCTCTCGACGAGCTTGATGCGTTCTAAATTCTCGATATGCCAGGCTTTCATACTTCCACCTCTGTCCTACCGCGGGAAAGCGGTAATTTGATGATAACACACTGCGGCGGGTTCCGCAAGAACAATCAGTAGACGAGCCGCGCTTCGGGCGGGAGCGTGAGCACCTTTTCGTCGCTGCATACGATTTCAAGACCGTCCCTCGGAAGAGAGGGATCGGGGATGAGATAGACCCTTCTGCCCCGCCACAGCTCCGCCGCCTCACGCGCCATTATGCCGTAACGGAACACGCTGTCGGTCACGCACGGATGCACGCGTGCGATGATCGAGCGCGCGCTGTTTTCGAGAGAATAGTCCGCAAGCTCCTCTCTCACTTTGAGCGCGATATGGACCGCAGACGTCACAAACCCGCCCTCGCAGCTGTCGCAGGGGTCGAGCATGAACGTGTCGGCGGAAAGGCGGGTGCGCTTGCGCGTGAGTTCAACGAGCCCCAGCCCCGTCATGGACACCGCGGAAGTCTTGAGCCTGTCGCGTTTGAGGTCCTCTCGCAGTCTCTCCACGACGGCTTTGCGGTGCTCGTCGGACTGCATGTCGATGAAATCCACGATGACGATGCCGCTGATGTTGCGCATCCTGAGCTGACGCGCCACCTCGTCCGCCGCGGCGATATTCGTCCTGAACACGGTGTCTTCGAGGTCCTTGCCGCCCACGAACCTGCCCGTGTTGACATCGATGACGGTGAGCGCCTCGGTGCGGTCGATGACAAGATATGCCCCGCCCTCGATGGTGACTTTCCTGTCCGCAAGTTTGTCTATCTGCGCGGAAAGCCCGAAATTGCGGAAGATGTTGCGCTGACCGGAATAGTATTCCACTTCCACTCCCCGCATACGCGCGGAAAGTCTCTTAGCGAGGACTTCGTCGTCCACGACGATCTTGTCCACTTCTTCGGCAAAGTTGTCTCGGATGGTGCGCTCGACAAGCTGCGCTTCGCGGAAAACCACGCCCCCGGGCGCGGCTTTTCTGAAGTCCGCCTCCACGCGCCGCCAGATCGCTATCAGCCCCTCGAGCTCCGCCAAGATCTCCTCATCCGAGGCTTTAACTGCCGCAGAACGCACGATAAACCCCATTTCCTGCGGACAAGCCGCCGAGACGAGCTGTTCGAGACGGGCGCGTCCCTCGTCGTTTTCTATCTTTCTCGACACTCCGCGGAACCCGCCGCCCGGCAGCAACACGAGCGCATATCCCGCGATGGAGATATCGCGGGAGAGCCTGGCGCCCTTGGTGCCCATCTGCTCCTTGACGACCTGACACATCACGATGTCGCCTGCAGAGACCTTCTCCGCATTTTCATCGTCGTCGCCGATGTAGAGGAAGCCGTTGCGTTCCAGCCCGATGTTTACGAATGCCGCCTTCATGCCGCCGACGACGTTCTCGACCTTCCCTTTGTAGATGTTGCCGACATGGCTGCGCGCCGCGACATGCTCCACGCCGAACTCGACCAGTTCGCCGTCCTCCGCAAGCGCGACCCTTACGAAATAAGGATTGTACTCAATGAAAAGCCTTTTCATGTTTTGGGTCTGCCTCTATGATCGCAAATCTTGTTTTTCATTTCCTGCCGGGATCCCGCACCCCGTGTTCCGCACACTCCGTCATTGCGTCCGGCACGGCGATGAGAGCGCCGTCCGTGCGGAAATACTGCTCCGTCTTGACCACATCCGAGACGTCCGCCGCCGCGCCGAGTTCCCTTTTCAGAGCATCGAACACGCGGTCGGGGCGCAATGTGACGTTGCCTGCGGCGAGGGTGAGCAGCATCTTCCCCTCCCGCTCTCCCGCGGCAAAGATCCTGTCCGCGACGTTTTCGGTCACCCTCTCCCCTTTCTTCACATAGTCGAGAGTGAGCCCCTTTGCAAAGTCATACGCGCCCGCGGGGAAAGGAAAGACATAGTCCGCAGCGGCGATCCTGCCCGCAAGATTAGGGTTCTTCGCCGTGAAAAATGCGGCGTCCGCGCGCATTTCCCCGACGACTGCGGCATTGAATCGCGCCATCGTCTCCTCCGCGGAAAGAGAGGTGTCTATCGCAGCATACTCCGCGACGGATCCCACTCCGACGGGGGTGGGCGGCGCAAAGAACAGCAGCGCGTGAGGATTGAACCCTTCCGAATATTTCACCGGTATGCCGGCGCGCCGCACTATGCGCCCGAATTCCCTCAGGACGTCTATGTGCGAAACGAATCTGTGTGCCCCGAGACGGGAATAACGCAGCACTATCATTCTATCGTGCACCTCCCGAACCTGTTCGCACCGCAGCCGTTGCAGCCTTCGCGGCAGGAGCGCGTGGTCACACCTTCATATGCAAGTTTGCGCTGCGCGAGAAGATAGCGCTTTGAAACGCCCGTGTCGATGAAATCCCACGGCAGTTCCCGCTCCGTGTCTATCTCGCCCGTGTATTCTTCCATGGTGATGCCGCAGTCTGCAAATGCCTGCTGCCACGCCTCCCACTTCATCTTCTCCGACCAACTGTCAAACTTCGCGCCCAGCGCGTACGCGCGCTCTATGACGCGGGAGAGCCGCCTGTCCCCTCTCGCGAGCGCCGCTTCCAGCACGGAGGATTCCGCCCCGTGCCATGAGAAGGACACGCCCTTTATGCGGCGAAGGAGCCCGCGCAGATAGTTCTGCTTGCGGAGCATCTCCTCGAAGGTTATCTGTCTCTCCCACTGGAAGGGGGTGCAGGGCTTGGGGATGAATACGGCGCAGGAGACGGAGATGTTGGGACCGCGCTTGCCCCTCGTCTTGAAATAGAGTTCCCTGAGTCTCGCGCAGATGGCGGCGATGCCCGCGATATCCTCGTCCGTCTCGGTGGGCAGCCCGAGCATAAAATACAGCTTGACGCTGTCGTAGCCCGCCTCGAACGCTTTTGCGATATTGTCTATCTCCGCGTCCGTGACGTTTTTGTTGATGACGTCGCGGAGACGCTGCGTGCCCGCTTCGGGGGCGAAGGTCAGCGAACTGCGCCTTGACTCCTGCGCGATATCCCCGCTGAAACTCGAAAGCCTGAGACTGGGCAGGGAGAGATTCACCCTCTTCTCGTGCACGAAGTCCCTGAGCTCGTCCATGAGCGTATGCAGCCCGGAATAGTCCCCCGTGGAAAGGGAACACATCGCGATCTCGCCGTAACCCGTGTTTTCGACGATGGCTTTCGCTTGCTCCGCGCACTTTTCGGGGGAGCGCTCGCGGATGGGACGGTAATAGTAGCCCGCCTGACAGAACCTGCACCCGCTCGCACACCCGCGGTAGAGCTCTATGACGGCGCGGTCATGCACCGCCTCCGTGTTGGCGACGACGGGGCGCACCGGGTACGGCGCGTTTTCAAAATCGGCATAGACCGCCTTTTTGACGGTCTCGCCCTGTCCGTGCAAGGCGGGGACGTACACCCCCGTGATCTCCTTCGCGCGCATGAGGATGTCCCGTTTGGACCACCCTTTCTCCTTCCCTTCGGCGACGAGCGCCAGCACCGCGGCGTCCACGCCCTCCCCTTCGCCTATCACGACACAGTCGAAAAAGTCCGCAAAAGGTTCGGGGTTGACCGCACAGGGACCGCCCGCGAGCAGGATGGGGAAGTCCTCCCCTCTCTCCTCCGCGCGGAAGGGAATGCCCGCAAGATCGAGCATGTAGAGTATGCCCGTATAAAGCAGCTCGAACTGCACCGAAAACCCTATGACATCAAAATCTTTCAAGGGTGTCTTTGTCTCGAGGGAAAGCAGGGGGATGCCGTGCTCCCGCATGAGCGCCGCCATGTCCTCCGCGGGCGCGTAACAGCGCTCGCAGGCGAAGTCCTCATGCGAGTTGATCTCGGAATACAGGATCTGCATCCCGAGGTTGCTCATGCCGATCTCGTAAAGGTCGGGAAAACAAAGGCAGAAACGCGCGCGGACGGGACCCGTCTTTTTCACCGCGTTCCACTCGCCCCCGGTATAGCGCGAGGGCTTTTCCGCCTGCGCGAGCAGGGGAAGAAATCTATCTTCGAAATTTTCCATCAAACGAATGCCGACGTCAGTCTTGCATGGCGAGTGCCGCCGCGCCGATGATGCCCGCGTCGTTGCCGAGGGTCGCCGCCACCACGTCTATGGGCGGATTGAACTCCGCGCCGTACGCATTTTTCGCGACGAACTTTTTCAGCGGCAGGATGAGCGCGTCTCCTTCCTTCCCTATGCCGCCGCCTATGATGAACACCTCGGGATAGAACACGTTGGCGAACCCGACAAGCCCGATGCCGACATAGCGGATATAATCGGAAACCACCCGTTTCGCCGTTTTATCACCCGCTTTTGCGGCAATAAACGCCGTTTTGCCGTCAATTCCGTTCTCTTTCGCCATCTTTGCGAGCAAGCTCTCAGGGTGTCTTTCCGCCGCCCGCGCGGTCTGCCGCATGAGCGCCGTCGCGGACGCATAAGCCTCAAAGCAGCCGCGCTTGCCGCAGCCGCACTTTTCACCGCCCGCCTTGATGATGACGTGCCCGCCTTCCGCGCCTGCTGACTGATTGCCGGTGAGCAGCCTGCCGTCCACCACTATGCCCGTCCCCACTCCGGTGCCGAGCGTCACGGTGACGCTGTTTTTCGCCCCGCGCCCCGCGCCGAACAGAGTCTCGCCGAGAGCGGCGCAGTTGGCGTCGTTGCTGATCTTCACGTTGCTCACGCCCGTCTTGTCGGCGAGAAGCGCCGCAAGCGGAGTCTCGCGGAAGTTGATGTTGCAGCTGTAACGGATGACCCCCGCCGCGTCGTTGACAGACCCGGGCGAACCCACGCCTATGCCGCCGACGGAAGAAAGCGGCGCCCCGCCCCTGTCCGCCACGGAACGGATGAGCGCGGCAATGTCCGCCGCGATCTCTTCCGCAGGAGTCTGCGCATTGGTGACTGCGGTGTCTTTGAAAAGGATCTTCCCCTCTTCGTCCACGACCCCTGCCTTTACGCTCATGCCGCCGATGTCGACGCCTATGTACAACATGATCCCTCCGTGTCCGTATGCGCGCACGCGCTTTGATCGAGTGTTATTCTAATGCAAAAAAAACGATATGTCAACCCTGCACGCCGCCGGCGCGGCGCCCCGCCGTCCCCTCTTTTGCATCAGCCTCGGAAATGCTTCTCCGGGCGGCATCCTCTTTCAGGCACTCACGCATCGTACGCGAGAGCTTTCCTCTCGCAGCCGCGGACGCGAGCTCTCTCTCCGTCCACCGCGCGATCTCCCGCGGCTCCCCCGAGCAGTCCATAACTCTGAACGTGGTGACGGTGCGCCCGTCGACGTGGTGGAAAAGTCTGACGAGAGGCGTATCGCGCGACACCTCCACGCACCGTTCTCTGACTCCAGCGAGATAGTTCTTGCTCCGCGCCGCGAATACGCTCGCATAGGCGTCCTTCCGTCCTCCCCACGCCGCTCCCGCAAAGAGGAACACCGCCGTCACGCCGAGGGTGAAACTCACCGCCTTCAACGCAAAGGAAATGATGAAAAGCAAAAAAAGAAGTACGCTGACGGCGATCCCCGCGCGCTGCATCCCTCTCACCGCTTTCATGCGGTTGCGCGCGAGCCCCCTCACCACGCGCGATCCGTCCAGCGGATAGACGGGCAGCAAGTTGAAAAGCGCAATGCCGAGGTTGGCGTAAAGGAAGGGATATGTGACGGGATAGACGGCGGGGAAGATCCACCACAGCGCGACGAGCAGCGCCGCGGCAAGCAGATTCGCAAAAGGACCCGCGAGCCCGACGACCACGCCGGACACGGGGTCCATCTCCTCGTCCAGCCCCATCGCCGCGCCGTAAGGATATACGACGAGATCTTTGACGACGTATCCTCTGATCCGCGCCGCTACGGCGTGCCCCGCTTCGTGCACGGCAACGGCGGCAAACGTCCACAAAAGCGCCTGCGCCTGCCCGAACAGCACGAGCACCAGCGCAAGCGCGTAAAAGAGCGGATGGATGCCGAAGCGCATCAGAACACGGACGCTATGGTGCCGCCTATCTCGGAGACCGTACTCACCGCCGCCGTGCCGCCGAAAAGCCCCGCAAAGAGAAATCCGAGCGAAACAAACACCCCGAGCACGACGGGAAGAAGCGCGACGTCGAGAGGATCTATCCCCTTGAACAGCTCCGTACGCCTGCGCTTGCGAGCGGGACGGACCTCCTCCGCTTTTTCGGCGATGACGTTTTCGCTGACTTCGACTTCGATTCTTTTGGTTTGGTCAAAATCCATAATTCACCTCGCCGTAAAGCGTATTCGCCGGCGCAAAGGATTATGCCGCACGCCCGCAAAAAAGATGTTCAGCGCGTCGGAAAGCTCTCCGGCGGCTGCATCTCCTCGGTAGTACGGAAGCGCCTGACCGCGGAAGCGCGCACCGTGACTTTGACCTCATACATCCCGTCCTCGTCTCTTACGACTGCCGCGACAGGCTGAGAAACGAGGTCGAAATAGTCCGCGAACACTCTTGCAAGATCCTTCGTCATCGCGGAAGAAAACCCTTCTCCCGCGCCCATTTTATCCCGCGTGAGCAGCTCCTTCAGCCGCTCCTCCATAAGTTTGGACGGTCTCAGCGCCATCTGCGTCTCCTCCTCCCGATCGCAAGCTCCGCGCACTTCTTGGTGCGGCACGCCACGTTTTCGGCAAGCAGCGAAAACGCCTTTTCCGAAAGAGCGAACGACGGCACCCGTCCGAGCTGCTGATAGAGGGTCACGCAGTCGTCCTCCGGGATGACTCCGACGGCGGGGGTGCAAAGCAGCCGTGCGATATCTCCCGCCGACATCATCTCACCGCGCGCCGCCATATCCGGGCGCATCCGGTTGATCACGAGGGAAATGTCCTCCGGCCGATAGGCGGAAAGCAGCGAGATCACCTTGTCGGCGTCACGGATCGCGGACGCGGAAGGCGTGGTGACGACCAAAGCCTCCGTCGCCGCCGACACCGCGCGATGGAACCCGTTCTCTATGCCCGCGGGGCAGTCTATGAGCACGATGTCGCAGTCCGGCAGAGAATCGATCACCCCTCTGAACGCCTGCGCGGACATTTCGTGTCCTCCGCCCTCCGAAGGCAGTATGCGCGCCGCGCTCTCGTGGTCGCGGACGAGCGCCTGCGCGACGCTGCATCTCCCCGCCGTAACGTCGCCGATGTCATAGACCACCCTGCTCTCCACTCCCGTGACGACGTCGAGGTTGTTGAGCCCGACGTCCGCGTCCGCGAGCACGACCCGGAACCCCATGTCCGCAAGCTTTCTTCCCAGCGACGCGGTGACGGTGGTTTTCCCCACGCCGCCCTTGCCGGAAGTCACAACTATCTTTCTCATAACGGCAGTTTAACTCTCCCCGCGCGCCCCCGCACGGCAAAATATGAAGGATGGCGGCTGTTTTTGTCTAATTTGTGACGGAAGGATATTTTTCGTTTCGGAACGATCCTCTTCGGCGCTTCCCGTCCTCGAAGTTTGTCGATAAGTAACCGTGCCGCACACGAATGAGTTGAAAATTGCCTGCCGAGGTGGTATGATATCTTCTGCGGAACGGACACGGTCGATGTGCGCCGTCCCGCGGCGCCCGTCCTCGGACGGCGTGCCGAAGGAGTTTTATGAGAAAGATAGCGATCACGACGGATATGGCTGCGGATATGCCGCAGGGATTCTTTGAAAGCAACGGGGTCACCGTGCTGCCAATGCCTTTTACGCTCGGCGGCAAGGATTTCTTTGACGGCGATCTGCCCTCTCCCGCCGAATTCTACGGCGCATTGCGTGCGGGCGCCGTGGTCAGCACTTCGCAGACCTCGGCATATGCCGCCATCCACGCCTTCGAGGCACTGCTCAAAGATGGCTTCGACATCCTGCACATCTCCTTCTCATCGGGGATGAGCGGCAGCTTCGAGAACATTTCCGGCGCAGCAAAAGAGCTGCTCTACAAATACCGCGAAGCCAACATCCGCGTGGTGGACAGCCTCTCCGGCTGCGGCGGGCAGGGGCTCATGGTCAAGCGCGCACTCGCCCTCCGCGACGAAGGAATATCCCTCGACGCCATCGCCGACAAGCTGGAAGCGGAGAGGATGAACTATCACCACTTCTTCATCGTCGAGGATCTCAACACCCTCTACCGCGGCGGCAGGCTGAGCAGGCTGGAAGCGGCGGTGGGCACCATGCTCGGCATCAAACCCTTGCTTGAACTCAACCACTACGGCAAGATCATGCCCCTCCTCAAAGTGATGGGCAAAAAGAAAGCTCTCGCCGCCATCACGGAACAGGTGGTCAAATTCTACAAACCCGAACTCAACGATTTCGTCCTCGTGGAACACGGCGACGACCTCGCGGGAGCGCAGGCGCTCGCGGAAAAGATAAAAGCCGCTCTGCCCGACGTGAAAATCGAATTCTGCAATGTCGGCTATCTCGTCGGCGCGCACGCAGGTCCCGGAGCCCTCGCCGTCTTC
The DNA here is from genome assembly GCA_949283145.1 of uncultured Clostridia bacterium. Taxonomy (GTDB): domain Bacteria; phylum Bacillota; class Clostridia; order Christensenellales; family CAG-917; genus Limadaptatus. Next base: position 1,121 of record CASDRL010000018.1, on the reverse strand, counting down.
TTCGTCGGCGCGGAACGCCCCCGTTTCATCAACGTCCCCATCCCCGGGCTCAAGCCCGCAAACTGAAAGCCATGTTCACTTCACTCACCGACACATTCACTCTTTCAAACGGCGTCACGATCCCCTGCGTGGGCTTCGGCACCTACAAGACCCCGGACGGCGATGTCTGCAGGGAGAGCGTCCTCACCGCCCTCGACGCGGGCTACCGCCACATCGACACCGCGGAATTCTACTTCAACGAGGACGGCGTGGGACAAGCCCTCAAAGAGACTTCCGTCCCCCGCGACGAGATCTTCCTCACCACCAAGGTCTGGAACACGCATCAGGGCTACTACGCCACTCTCGCCGCCTTTGACGAATCCGCAAAAAGGCTGGGCACCGCCCCCGACCTCTACCTCGTCCATTGGCCCGTCACAAAAGATTTCAAGGACGACTACCCCGCCCGTTTCATCGACACCTGGCGCGCGATGGAGCGCCTCTACGAGGAAGGGCGCGTCCGCGCCATCGGCGTGTGCAATTGCCTGAAAACACACTTGAACGTCCTGTTTGATGCGTGTAAAGTGCCGCCTATGGTGAATCAGATCGAATATCACTTCGGCTTCACCGACGCCGATCAGCTCGAAGCCGCCGCCTTCTCGCTGGAGCACGGCGTCGTCGTCGAGGGGTGGGCACCCCTCTGCCGCGGCAAGGCTTTCGGACATCCCGTCCTCGCCGCCGTCGCACAAAAGCACGGCAAAACGGAGGCGCAGGTGCTGGTGCGTTTCTGCCTGGAACACGGCATCCTGCCCCTGCCAAAATCCGCCACTCCATCCCGCATAATCGAGAACGCGGACGTCTTCTCCTTCTCCCTTGACGAGGAGGACATCGCCGCCCTCTCCGCCGTCTCTTCGATAGGCCGTCTCGGTCCCCATCCCGACGAAGCGCGGCATTGAGGGTTTAAGTTCCCGCTCACGGAGCAACGCCACGCTCGAGGGCGCTTCGAATGGGGTGTTCGTCATGCTCGGGCACGCTCCCTCAAACTTTTCGTCTCGAGGGTTATCTTGATTTCCCCCTCCAACCCGGGGACCCCACAAAATGCATGCATTTTGCGGGGAGCCCCATTCGGGCTTTCCTCCCCCGTG
>CASDRL010000017.1 GCA_949283145.1 uncultured Clostridia bacterium | reverse complement strand
GGGCTGGCGGCGGGACTCGTCGGGAAGGCTCCGCGCTCTCATCGACAGCGCGGCGTCACAGCGCACGCTCGCCTCGGAAAAGAGCGTCGCGGAGCTCTTCTATGAGAGGGGGATCTCGGTGAATACCCGCGTGAACAAGGACTTGTACAGCGGGATACAACGCTTAAAGTCCTTGTTTTGCAAAGATCCGCCGGAGATCTTCATCTTCCGCACCTGCGTCAATCTCATCCGCGAACTCAAAGGCTATTGGTGGGGAGAGGGGGACAGACCGCGCAAGATCGACGACCACGCTCTCGATGAGCTGAGATATTTCGTGATGTCGCGCCCTGCGCCTTCTCTTCCGCCCGCGCCGGAGAAGAGCGTGATCCAGAGGGACAAGGAGAACCTCGTCCGCTCCGTCAGAAGGGCGAAGGCATGGATGACGAAATTTTGAAGACCCTCCTCAAAAAAGCTACGGGCTATTCCCGCGACGAGGTGCAGGAGGAGTATGCCGTCACGCCGGAGGGAGATATGGTGCTCACCAAACGTAAGGTGACCAAGAAATATTATCCGCCGGACAGCACCGCGCTCAAGACCTATCTCGAGCTCGCTTCCGAGCGCGGGACGGAGGAGATGAGCGACGAGGAACTCGCGGCGGAAAAGGCGCGCTTGCTGAGAGAGCTCGCCGAGGAGGAGAAACGGGCGTCTGCGGCGGAGCGCCGCAAGGGGACGCGAAAAGGAGTGAAAAATGTCGAAAGTTGAACAGGACATCGTTTCGGCGGTGTTGGAGGATTTTGCCAAAAGGCAGGAAGCCCGACGCCCCGTCGAACTCAATTGGCGGCTGAACATGAATTTTGTCATCGGCAACCAATTTTCGGAGATCTCGCCGCGCGGGGATGTGGAGGAGTACGGCAGGCAGTATTTCTGGCAGTGCAGAGAGGTGTACAACCACATCGCGCCCATCCTCGAAACGAGACTTTCCAAACTCGCGAGGGTGAAGGCAAAGGCGACGGTGCGCCCCTCTTCTCCCGACGACGCCGACCGCGCGTCTGCGGAAGTCGCCACAAAACTCATACAGGCGGTCTCCGCCGAGAACGGGTTCAGCGCGCTGATGAGCGAGGCGAACGTGTGGAGCGAGGTGACGGGCTGCGCCTTTTATAAGGTGAGTTGGGACACCTCAAAGGGCATGGCGCTCGACGCGGACGGGAAACTCCGCGAGGGCGAGGTGAAGATCACCGTCTGTCCCCCCTTCGAGATCTTCCCGGAGAACATCGCGCTCTCCGAGTTGGACGCGCAGCCCTCCGTCATGCACGTCAAGGTGATGGGCACCGAGGACGTCTTCCGCATATGGGGGAAGCGGGTCGAGGGCAGGACGCTGAATGTCTTTTCCTTCGAGAACGCGGACGTTTTGGGCGGATTCGGCTATCACGCCACCGTCCCGAAGATGGTGACGGAAGCGCGGGAGGATGCGGTGCTCGTCATTGAGAAGTATTCCATGCCCACCGAGGCTTATCCCGAGGGCAGGCTGCTCATCGTCGCGGGGGACGCGCTGGTGCATGACGGTCCCTTGCCCTATCTCAACGGCGAGGACGGAAAACGCGGCTATCCTTTCGCCAAGCAGGTGTGCCTCGAGAACCTCGGCAATTTCTTCGGCGGGAGCGTGGTGGAGCGCATCATCCCCGTGCAGCGCGCCTACAACGCGGTGAAGAACCGCAAACACGAGTTCATGAACCGCATCGCGATGGGGGTGCTTGCCGTAGAAGACGGCAGCGTGGATACCGACGCCCTCGAAGAGGAGGGGCTGCCGCCGGGAAAGATCCTGGTGTACAGGCAGGGGAGCGCGCCGCCCGTCCTGCTCAATGCGGGGCAGGTGCCTTCCGAGTTCAGCCGTGAAGAGGAGAAACTCCTGAACGAATTCGTCATGATCAGCGGCGTGAGCGAGGTCACCACCTATTCGCAGGTGCCTAGCAACGTCGCGTCGGGGACCGCGATATCCCTTCTGCTCGAACAGGACGACACCCGCATATCCCTCACGGCGGACAGTCTCCGCGAGGCGGTGAAACGCGTGGGCAAACACATCATCAGGCTGTACAAACAGTTCGCATCCGCGCCGCGGATGAAGAGAGTGGCGGGCGAAGGCGGCGAGGTGGAGATCATGCAGTTTTCCGCAAGCGATCTCGGGTCGGAGGATGTGACGTTCGAGACCATGAACGAGATCGAGGATTCGCTTTCCGCCCGCCGCGCGATGGTGTTCGACCTTCTGAACCTCGGGCTTTTCGCGGACGAGAACGGGGTCATCTCCTCCCGCACAAAGACCAAACTGCTCGAGATCCTCGGCTTCGGCGGCTGGGAGCACTCCCGCGATACGGACGAGGCGCACATCGCAAAGGCGGAGAGAGAGAATTTTGAGCTCCGCACCGCGGATGTCACGCCCGGCGTCTACGACGACCATGCGCTGCACATAGCGGAACATACCCGCCTGGTCGTGTCGGCACCCTGCGAGAAGGACGAAAAATTCCGGGAGAGAGTGAGCGCGCACATCAACAAACATAGGGAGCTCGCCGTCCTCGCACAGGGCGTAGGCGAAATGGAGAAACGTTTCAGAGGTGATGAGAATGAAGAAGGGAACTAAGCCCGTCGGCGAAAAGGAAGAGGAGCTCTTTGAAAAGAGCGAGGCAAAGGAAAGAGCCGCGGAAGACGGCGTCTGCGAGACGGACGCCGCCGACGGCAGCAAGGACAAAAACGAGGCTCTCGGCAAATTCAGGAACCCCGAGGAGCTGCTCAAAGCATACGGCGAGCTGGAGCGCGAGTTCACCCGCCGTTCGCAGAGGCTCGCGGAGGCGGAGAAAAAACTCGCCGCCGCGGAAGCGCCATACGATCCCGATGAGAAAGAGTGGAAGGAGACGGTGGACAAGTTCTTTGAAAAGATCCCCGCTGCCAAACCTTTCGCAGGCAGGATGGCGAGAGAGATCATGCGTCATCCCGAGCTCAAAAAGGACCGCGCCTGCCTTGCGAACGCGCTGGTCGGAGTGCTCGCAGCCGAGTTCCGCACCCCGGAGCAGCTTATGTCCGACGGACAATTCCTGAAAGATCACGTGCTGACCTCAACCGTCGTAAAGGCGGCGGTCATAGAGGGTTATCTCAAAGGGCTGCGGGAAGGACAGCCGCCCGTCGTCATGCGCGACGGAGGGCAGTTCGGACCCGCCCCGCGGAAGAACCCGAAAAGCATCGAAGAGGCGGGAGACCTCTTTTTGAAAGACAACGAATAGGAGCTATTTATGGTAACACTCAGCAATGCGGATAAAGCATTAAAGACATTTTATCTCGGCGTTTTAGCAGATCAACTCAACGTTGGTGTCAATCCACTCCTTGCAAAGATAGGGCAGACGGGGGCGGACGTCTGGGGCAAAGAGGTGAGGAAACTCGCCCCTTACGGCATCAACGGCGGCGTCGGTTCCGGCAGTGAAACGGACGCGCTCCCCGCAAGCGGCGGCAACAATTACGCCCAGTTCACCCTCACTCTCAAAAACCTTTTCGGCAGGATAGAGATCTCCGACAAGGCGGTGAGAGCGTCGCAGAACAGCGCGGGCGCCTTCGTCAATCTGCTCAACGCCGAAATGGACGGGCTGCTCAAAGCCAGCAAGTTCAACTTCGGCAGGATGCTCTACGGCGACGGCAGCGGGCTCATCGCGACCACCGTGGAGAACGTCGGCGAGAGCAATGACATCCTCACCGTGGACAGCGTCCGCGCGCTCATGGAAGGGATGACGGTGGATGTGTACAACACCTCCGACGCCAAGGATACCGCGCTCAGCGGCGCGCGCATCCTCACCATCGACCGCGACAGCAGGACGGTGAAACTCAGTGCGTCGGCGTCTTCCAAGATCGGCGCGGGCTACAAGCTCTATGTGCAGGGCTCCAAGGGCAACGAGATCACGGGGCTTGAGGCGGTGTTCGGCGACACGCCCACCATTTACGGGCTCAACCGCGCGGATTACAGCTTCCTGAAACCGTACGTCAAGAACGTGAGCGGCACCGTTACTCCCGGCGCCATACAGTCCGCCGTGGACGTCATCGAGGAAGTGGCGGGCGGCACCGTGGACTTCATCGTCGCATCCTTCGACGCGAGAAGGCAGTATGTCGACTTCCTCACTGCCAACCGCACCAACCTCGACTATATGAACCTCGACGGCGGCTATAAAGCGCTCTCCTATGCGGGCGTGCCCTTCGTCGCGGACAGGTTCGTCGCCGACGGCACGGTTTATCTCCTCAACTCCGAGGATTTCAAACTCCATCAGCTCTGCGACTGGAGATGGCTCGAGGGCGAGAGCGGCAGCGTGCTGCACCAGATCCCCGGCAAGGCGTCCTATTCCGCGACCCTCGTCAAGTATGCGGACCTGCTGTGCGCGCGTCCCATGGGGCAGGCAAAACTCGTCTTCGACGGCTCTTCCTCCGGCAGCGTGAACTACCACACCGTGTCCTTTGACAGCGACGGCGGTTCCGAAGTCAATTCGCAGATCGTCGCGAACGGCGGCAAGGCGACCGAGCCCAAAGATCCCACCAAGACCAGCCTCTCCTTCGAATGCTGGAAGCTCGACGGCGAGGAGTACGACTTCGACACGCCCGTGACGGACGACATCACGCTGGTGGCGAGCTGGTTGTGAGAAGGGAGGAACTGATCCCCGTCGTCTCCGACCTCTATTCCGTAGGGGAAAGATTGAAGGAGATAGACGGAAGGTACGAGCTTTTCTACAACGCAAAGCTCGGAAGATATGAGATCCACGCATCGGGGGCGCTGCAGCTGGCGGTGCCCCGCGGGGAGCTGGACGCGCGCGTCATAGCGCGCGTCCGCGAGACCCGCATCGAGAGGGCGGACAGAGTGCTCGACGACATCGAGCGCGCCTGCCGCTCCGCCGCCCGCGCTGCGGAAAAACGCGCACTCGAAAGGGCGGAAGCCGCTCTTTCGGGGGAGGAGGAACTATGTTGGTGAAAGAGGTCATCGGCGAGTGTCTCATCAAAATGGGCAAGGAAAATTTTGTGGACAAGCAGGAGTTCTCCGACGAGGAGCAGGCGCTTGCGGACAGGCTGCTCGCGGCGCTCAACATCGCATACAGGGAGGCGGTGACGGAGTTCATCCCCCTTTACCGCGAGGAAGAGGTGACGGTGCATGAGGGCGTCGTCGACGTCTCTTCGCTTTCGGAGCGCATCCTTTATCCCGTAGCGATCACCTCGGGCGGGAAGCGCAGGCGTGTGTGGGTGCGCCCGGAAGGACTGAGCTCCGATGCGGAAGGGAAAGCTGTGCTCAGATATGCCTACATTCCCGCCGACGCGGCGCTCTCGGACGACATCGCGGACATGCGCATCACGGCGGGCGCGCTCTCGGACGGCACTCTCGGCGAATATTATCTTGCGGACAAAGTCTTTACGCTGGCGGAAGCATATGAGTCTTCCTTCCGCGAGGCACTGACTGCGGTGCGCTACAAGGGCAGACCCTTGACTCTCGGCGCGGGGAGGTGGCGTGAATGAAGGGCGTCAGGACGACGGCGAGGACGGTCCGCGTGGGATTTGACGGCATATGCTCCACCGTGGACGAGAGTGCCATGGATTGGAGCCGTACCCCCGCGATGTTCAACTACCGCATCGAGGACGGCGTTCTCACGGGCGGGCTCGGGCTTTCCGCCGCGAGCGGTTTTTATCCCTCCGGACAGGGGCTTAGGATCACCTATCCCGCCCTCCCGGAGGGTGCGGACGTGCGGCACATTTTCCATTATCGCAGAAGGTCGCAGGGCGCGTACGACGACAGGCTCGTCATCGGGACTTCCGAGGGCGCGATCTATTACACTTCGGTGTTCGCGCAGGACGTCTGGCATGCGGTGGAAGGATATACGCTGCAAGGGGACGCGTCGGCGGTGAGCTACAACTACGGCGGCAGGGACGTGCTCCTGATGTGCTCGGAGGGGAGTTCCTTTGCCGTGCTGGACGACGCGTCGGTGAAGGCGATCACGTCGGCGCCGCGGTTCACGTCGGTGACGGTGCACAACGAAAGAGTGTACGGCACGGTGCGCGGCGAGAGCGAACAGCTATGGTTCTCCGACGATTTCGACCCGGAGAATTGGACGGTCTCCGGGGACGAGGCGGGCTACATCTCCTTTCAGGACGAATGCGGCGACGCGCTCGCGGCGGTGTCCTTCCTAGGCTATCTTTACATCTTCCGCGAGCACGGGATCTATCGCCTCACGGCATACGGCGATCAAAGCGAATTTGTGCTGAAAAAGCTGTTTACAGCCACGGGACGGATATATAAACATACGATCGTGCTGTGCGGTGACAGGATAATGTTCCTCACCGACGAAGGGATATTTGCCTTTGACGGCTATTCCGCGTCACCTGCGGTGAAGGAGTTTCCGGACTTTTCCTATCCCGAGGGATGCCGTGCGGCATACCACGGCGGGGCGTATTGGATCAGCTGCGTAACGGATATCGGAGAGCTCGGTCAGGGGGCGTATACCGCCAACGCCATCGTGCGCTGCGACCTCAGAGACGGCAGTCTTGCCATGCTCGCGGGCGAGGACATCGTCGCCATGTGTGCGGTGCGTTCCCACACCGCCGACGACATAGTTTTTGCGGTCGACGGGTCAGACGGATGCAGGCTCGCTTCCGTTGCGGAGGACGGGCTGGTGTTCGGCGTCCCCACGAAAAAAATTTACCGGACGCCGTACAACGATCTGTTTTCCTCCGCGTTCAAGACGGTGAAGGACGTCACGCTGACAACGCGTTTTCCCGCCGAACTCAGAGTGAAAACGGATGGTGTCGAACACGTGTTCGAGATCCCGGCGTCCGACGCTCCGCAGACGATTTTTGTGGGCAGGAGCGGGGTGAAGATCGGTTTGGAGCTGCGATCCTCTTCGGGGCTGTGTTACATCACTCAGCCCGTTGTGAGGCTTGAGATCGCGGCGGGGAGGTGAATGTGAACATAAACGAGATCATGGCTGCCGTGGAGGATCTGACCTACCGGGTGCAGGCATTGGAAAAAAAGGTGGCTGAGCTCGCCGCGGGATCTGCGGCGCAGCAGCAGTGAGGGAGAGATCATATGGCATCTTTTTGGGATGAGTTCAAGGATCTGTTCAAGACGGATTCGCAAAGAAAAGAGGAAAAACAGCAGGCGATCGCAGACGCTCTCGAGGCGGAAAAGGCGGTGACGGACAGGCTGGCAGAGCTCGACCGCGAATATCGCGAGTCGCTCCCCGAAGAGCCGGAGCCCGACATCGACGCACTCTTCCCGGAGAGCCTCGGGCTGGAGAAGGTGGAATATACCCCCGCGACGGACGAGGAGCTCGCACAGCGTGCGCAAGCCGGCGTGGACTACGAAAAGAGCGCGGAAAAGAAAGATTTGGAGCACAAGTTCGGAGTGGCGGAGCAGGGGCTCGGCGACCGCGCCGAGGAAGCGGAAAAGGACCTGGAAACAAAATACCGCGAGCTCGGAGAGCTCTACGAGGAGCTGCGCAAGCAGACGGACAACGACGCCATCAAACGCGGGGTCGCACGCAGCAGCATCAGGAGCAGCGCGCAGGACAAACTTTCCGCGGAAAAGGCGGGCGCCGAACGTGCAAGCAAGGCGGAGTACGACAGCGAAATGACACAGATAGGCCGCGAGCTCGACGCTTTGCGGCAGGAACAGGACGCCGCATTCGAAGAGCTCGATCTCAAATACGCCGCGGAACTCGAGGAGCGCATCGCCGAGCTCAAAGAGGAGCGGGACAAGACGGCACGGAAATATGCGGAGTACAACAACTCCGTCGAGGAGGCGGAGAGGAAATACGCATTGCAGCGCGAGGACGACATCGCGGACTTTCTCGCCGAGAGGGAGAAGGAGCGCCTGGAACGGGAGGAACGGCAGCGCCGCGAAGAGGCGGAATTCGGCTATCAGGGTGCAAAACAGGAAAACTATTTGAAGCGCTATGACATCGCTCTCGACTTTTATTCCTCGCTTTCGCCCGACATCGCCGCGGACGCGCTTGCCGCGTCGCCTTCGATGAAGTATTATCTCGGGAATTACTACGATAAGCTCATGGGCGTGCTGCGAGGGGACGGCTCCGCAAGCGGCACTTATTTTTAGGACAGCAGGACGCCGGGCGGCGCATGAGCGCGGCGGGACAGACTCGGCGCATCCGTGCGTAAAGGCGCGAGGCGGACGCGCCAACGAAAAAGCGGCAGACTCGGTCTGCCGCTTTTTCGTTAGAGAAGATTTAAGGCGTCTTCGCTAACAGGGGGAGGATTGTTTGGCTTTCGCCATTTGGGAGGGTTTCGCACTTTCGTGCAATATAGGGAGGATATATCGAAAGAACGTTTCCGCTCTTTGTGCCTTCATTATCTCCGCGCCTTATTAAAACATCATTGAAAACGCAAAATTTTTTATTAACGTTATTTTAAGCATTCGGAAAGGGGCGGCGCCCCGCGGCGGTTTGACTTGAAGGGCGATTTGTGATATCCTTTGGCGGTACGTTCGTACGGGGAGTTCGCGCATATGAAGAAAAGCAAACGAATAGCATTGCTCGCGCTGCTGCTGGCGCTCACGGTCATACTCAGTATGATCCCTTTGCGCGTAAGCTCCGCAACGCTTGCGCTGACGTTGCTGCCCGTGTTCGTGCTCGCGCTAACGCAGGACTTTTTAACGGGGCTGTTGGGCGGGCTGGTGATGGGGGTGACGTCGCTGGTGCTGGCGTTCACGTTCGGCGCGGGCACGCCTACGGCACCCATATTCCAGAACCCGTTGGTGTCCGTCCTTCCGCGCCTGTTTGTGCCCGCCGCGGTGTTCGGAGTGATGAAAGGGCTCGGCGCGCTCGCCGAGAGAGCCGCCGCGCGCAAGGCAAAAGAGACGGAACTCGCCGAGGAGGGCGAATGTACGCCGCGGGAAGGGCAGCCGGATGAGGAAGAGGGGGCGCCCGAAGAGACCGCGGAATCCGGGCGCGGGAAAAAGAGGGACATCCCTCGTTGGGCGCAGGCGCTCATCGACGCTGCCGCATGTCTTGCGGGCGTGCTCACCAATACGGGGCTCGTGCTCGGCATGATGTGGGCGATATACGGCGGCAGGAATGTCGGCGACACGCTCGTCTCGCCGGAATTCATGTCCGCGATGCTCTCCGTCAATTTTGTCATAGAGATCGTGGTTTTCCCGCTCGTCACTCCGCCGATAGCGTATGCCGTGCGCAAGAGCGCCGGGCGCAGATGAAACGTTTTCCGCTCCTGCACCGCGGGAGTTTTATTTTGCCTCTTTACCCGCCGCAATAACGGGAGTATAATATGAGAAAAAACCCGGAGGTGACTTATGAAAGTCGTCATCATAGGCGGAGTGGCGGGCGGCGCGAGCTGCGCCACGCGTCTTCGCAGGCTGGATGAGAGCGCGGAGATCGTCATTCTCGAGCGCGGAGATCATGTTTCTTACGCAAATTGCGGACTGCCTTATTTCGTCGGAGGGAAGATAGAGCGCGAGGAGAGCCTCACCGTGGCGAGCCCGGGATTTTTGCGGGCGCGTTTCGGCATCGACGTTCGCGTGCGCTCGGAAGCCGTCGGCATCGACGTCGAAAAAAAGACCGTGCGCGTGCGCGAGCGGGAAGGCAGGGAATACGACGAGCCGTACGACAAGCTCGTGCTTGCTCCCGGTGCGTCCGCGAAAACGTTCGGAATGAGCGGGAAAGGGATATTCGTGCTGCGGGACGTGAACGACGCGACGGGACTTTATCGCCATATCACGGAAACGGACGCGAAGAACGCGCTGGTGGCGGGCGGCGGTTTCATCGGCATAGAGACCGCGGAAAACCTCGTCAGGCGTGGGCTTGACGTGACTCTTGCGGAATTCGCGCCGCAGGTCATGCCTCCTCTGGATCCCGAGATGGCGCAGCTCGTTGCGGACGAACTCGCGAAGAACGGCGTCACCGTGCTGACGGGCGTCGGAGTCTCTTCCGTCGCCGCCGAGGATGACGGCGTCAAAGTCTCGTTCGCGGACGGCAGAGAAGGAAAATTCGGCGCGGTCGTGCTGGCGCTCGGAGTCGCTCCCGAGACCTCGCTCGCCAAGGCGGCGGGCATAGAACTCGCAAAGAACGGCGGCATCGCCGTGGATGACGCGATGCGCACTTCCGTCCCCGACATATACGCCGCGGGAGACGCCGTGAGCGTCATCGGAGCGGACGGCAATGACGCCCTCGTGCCGCTCGCGGGTCCCGCCAACAGGCAGGGCAGGAGCGTCGCGGACAACATCGCGGGCATCCCGTCTTCCAACGGCAGGAAGGTGCTCGGGGCGAGCGTCGTGCGCGTGTTCGGGCTCACGGCGGCATCGGTCGGGCGCAATGAGAAACAGCTGAAAAGAGCGGGGGAGAAATTCCTGAAAGTGTACGCCTACCCCTTCTCGCACGCGACCTATTATCCCGGCGCCGCGCAGATGACCCTCAAACTGCTCTTTGCCCCCGACGGCAGAGTGCTGGGTGCGCAGGGCGTGGGCGCGGACAGCGTCGAAAAGCAGATGGACGTGATCTCGACGGTGATGAAATTCGGCGGGACGGTGCGCGATCTTGCCGAGGTCGAACTTTGTTACGCGCCGCCCTTCAACTCCGCAAAGAGCCCCGTCAACATGCTGGGATTCATCGCTTCCAACGTGCTGGACGGGCTGATGGACGTGACCTGCCCCGAGGACGTGAAAGAGGGTGACTTCGTGCTCGACGTACGCACCCCGCAGGAGTATGCGGCGGGGCATATAGCGGGCTCCGTCAACATCCCGCTGGACGAACTCAGGGACCGCCTCGGAGAGCTGCCGCAGGACACCGCGATCGTCGTCACGTGCGCCGTCGGTCTCAGGGGATATATCGCCGCGCGCATCCTTGCGGGGCACGGTTTCAAGGCGCTAAATCTCACCGGCGGATATAGGATGTATGCCACCGCAAAGAAGGCGGGAGTTGTCAAAACCGCCAGATAAAACATCAGAAAACGCTCAATGAACCGCGCATAAGCGCAAAAGACGGGACCCGCTCATTTCGAGCGGGTCCTGCCATAGGGGGGGATAAGCGAGCGTCGGTGACGTCATCTGCCGATGAGCTCGTAGGTGTAGGAAGACGTCCCGTCCGCATTTTCGGTGATGTGCACGAGATAGCTTGCGGTGGGGCTTGCGGTGCTGCCGACGCGGATGCGGATGAACTCTCTGCCGCGGACGGTCTCCTTGTCAAAGAAGAACACGCTGTTCACGCCGTCTTTGTAGTGCGTCATTTCGATCTCGGTCTCGCCGCGCTCGGTCTCGTATTCGAAGGTGCTGCGCTCGATGACGCTGCGTCCTTCGTAGACGATGTAGTTGAACTCGCGCTCGTGTTCGCCCTCTTCGTTCTCGACGCTGTGCTCCACCACCATGCGGCGGGTCTCGGAGAGATAGACCACGAATTCGGTCTCGTCCTCGCTTTCGCCGGGTTCGCTCTCGGAGCTGCGTTCGCCCGCTATGCGGTATTCCTCGCCGTCGATGATCATGATGCCGCGGATGGAATATTCCTCTTCGATCTCGTCCCGATCATCGTCGTCATCGTCGTCGTAGTCCGGGATGAGGGTCTCGTTGTAGTACATCGTGTAGGAGATGGTGCCGCCGTTCATGTCCTTGCAGGTCACGACGGTCTTCACTCGGTAGTCCTCGCGGTCGGACTCGCCGGTGGTGACGCTGAAGCCGCCGTCGGAGAGCACGCTCTCGACGAGAGCCATATAGCCGTCCAGCTCCTCCGTCACGGGATCGACGACGGGCTCGGAGGGGGTGTCGCCGCCGGTGCCGGGGTCTGCGGGAGCTTCGGGGGCGGGCGTGCCCTCCGTTTCCGCCGCGGACGCTGCGTATGCGCCGTCGTTCATCGAAGATATGAGCATGCCCGCGGACGCCGCGCTGAAGCCGTAGATCTCTTCCGGGGTGTCGAGCGCATTGCCGCCGACGGAGCCTTTGCTGCCGTTTGTTCCGTTGCACGCGGCGAGCGTGAAGCAGAGTGCCGCCGCCAGTGCCGCTATGATGAGGATGGTGATGATCTTTTTCATGAGTGTTGCCTCCTGAGTTTCGATTTGAAAGAGGGGGGATCGCCTCCGTTCACCTACATAACAGCGGGGCAGGGACGTTTTGTTGGAAAGTTTCGGAAAAATATTCGTCTTGACTGTTTTTTCGCCTGCTGTTATCATTTTTCCCGAAGGGAAGCGCCGATCCCGAAGCGAAAAATTTTCTCTTTCGGACGGGCGCTTGCCGCAAGAACAGAGGCGGCGGGACGGAACTCGCAGAAAAATTTCAGGGAATTTTCGGAGACTTCCAACAATTCCGCGTCCGCGCGCTGTTATATTTACGGGTAGGATATGACGAGCGAGAAATTGGAAAAATACGTGAGCCGGCTGAAGGCGGGGGACGCTGCGGCGTTCGACGCGGTCTACGAGCACACGCACAGGGCGGTATATTTCGCCGTGTTCTACATCCTCCGCGACAAGATGCTCGCCGAGGACGTGCTGCAGGAGACCTATGTGCGCGCCCTTACGTCGCTCGGGCAATACCGCGAGCACACCAATTTCGTCGCGTGGCTCACGACGGTCGGGAAGTCGATCGCGCTCAATATGCTGAAAAAGCGCGCGCGCGAGGTGGCGACCGATTTCAACGAAGATCCGCACTCCCTCGGCACACGCGAGACGGAGCTTCCGTTCATCTTCGACCTGGCGGGTAACGTGCTTTCGGAAGAGGAGTACGAGATCGTCATGCTGTGTCAGGTGGCGGGCTACAAGCGGCGCGAAGTCGCCGAGATGCTGGGCATCCCCCTCTCCACCGTGACGTGGAAAAACAACGAAGCGCTGAAAAAGCTGAGAACAAAACTCGACGAGGAGGACGGTATATGAAAAAGGATGTCAAAAAAATGCTGGCAGAACATCGCTCCGACATCCTCCCCGACGACAGGGTGAAGGAAAAGGTCAAACGCGATCTCGGGCTCTCGGCGGTGAAAGAGAGCCGCCTTTCCTATGCCGAAGGGGGCGAACACGCCCTTACGGATAAAAAGAAGGTGCTGATCGCGCTCATCGCGCTCTTCCTTGTCGCCGCGCTGTTCCTCGGGATCTTTCTTCCTCTCGGGCTGAGGAAGGGCGGGACGCCGGTGACGCCCGGTGGCAGCGATCTTATCGACGTCATCACGAACGCGGACGTGTTTTACGCATACGGCGCGGCGTCGGTGGGCTCCATCCTCGCTTCCGCGGGGGACGGACAAGCGTCTTCGGCGGCGGAGGGGGGAGAGCGTTCCGCGCTTGCGGCGGACATCGCGAAGCTCGCCTCGCAGACCGAAGAAGAGCAGGTCGCGACCCTCAACAAATATCTCTCCCTTGTGGAAAGTCTGCTTTCCGACGGCGGCGTCGACGTCGAGCCTCTCGAGCCCGCATACGGTTATTCGCACGGGATGCGCGTGCACAGCACCGATCTTACGGGGGGCACATCGGGGTATGTCCTCTATTACGACAAGATCTTCATCGGCGGTGAAACGGACGGAGAGGAGACGGAGGAGAACTACTCCATCAAAGGCATTCTCGTCACCGAAAACGCGTCCTATGAAGTCACCGGCAACTATCAGAAGGAGACGGAGAATGAGGACGGCGAGTCCGAGTCCGAGAGCGAGCTCTTCTTCCGCGCCTATACGGGAGAGGGCAGAGATTCTTATATCGAAGTCAGACAGGAGTCCGAGTCCGAAGCGGAAGACGGCGAGCAGGAGACGGAAGTCGAATATGTCTACACTGTGGTCGAAAAGGGCAGCGTGATCGAGCGCATGACCGTGGAGTACGAGAAGGAAGAGAACGAGACCGAGCTCAATATGACCATAGAGCGCGGCGGTGTCAAAGAAGTCCTCGTCTTCGAGGATGAGACGGAAGACGGAGAGCGGGTCATCGCGGTCAGCGGCACGCTGGACGGCGAGCCCGTCGCATTCCGCATCTACATCCGCGACGGTCACTACGACTATGTTTTCTCGGACGGCACGCTGACCGGCGACCGCTATGACGATGACGACGACTGGGACGACATTTTCGACGCCGTCGGTGATTAATTAAGTATCCTGTCAAATGTGACAAAACGGCGGTTGAACCGCCGTTTTTGCATGTTGATGTTCGTCTTTTGGCAAATGAGCGCCCGCTCCGTCGGGCGCGGGCGGGAGCGAGCGCGAAAAATTTTTCCGTCCTTATTGTTATTCAAAACATTTTATGTTAAAATCCGTGTTGTCGGGGAGGGCGGGTCCCGCATTCCCCGGGCATGACCGTCCGCTTTCGGGACGGAACGCAAGGGAGAAATTATGAGGAGATACTATGTAGTTGAACTGTCGGGCGAATGGGTGCTTTCCCGCCGCGGCGACGACGAACTGCCCATCGCCGTTTTGACGGACGTTCTCACAAAACTGAACGGATTCGAAAAACAGAGCTCTTCTTTCACGGAGCTCAGTTTTTCGCTGGACGCGAGCGTCCCCAAAGAGGAGGTCGAGCGGAAGGTGGAGGAGTTGCTGCGCATTCGCTACGGCGTGGAAAAGTCCGACGTGGTGACGAAGTTCGCCGCAGGCGTGCCGGTCGAGCTCGACGACTCCATATTCCCCGACGAGGCAGCCGACTTTTTCGAGGAAAAGGAAGACGCAGAAAGAGCTGCCCGATCGAAAGAGAAGAGCGATGAGCCGGACGAGGAGGAGACTTACACCGCCGCGGAGGCTGCCGTGCACGTGGTGATGTCGCGCATCTCAAAGCTGGTGGGCGCAAAGGAGTTCAAGGAGCTTGCGAACGAGATCGTAAAAGTCGCGCCGCTGCTTTCGGCGGGCAAACTGCCCGAGGTCTTTGCGGGGAGGAGCTATCTCTTCTCCATCGGCGACGGCGACGGGCTGAGCACCTATCTGCAGCTGCTCGCGTCCCTCATTGCGGTGACGGGGGTGCGCAGCATGCAGGAGCATAACGTGCACGAGGTCAAAGTCCCGTCCGGGGCGCTGTACAAGGATCCGTCCGAGGCGTTTGCGGAAGCGTCGGGAGCGCTCAGCGGCGGCTTCGGCAGCAGCAAGCCGAAGGTCGTATGCATCGACATCAGCGAGTGGATGGACAATGTCAATTCGGAGGCGTTCAAGAAATTCCTCCGCCGTGTCGAAAAGAGTCTGTCCGACAACCTCGTGGTCTTCCGTGTGCCCTTTGTGGACAAGGACATCCTTGCATCTCTCGCCTATTCTCTCAGCGACCTTCTGACCGTGCGTACGGTGACTTTCCCGCCCCTCGGCAGGGATGAGATCACCCTCTGCGCCAAGCAGGAGCTGGACGAATACGGCTTTTCGATGGCGAGCGGCGGATGGAAACATTTCCACGAGCGCATCGCCGAGGAAAAGCGCGACGGCAAGTTCTACGGGCTCAACACCGTCCATAAGGTGGTGGCTGAACTCATTTACGCGAAACTGCTCCGCAACGCCGAGAAGGGGCAGACCTCGACGGTCATCTCTCCCGCCGACGCGAAAGTGATCTGCGCCGATACGGGCGCCGGCGGCAAGCTGCGCGGGATGCGGGAGCTGGACGCGCTGGTCGGTGCGGACGGCATAAGGCGGCAGATCGAGGAGATCGTCGCGCAGATCAACTTTTCCATGCAGGACGGCGAGGCGGAAAGGCCGTGCATAAACATGCGATTTGTTGGCAACCCGGGCACGGGCAAGACCACGGTGGCGCGCATAGTGGGAAGGGTGCTCAAAGAGCAGGGGGTGCTCCGCATAGGCGACCTGCACGAATGTTCGGGCAGGGACCTTTGCGGCAGATATGTCGGCGAGACGGCGCCCAAGACCGCGAGCATCTGCCGTGACGCGTACGGTTCCGTGCTGTTCATCGACGAGGCGTACTCCCTCTTCCGCGGCGATGACAACGAGCGCGATTACGGCAGGGAGGCGCTGGACACCCTCGTCGCCGAAATGGAGAACCACCGCGGCGATCTGGTCGTCATAATGGCGGGTTACACCGACGATATGGAGAAACTCATGCAGGGCAATGCCGGGCTCAGGAGCCGCATGCCGTATTGCATCGAATTCCCCAATTTCACGCGTGAACAGCTGGCGGAGATCTTCCGCCTCATGGCGCAGGGGCGCTTCAAGTGTGACGAGGCGCTTTTCGATGCGGCAAAAGACTATTTCGCCGGGCTCTCGGACGAGACGCTCGGCTCCAAGGAGTTCAGCAACGCCCGCTTCGTCCGCAATCTTTTCGAGCGCACATGGGCGAAAGCCGCGATGCGCTGTCAGCTTGCGGGGAGCAGGGAAGTCGTCGTTACCAAGGCGGATTTCGAGCGCGCGAGCGGCGAAAAGGACTTTTCCTTCGACATGCCCAAGCGCCGCCGCATAGGATTCTGAAAAGGTTATGAGCGGGACGGGGTATCGCCCTCGGACCCGCAAAGGAGGATATTATGAGCGATGCAAACGCGCGGGCGGTCTATGACGCGCTGTGCGCCAAACTCGACGAGCTCAAGTGGGTCGCACAGAAGGATGACGAGAATATGAAGGTGGAATGCGGCGCCGTGGGCAACGATCTGCCCATCCCTCTCACGATCTCCGTCAATGCGGAAAAGGAGATCATTTCTCTTTATTCCGTTCTTCCCTTCGAAGTGCCGGAAGACAAGCGCACGGCGGTCGCCGTCGCCGCTTCCGCGGCAAATGTCATCACCGTTGCGGGATCTTTCGATTTCAACTGTATGAACGGGATGCTGCTGTTCAGGATGACCAACACCTTCCGCGGCAGCCTCATAGGGAAGGAACTTTTCTCCCATCTCATCTTTACCGCTTGTCAGACCGTTGACGCTTACAACGATAAATTCTGCAAAGTGATCGCGGAAAATATGAGCGACGAAGAGATCGTCGCGTTTATGAGGTCCTGAGGAGGTGCGGAATGGCAGATGACAAGACGAAACAGGCTCGGAAGATGTTCGACACGCTGTGCGGAGCCCTCGATGCAGATGACCTGGTCTACCGCAAGGACGAAGAGGAAATGAGCGTCTCCCTCTCTTTCGCGGGAGATGAATTTCCCGTTGAGATCGAGGTCACGGCGGATGCCGAAAGAGAGTGCATAAGGCTGATCTCTCCGCTGCCTTTTGCTTTCCGTGAGTCGCGCAGGCGTGAGGGCGCGCTCGTTACGGGTTTTGCGAATTATTCGTTGAGAGAGGGATGCTTCGACTATTTGTACGAGAGAGGCAGTGTCTATTTCAGGATGACGGAAAGCTATCGGGACAGCCTTCTTTCCGGCGTATCGTTCGCGTTCATGGTCAGCCTTGCGGTGAGCACCGTGCAGAAGTACTGCGAAAGATTCCTGCTGGTGTCTTTGGGCAAAATGTCCGTGGAGGAATTCTGCACAGAGGAATAACCCCCCTTTCACCCGTGAAAGAACGATGTCCGCAGGCTCCGCCGCATCCCGTGCGGAGAAAGAACGGCGCCGGAGACCCGCGGACGATATACGGAACAAAGAGCCGCACCCCGCCGCCGTAGCTTGCGGACAGTCCGTTAAGCGGACGGTGCTTTAACGTTAGTTATTCGGGGGGGGGGGGCGGCTTTCTTTTTAGGCTTTCTTGTATGCAGCTCGATCTCGCCCTGGTGCGAGAAGAAGCGGATCGTATCCGACGATTTTTTCTGTCTGTATGCGGAAGGTGAGCAATTCTCCAGGCGTTTGAACGCATATGCCATATGTTCGTAGCTCCCGAACCCGCACCCCGACGCGATGGTCACCATGTCCGCGTCGCTTTGGGACAGCATATATTTCGCCTGCACCAGCCTTTTTTCCGTTATTATGCGGTGGATCGTCTTTCCGTACTGTTCTTTGAACATTTTCTGCAGATAAACGTCCGATACGCCGACTTCGCGCGCGATCTCTTTTACGGATATCTTTTTCAGGAAGTTGGAGTTGATGTAAGCCATGGCGGAATCGACATAGATTATGCCTGTCTTTTTGTAGCCGATCGGAGAAGAGCAGTGCGCGATGTCGAGGAGAAGTTTGTTTGACAAAAGCGCGAGGTTCATGGCGCGCTCGGCGGCGTTTTCCTCTTCCGTGGTCCTCAAAATTTCCCTTATTATGCCGTGCACATTGCTGTTGTCCACAAATATATAGAAATCCTGATCCGCCTGCAGGATCTTCTGCAGCTGCGGCGAGACGGTGCACAGATCCTTGACCGGGACCATGAATCTTCTTATTATGCGCGCCGTTTCGGAGTCGTCCGGGATGCGGTGGCGCACGGGCAGGAATTCGAGGTTGAGGATCTTGGTCGCGTCATACACGTTCGCGACGCGGTGATAGTAGCCGTTGTTGACCAGGATGAAACAATTGTTGCCCACCGTCACGGTCTCGGTGTTTTCCGAAGAGGGATCGGCTTTGTAGATGAAATCGAACTGCCCGTTCTCGCAATACATGATCTCATATTGCGGATGGGTGTGGAATTTCATAAAAAAATCGGAGCGGAACACCTCCGAATACCAGTTCTTCAACGATAGATACATGTCGCCCGCGTCTTTCAGGCGGGGAGGTATATCGATAGAATTCTGATTTATATTATTCATATTTCTAAGATAACATCAAAAAATAAAGTTGTCAATTCGGGTAAACTTTGTTATTCTTTTTTATGTTGCAATGTAAAAAAAGATAACAAAATGCCCGATATTGTATTGAATGTGTTATTTTTTGTTGGTACGATTATGAAAAAAAGAGAAGGGGGAAAATATGAAAAAGATCACGTTTTTGTTGTTGTCGGTCATGTTGCTCACGGCGGTTTTAGCCGTATTTGCTGGATGCAACGGAGACGGGAAAGGGAACGGCACCGTGGATGAAACTCTCGAAGAGCCCGTCGTTTCGCAGAACAATTTTTATACTAACCCCATCTTTCCCGTTGTGGACGGAGAGCGCAAGAGCACTTATCAGGCCGATCCTTACATCGTGCGCGATGATGACGGCATGTTTTATATGTACTGCACGCAGACAGACGTCTACACCCCCGAGCTCGCTTTCAAACGCGGACCGATCTGGAAGTCTCGGGATATGCAGAGCTGGGAGTATGTGGGCGACGTTTTCGAGAACTATGTGCCTTCATGGGGGACTTCCGGCGCCGGCGTGTGGGCGCCCACCGTGTGCAAAGTCGGCGACACATGGAATTTCTATTATTCGCTTTCCACGGGCGGTGACGAGAACCCGGGCATCGGCGTCGCCACGGCTCCCACGCCGTACGGTCCGTGGACCCATTACGGAAAACTTTTCAACAGCGAGGAGATCGGGGTCACCAATTCCATCGACCCGCACGTTTTCTATGACGACGACAGATTGTATATGGTTTTCGGATCCTTCGGCGGGCTGATCACTCTCGTGGAGCTTACGGATGACGGGCTCGGTCTCATGGGCGGGCTGGAATATCAGAGGGAGCACAAGGTCGCTCTCGCCGGGTTCGAGATCTTCAACAACGACAATTACGAGGCGAGCATCATTCTCAAAAAAGACGGCCGGTATTATCTCTTCCTGTCCACCGGCACGTGTCTCAGCGGGAAGCAGTCCACCTATCACGTCGTTGTGGCGCGTTCCGAGTCCCTCACCGGTCCTTATCTCGATTCGCAGGGCAGAGATATGTTCGGGCCCAACCGCGGCGATGTAGTGGTCGCGCCTTCGCTCAGCGGGGCGATGGGCACGGGGCATTGCGCCGTGATCACGGACGATGCGGGCGCCTACTGGATGCTTTATCACGGTTACGACACCCGGGCGGCAGCGGAGCCCAGGGTGCTTTATATGGACAAATTGCTGTGGGATGAAGAGACGGGCATGCCCTATGTCGAGGGCAACAAAGCAAGCAACGGCACGGAATTGCCGGGACCGTACATCGACAGCATAGAAAACGCGGCATGAACGGCGGAGTTTGCTCCCGCGGAAGTACAGGAGGTGGAAGATGAAGAGGTTCCTGACGATCATTGCGGCGGCGGTCATGGCGGTAATGACCGCGGCGTGCGCGTTCGGATGCAACGATCCCGATCCGTCGGGCGGGCAGGACGCCGATACGACGCCGTCCGAGGAGAGAGAATACACCAACGAGACCTATTCGAATCCGCTGCGGTTTTATAAGCAGGACGGATCCGAATATCAGGTCACCGTTGCCGATCCCGACGTGTATCGCGACGACGAAAGCGGATATTTCTATATGTACTGCACAAACACCTATTGCGAGATGGGCGAAAAGGGCATGCAGTATGACAGAGGTCCCATCTTCAGAAGCAAAAACCTTGTCGATTGGACATGGGTGGGAAGCGTCTTCGACGGGCATCCGAACGCTCTCGATTGGCACGATCCCGACGCGGGAGTGTGGGCGCCCGCCATCATCAAAGTGGGCGACACTTACAACTACTACTATTCTCTCTCTCTTTGGGGAGACTCCAACCCGGGCATCGGCGTGGCGACCTCTCCCACCCCGTACGGACCGTGGACTCATTACGGCAAGCTCCTCGATCAGGAGATGACCGGCGTCGTGAACGGCATCGATCCCTTCCCATTCTATGACGGCGACCAACTCTATATGGTGTGGGGCAGTTTTTACGGCATAGCGGCGACGCTGCTCACCGATGACGGCACCGAGCTGTTTTACGGCGATCAGGTGAAAGACCACATATATTGGCTGATCGACGACAACACGGGCGGGAACGGGATGAACGTGGACATCAACTACGAAGGCAGCTATATCATCCGCCACAACGGAAAGCTCTACTACTTCGGCTCGCAGGGCACCTGCCTTGGTTCCACCGATTCCACCTATAAAGTGCGCGTGGGAGTCGCGGACGCTTTTCTTGACAAGTTCACGACGCATGACGGCATCCCCCTCGACGAGGCACCGTACGGCGAAGAGGTCGTGTCTCCGAGCGATACCGTTGTCGGAGTCGGGCACAACACCGTCGTGCAGGATTTTGCGGGAGAGTGGTGGCTGTTCTATCACGGCTACGACGTTTACGGCGAAAGACCGGGCGAGAGGATAGTTTTCATGGACAAATTGCTGTGGGACGAGAACGGTATGCCTTATGTGGAGGGTAGGAAAGCTTCCGTCCGCGAGGAAAAGATCGGGCCGACCATAGTGAAATTTTAAATCAGGAGGAAGATCATGAGAAAAAAGAAATGGATTTTCATATTGCTGATAATCGCCGTGACCGCATTTTCTTTCGCGGGCTGCAACGGCGATGAAAACGGCCCTCCCGTGCTCGAAGGAGACGGCGACATAGTCTGGGACGAGAACGGCAATGTGGTGTATGACAACATCGAACTCAAAATGTGGAGCGTCACGACGGGCGACGACGCCAACACGCAGGATCAGATCGTTGCGGAATTCAACCGCATGTACGACGGGATGATCAACGTTACCGTCGAACATTACTCCCGCTACGACCTCGAAACTCTGCTCAGCAACACTATGCAGTTCGACAGAGAGAATGCTCCGGACATCCTGTTCAACCACGGTTCCCGCGTGACCGAATATAACGAAAGAGGGTGGCTGCAGCAGGTCGATTTCTTCTTCGAAAAGAGCGGCGCTTCTTTTGACAAGAGCGATTTCGTAGGCTCTCTCCTCGACTCCGTGACCATTGACGGCGTCGCATACGGCGTGCCCGTCGACGTGCACTCCGCGATCATCTGCATAAGGACGGATATCCTGGAAAAGAACGGGCTCGAGATCCCCACCAATTATACGGAGCTGTGCGAGGTCGCGGATAAGGCGGCTGAACTTGCGGCGAACAATAAACTTTGGATCAGGGGAGAGAATTCCGAGGGGTACAGCGCGACGGAATGGAGACTCGCGTCCTCTGCCGAACCGTACACCGCATTCCCGATCTCTTACGGCGACATGTGGGTGCACGAATTCGTGGACTACACCGCGTCCGTGCAGAACGGCGGCTCCATCGTGGACGGCGAGGGTATGCCCGCATGGAACACTCAGAAGACCGCGGACGGTCTGCAAGTGCTGCGCGACTGGATCTTCCCCAGCGGTTCTTCCACCAACAGCCATGCGCTCAGCCTGGATTACGGCTCTTCCTATGATGTCGGCGACGCTCCCTTCAACAGCGGCAAGTGCATCTTCAAACTTCAGGGTCCGTGGGCGTGGCAGAGAGAAGTCCAGACCTTCGATCAGATGCTCGGCGCCGACGGCGGTTCCGCCAACATCGCCACCAGGTCCCTTTCCGGAATGTTTGCGAAAGACTCCGACGCCGAATACGCTTCTCTCATCAAGGGCGAGGGACACGCGATCACTCTTATGAGCACTGTCACGAGCTACACGAAAGCGGCGGCGGCGACCGTGTTTATGGATTATATGTCCAACTATTCCGGCATCGAATGGGCGAAGCGCGGGCATCTTCCCGCGGTGCTTTCCGTCGCACAGTCCTCCGACTACCTTTCCGATCCGGCTTATGAAGCCTATGTCAAGTATTGGGGCACCCCGGACGATTACGTCGTAGTCCCGCCCACAAAATACTATTCCTATGTGGACACGTATTTCAAGACGGCGGCACAGCAGTCCATCGCCAATTCTTACAGGAATAAGAGCATCAAGTCCATTTTGGACGAGCAATACAGCAGCTGCGTCGATTATATCCGATTGTACAGCTGACGATCCCGGGGAGGACGAAACGTGAGCAGATCGGTAGAGATCAGACAATACGCCGAAACGCGTGAAATGAGAAAGAGCCTGGCGAGGAAGTCCCTTTCGGTGGGGACTTTCCTCGGGCCGTACGCGGTCAGTTTTGCCATGTTCTTCGTCTTCCCGCTCATCTTCGGCATAGTGATGGCGTTTTCCGAATTCACGCCGCGCTCTTTCATGCCCGAAGAGGTCGGGACGATGGAGAATTTCACGGTGCTGTTCGGGGACAATTCCATTGCGAGAGATTTCTGGTCGGCAGTGGGGACTACGGTGGAGTTCTGCGCCTGCATAGTTCCCCTGTCGATGCTCATCCCGCTCGCGCTCGCCCTGCTCATCAACGTCAAACCGCCGGGCTACAAGCTGTTCCGCGCGATGATCTACATCCCGGGGATATTCCCGCTGACAGCCACCGGTCTTATCCTGATGCGTATGTTTGACTCGCATTACGGATGGATAAACAACGTTTTCGGACTTTCGATCGATTGGTTCGGCAGCGTCACGGCGTGCTGGTTCATGATCGCGTTCCTGTGCATCTGGTGCGGGATAGGCGGCAATTTCATCATCATGTCGGCGGGTCTCGAAAACGTGGACAAGACCCTTTACGAGGCGGCGAAGATCGACGGATGTAACGCATGGCAGAAGTTCCTGCACGTGACTTTGCCGGGCATAAAGCCGCAGCTGTTCCTGACCCTGTTCACCACCATCATCGGCTATATGAACATCTACGGTCAGATCTTCATCCTCGGGAGCAACAATCCCGATCTCGACTCGATGAAATCCGCCGTCTACCGCATCCAGGATCTGCTTGCGGGGTCCAATCCGCGGGCGTTCGGCTACGCGGCGGCGATGGGCATATGCCTCGGCATAATCATCATCTGCATCGCGATCGTGCAGCTGATAGTATCCAAAGACAGAAAAGGAGGTAGAAAACATGCTGAAGGGTTTAGACAGTGGAAAGAAAGTCAGTAAGGCGCTTTCCTTCTTCATCCTTGTCGCGGTCTCCGTTCTCATGATCATACCTCTTGTCTGGGGCGTGGCGGGATCTTTCCGCACGAGCAACGATGTGCTTGCCAATCCGGAGAAATTTTTCCCTTCCGACTGGGACGCATTCACATTCGACGGCTATAAAGAGCTGTTTTCCAAGGCGGAATTCAACAGCACCACGCCCAACGAATGGTATCCCATCTGGAACTGGCTCTTCAATTCGCTCATCGTGGCGCTGGGCGGGACGCTGCTTTATCTGGTGATCGCAGCGCTTGCGGCATACGCGTTCGTGTTTTTGGATTTCAAGTACGCGAACAAGATCTTCTATTTCCTGATCTGCACCATGACCATCCCGGGGATAGTATCCACAACGCCGCAGCTCATCAATATGAATTTGCTGAACGCCTATAAATCGCTTGCGGGACTGATCCTGCCTTCGCTGGGCGGGGTGTACGGGGTGTTCCTGATCAGACAGTTCTTTGTCGGGATACCCAAGGATCTTGTGGAAAACGCCCGCATAGACGGGGCGAGCAACATGAAGATATTTTTCAAGATCGTGCTGCCGCTCGGCAAATCGGCGCTGTTCGTGCAGGGTTTGTTCGGGTTTATGGGCGCATGGAACGACGTGCAGTGGGCGCAGCTCATCATCGGCGGCGCGCCGCGCAGCACCTGGACTCTGGCATACGGGCTCAAAGTGATCTCCGACCAGAGCGAAGCATACGAGTCCATGACTCTGGCGCTCGCGAGTGCGGTCATAGCGATGATCCCGATCTTCATCGTCTATCTTATCGCGCAGAGCAAGATCATCGAGGGCGTTGCGAACACGGGGATAAAGAGGTGAGGTGAAAGCGGATGGAAGAGAAGATGATGTCAAAAAAAGAAGCGAGAAAGTTTCTCAAAGAGAACCGGAACAGACTTGTCGACGAGAGTCTGACCTCTTTTGTCGAGTTGCAGAAGGTGAACAAAGTTTATCCCAACGGCGTTCATGCGGTCTATGATTTCGACCTCAAAGTGAACAAGCACGATTTCGTGGCGCTTGTCGGGCCTTCCGGCTGCGGGAAGAGCACTACGCTGAGGATGATCGCGGGGCTCGAAGACATCTCGAGCGGCTCGCTCTACATCAACAAGACATACAGCAACTTTCTGCAAAGCAAGGACCGCAACATCGCGATGGTGTTCCAGAGCTACGCGCTCTATCCGCAGATGACGGTGTACGACAACATCGCGTTCGGGCTGAAGATCAGGAAGCTGCCGAAAGACGAGATCAGGCAGAGAGTATATAAGGCGGCGGACATCCTGGATCTGGGAGAGCTTTTGGACAGAAAGCCCAAGGAGCTTTCCGGCGGACAGATGCAGAGGGTGGCTCTCGGGCGCGCGATCGTAAGGGACACGGACATATTCCTGATGGACGAGCCCCTTTCCAACCTGGACGCCAAGCTCAGGGTGCAGATGCGTTCAGAGATCATCCGCATACACAGGGAGGTCGGCGCGACGACCATCTATGTCACGCACGATCAGACGGAGGCGATGACGATGGCGAACGTCATCGTCGTGATGAACAAAGGGTTCATCCAGCAGGTCGGCAAAGCGATGGAAGTGTACGACTCGCCGAGCAATCTTTTTGTGGCGACTTTCATCGGCAGCCCCGCGATGAACATCATAGACGCGGAATACCGCGACGGCGAGATAGTGCTGGAAAACGGCGTAAAGATAAAGCCCGCGGACGGATTTGAGGAAAAATACAGGGCATTCGCCGAACGCATGGCGGAGCAGATAAGGCACGGGATCGAACACGCGGACGAGATATCCGACGAGACGATCGCAAAAATGCGGGCGGCTCAGATGTACAGAAAGGAAGAGAAGAAGCCCGCAGACCTGCCCAAGAAACGCATCTTCGCCGACATCACCGCGCGGCTCGCCAAGTTTGCGGGACTGTTCAGGAAAAAAGCCGATGTGCTTGCGGAGAAGGAGAGAAAGAAGGCGGAACTCGTTTCGGAGCTCGAAAAGACCGAGGAGCATTACAGGAGCATCGCGGAGGGCGGAAAGATCAAGATCGGCATCCGTCCCGAGCACGTCTATCTTGCGGACAGCGTCCCCGAAGACCGCGATGTATCGCCCGTGATCGCGGGCAAGGTGACTCTCGCGGAACTGCTCGGAAGCGAAAACATCCTGCATTTCGATCTTTTCGGCATCGATCTCCAAATGAAGACTCCGCAGACGGGGATAACCGCCGGCGAAGAAAAAGAGATGGTGATAGACGTCGGGAAAATGCACATTTTCGACGTTGAAAGCGGACTTGCGATCCGATAAAAGACAAGGAGGAAAAACCATGGGCAACAAAAGGAAATCAATTGCGATCGTCGCGGTGGCGGTCCTGCTGTGTTTCTGTCTCCTGTTTGCCGCGTGCAACAAGGAAGAGACGACGCAGGAAACGCCGGACACCGGCTATGACGGACCGTATGCCATCAGACTTACGGCGATCGGCAGCACTACGATCAAAGCGGGCTCAACGGTGCAGCTGCGCTCTTCGGTCACGGGGACGACCAGCAAAGACGTGACGTATGCTTCCGACAACACGGCAGTCGCCACGGTCGATGACAGAGGGCTCGTCACGGGCGTCTCCGCAGGCGAAGCCACCATCACGGCGTCTCTTGTCATCGAACCCCGCTGTCAGGCGACGATGAAGATCACCGTCGAACAGGCGGCGGCGCCGACTGCGGTGACGATATCGGCGGCGGACGAATTGCAGTGGGTGGGGCAGACCCTGCAACTCACTGCGTCCGTGACTCCCGAGGACGCGTACGCCCTTGTGGAATGGTCGTCCGACAACGATGAAGTCGCGTCCGTGGACGAGACGGGTCTGGTGACCTTCAATTCGGAGGGCACCGTCACCGTTACCGCGGCGTCGGCAATGGACGGAGCGGTCAAGGACACCGTGGTGTTCGACGTCAAGAAAGGTTTCTTCCGCGGCGACCTCGGCTCGCCGTATTGGGACATTTCCGCTCAGAGGGACGACGAAAACGCGCACGTGACCCTCGACATCGACGCGAGCCAAGCGGGCTATCACTCCCTTTATCTCTCGGATGTCAGCGCCACCCGCTATTATGTCGAAGGCTATTTCGAGATCACGGAACAGGTCACCGCATGGGCATGGCAGGGCGTCGGGATCGGCAGCGGTCTCAGCGAAACTTCCACCCGTTACGGACTGTTCTCCCCGAGAGTGGAAGGGCAGGGCAACGACTACAACAAGTTTATCGTTAAGGACCTTCCCAACGAGACCTGGCCCGCGATCACGACCCGCTCGCAGATTTGGGGCGAAAACGGGCTCAACAATGTGGATTGGCAGTCCGGCAAAGTGAAATTCGGTCTGCTCAGAGACAACAACGACTACTACTATCTCGTCAACGACACCCTCATGTATATGGACAGCAGCACTGTGTATGACGGCATCGCGACCATGCCGATATTCGTGGCGGTGGACGTCTGTGCGGAAGTGACGGGCTACTCCGTCGTGACGGATGACGAAGAGCTCGACGCCATGCTCGCGAGCCCCACGTTCTCCCAGCTGCTGTATGCGTCCAACAGCGAGATCGTCGAGATCGGCGAGGACGGCTCTTACACGTTCAAGACGAGCAGCGTGCAGTCCAAGGACAACAAGGCAAAGAGCATCGGCGACACCGCAATGCTCGTGGGGGACTTCGAGGTGGAGTTCGACATCAGCGGTCTTGCCTGCAATGCGGGACACACCTCCGCATTCACCGGCATCTCCCTCAACCTCTCCCGTTATGAGTCCGCGGATAACGTCGAGACCTTCATTTTCGGCACTTCCGCAAATCAGCAGGGAGCGCAGGGCATAGCGGGCATGTACAGCTGGAACTATCAGCGCGCCTTTGAAGATCCCGCGGCGCCTTACTACTGGCTGGAAAGCACGAAAGCTGTGGCTGATCCTTCCGCGACTCATCACATCAAGGTCACGAGGACGATCGTCGACAATGTCGCGACATTCCGTATGTTCATCGACGGAGAAGAGGTCGTGTTCGACAAGCTGAACAATCAGTGGGCGGAGATGACCAGCAAATATACCGGCGCCTACACTCTGTGGATAGCGGGCGAGTATGCGTCAGGTCAGGTCACGAACTTGCAGATCAGATCCGGTCTGTGAAATAAAAGTCCAGAGGAGGAAAGATTATGAGGAAAAAAGCACTAGTGGCGCTGTTTATCCTTGTCGCAGTGCTGTCCGCCTGTCTGTTTGCGGCGTGCAACGACAACGGCAATGACGGCGGCGGGGAAGTGACCGTCTCCATCGCGGATAAGAGCGTCACCGAAGTCTATGAAGGGAGGACGCTGCAGCTTGCGGCGGCAAAGTCTCCCGAGTCCGTCGAAGTGACGTGGGCGACTTCCGACGCCGAAGTGGCGACGGTGTCCGAGAGCGGGTTGGTCACGGGCGTGAAGGCAGGCAAGGCGACCATAAGCGTCAAGGTCGGCGACGAGACGAAGGACAGCGTGGAGATCACGGTCAAACCCGTCACGGTCGCGATCGACGGCAGCGAGACCGCGGAGATCTATGTGACGCGCACCGTGCAGCTTACGGTGACGAAAGCGCCCGCAGACGCCGCGATCACCTGGACGTCTTCCGACGATGAAGTGGCGACGGTTTCCGAAAACGGGCTGGTCACGGGCGTGAAGGGCGGCGAAGCCACCATCACGGCGACTTCTGGCAATGCGTCCGACAGCATCACCGTCACGGTCAAAGACACCGTCATCAATGCGGCAGTCAATGCGGACAAGTTCGATATGAGCGGGCTTTATCAGGACGATGCGGTGCTGAGCGGCAGCCAGAACTCCTTTGCGGTGTTCAACGGCGAAGCCTCGCAATATTACGTGGCGAGCGCGACCGTCAAGGTGACCGCGCCTTCCGGCTCCGACACATGGTCCAGAGTCGGCATTTCGCATTACAACGGTGAGAAGTATTACGGGCTCATGCTGTCGCCCGGTCCCGATTTCAATGCGCGCAAGACCGTCACCATGATCGTTGACGCGACAGGCAATGTAGAGTGGGGCACGATCACCGACCGTTCGCAGGTGTGGAACCAGCACGACCTCGGTTCGATCGATTTCGCGGATGTCGAGCTCACCTCCGTGCGCGCGGGCAATGAGTTCTACGCGTTCATAAACGGCGAACTGTATTACTACGAAAACGGCATCGACGGTTTCACCGATGTGGACACCCTTCCCGTGCTCAATCTCGGCAGCTGCACCGCGGAATTCGGCGCTATGGCAGTGACCTACGGCCAGGAGAGCGTTGAGGAGTATCTCGCGACTGCGGACGATTCCGACTATTACGCTTCTTCCGACAAGGTGATCATCGGCGACGACGGCACCATCAAGTTCACGGGCGCAAGCGACGGCACCTGCCCGCTCAATGCCAAGGATCATGCGGCAAAGAGTATCGGTGCGAAAGCGATGCTTCCTGCGGGCAAAGAAGGCTCCGTTTCCTTCGATCTGACCATCGACGCAGTCGGGACGAGGGATGCGCTTCCTGCGCTTGCGGTCACAATGAACAGATATGACGGCACTTATGCGGAGGCAAGATCTCTTGTCATAGGTCAGTATCAGGCAGGTTGGACGGGTTGGAATTCCAACGGCGATCTCAATGCCGGCATCGGTGTTCCTCACAATTATCAGGTCGATGGCAGTGACGCGCGACTTGAAGAGGGCGAGACCTATCACATTACCGTAACCCGTCTTATGAATGAAGAAGGTCAGGACAACTCCATCAAAGTGGAAGATGCGGACGGCAACATTCTGTTTGAAGGCACGTGGGGATGGCATGACGGTTATTCCGACAGGGCTTCCGTGAGTTTCCTGTGCCGTGACCTCGACTGCACCATCAGCAACATCGTGATCGCGTAAGGCGATCGGCAGTTACACCGGAAACGCGTTCACCGGGGAGGGGTATCCCTCCCCGGTGAACAGAGTGCCGGGACGGATAAAGAAGATCATATGGCAATATCGTTTTTCGCCGAAAGAGGATTGTTCCATCTCACCAACGGAAAGTTTTCCTATTATGTGCAGATCCACCCGAGCGGCATCCTGCTCAACCCCTATTTCGGTGCGTATATAGAGGATATCGACCCGGAACAAATGGGCAGGATAGGCGGGGAGGATTGGTTCTCGCACTATTACTGCCATACGGACGGACGGGAGAAAGAGTACGAGGGGCTTTATTTCAACGCGTCTCCGATGCTTTTCCCTTCCGCGGGCGGGGCGGATGTGCGCCCGTCCGCCATGGAGATCAGGGGCGCGCGCAACAACAAGCTCGACATGCGCTATGTTTCCCACCGCATTTACAGAGGGAAACCGAAGCTTTCGGGGCTCCCTTATGTGCGTGACGACGCGGGAGAGGCGGAGACCCTCGAGATCGTGCTGCGCGAACACGTCAAGGACATAAAGGCGGTGCTGTCGCTCTCCGTTTTGCCGGAGTATAACGCGGTCATCCGCAACACCGAATTCATCAACAAAACGGGCAAGCCGCTTCGGCTCGAAAGGGCGATGAGCGTCGTGCAGGATCTCTCTCGCGCGGATCTCGACATCGTGCATTTCCCCGGGGAATGGATGTTCGAGCGGCAGTTCAGAAGGGAAGCCCTTTCGGAGGGCAGGAAGGTCATTTCGGCTTCGGCGGGCAGAAGTTCGCACGAACACAATCCTTTCGTCATGCTGGCGGACAGGGACGCGACCGAAACTTTCGGCGAAGTGTACGCCGCCTCTTTCCTCTACTCCGGTTCTTTCAAATGCGAAGCCAACGTGAGCAAGGTGGGAGTGACCAGGCTCACTATGGGCATAGACGACGAACATTTCTCATTTGCGGTCGCGGACGGGGAGAGTTTCACTTTCCCGGAGGGTCTGACCGTTTACAGCAACCGCGGCTTTGAGGGGATCAGCCACCAGATGCACGATCTCATCCGCCGCAATCTCATCAAAGATAACGCTCCCGCAGCCTACCGTTCCGTGCTCCTCAACTCATGGGAAGGCTGCTATATGGATTTCGACACGGAAAAAGTGCTCGCTCTCATAGCCTCCGGGAAGAGGATGGGGGTCGAATTGTTCGTGCTGGACGACGGCTGGTTCGGCAGGCGCAACGACGATCTCCGTTCGCTCGGCGACTGGCATGTGAACGAGAAGAAGATAGACCTGAAAAAGATCATTGACGCATGCCACGAGAACGGGATGAGATTCGGCATTTGGATAGAACCCGAGATGGCGAATTTCGACTCCGATCTGCTGCGGGCGCATCCTGAATACGCCGCGGTGGACATCTCGTCCGATCCTTGGCTGTCCAGACATCAGGTGATGCTGGATTTTGCCGATCCCGAAGTGGTGGACGAGATATACGGTCAGCTGGAAGCTCTCCTCTCGCAATATGACATCGATTATGTCAAGTGGGATCACAACCGCACGCTGGAGGACTATTATTCGGCGTATCTCGGAGAGGGCAGGCAGGACGAGTTTTATCACCGCAACACGCTGGGATATTACAGGCTGGCGGACATGCTGACAACGCGGTTCCCCGACATCCATTTTCAGGGATGTGCAAGCGGCGGCGGCAGATTCGACCTCGGCACTCTGTTCTATTTCCCGGAGATCTGGACCAGCGACGAGAACGACCCCGTCCAGCGCCTGTTCATACAATACGGGACCTCTTTCGCCTATCCCCCCTGCGTCATGGGCTCGCATATCAATGACGATCCCGTCACGTGTTACCGCACGAAAGCGGAGATAGCGCTCTTCGGCTCTTACGGCTTCGAGCTGGATCCGCGCAGGATGAGCGACGCCGACATCGGCGAAGTGAACGCCGTGACGGAGATATACGGGAAGTTCCACGACGACGTGGTCCTGGACGGGGATCTTTTCAGGCTGTCTTCCCCTTATGACGGCAGAGAATTCGCGATAGACATGGTGGACAAGCAGAAATCGAAGGCATTGCTTCTCGTCGTCGGTCTGCTCAAAAAGCCGAGGACGCGCCGCTTTGTCAAATTGCGCGGGCTGAACCCTTGGGCGAATTATGTCAACAGCTTCGACGGCAAGGTGTACAGCGGAGATTACTATATGAAAGTCGGGATCAATCTGTCCGATGTCCGCCGTGAATTCGACTCCCGTCTAATCACTTTGGAGGAAGTAGAATGAGGCTCGGTGAGATCAACATCCGCGACCCGTTCATCGTCGCGGACGAAAAAACGAAGAAGTATTATATGTATGCGTCGAGCCGTTTCCCGCTGAAAAAGGGTTTTTGCGTCTATGTTTCCGAAGACCTCGAAGAGTGGAGCGGTCCCGCGCCCGTGTTCGAAGCGGACGACGACTTTTGGGCAACGGACGATTTCTGGGCGCCCGAAGTGCACGAATATAAGGGCAGATACTATCTTTTCGGCACTTTCAGCGCAAACGGACACGTGCGGACGTCGCAGATCCTCGTCTCGGACAGCCTCACGGGACCGTTCGCCGTGCACAGCGCCCCCATCGCGCCCGACGGCTGGTTCGCTCTGGACGCGACCCTTTATGTCGAGGACGGCGTGCCCTATGCGATCTTTTCGCACGAGTGGGTGCAGACCGGCGACGGGGAAATGTGTTATATAAGGATGAGCGACGACCTTACGACGCCCGTGGGCGACGCGGTGCGCATGTTTAAGGCGAGCGATTCGGGCTGGGCGAAAGTGCCCGTGTGGAACAAATGTCCTCACCCCGTCTACATCGTGGACGGCCCGTTCGTCTGTCACATGGAAGGGCAGGATATATTGCTTTGGTCAAGCTGGTCTTCGGAGGCGGAGGACGGCTATTCGGTGGGCGCCGCCTATCCCGTGCACGGTATGCTCGGCGGCTGCTACCGGCACGGTCTGCTCGCTCTTCCGAAAAGGGACAGCGGGCACGCGATGGTGTTCCGCGATCTCGGCGGGCAGTATAAGATCGCTTTCCACGAGAACAATTGCCGGAGCGGCGCGGAACGCGCGGCAATTGACGACATAAAGCTCAAAGACGGCGAGGTGATCGTTTATGAAGGCAAAAAGGACGGTTAAGTTTATGGCGGCGTTGATGATATTTGCCGCTGCGGCAGGGCTGCTGTGCGCGTGCAACGGCGACGGCGGAGGTGCTGCTCCCGAAACGCCCGCAAACGAGCCCGAATACTCCAACGAGGTCCAGGTCGTCGTTTTGCTCGGGCAGAGCAACGCGGAAGGGCACACATGGAGCCAATATCTCCCTCGCACCGTAGGGACGGATAAGGCGGCGGAGTATGCCGGAGGGTATGACGATGTGTACATCAGCTATGCGTGCACCGTTGCGGAAAATACGAGCAACGGACAGTTCGTCCCCGTTAAACTCGGACAGGGGCATTCCGTCGATCAGTTCGGTCCCGAGATCGGCATCGCGGAAAAGCTCTCGGCGCTCGATCTTTCCAAAAGAGTCTACATCATAAAGTATGCCTACGGCGCGACGTCGCTCACCACGAACTGGCGTTCTCCTTCAAGCAAGAATACAGGAGCTCTTTATACAAATGCGGTAGATTATGTGCTGGATCAGTGCGCTAAACTTGAGGATATGGATCTTTATCCCGAGATCAAAGCGATATGCTGGATGCAGGGCGAGGACGATTCGAGCGGACTGAATTACAACTCGTACGAGGAGTTGGAGCGCAATTTCGTCGCCGATCTGCGCAAAGATCTTGCCTACTATAAACCCGCCGATGCGGAGATAGGCTTCATCGATGCGGGCATATCGGATTGCGTCGCCTGGACGCACCACGACGTCATCAATGCGGCAAAAGCCGCGCTTGCGGCGGAAGACGCGGATCACGTTTATATCGACACCATTGCGGAAGGGCTGCGTTATGACGGAGAGCCTGCCGGGGCGCCGGATATCTATCATTTCGACTCGTCTTCCATGGTCAAACTCGGGCACTTGTTCGCGGAAGAGCTCATCGGCAGATTTTTGGAAACGGAATGATCATACTGCTTCATAGATCGCTCCTTAGGCTGCGGCGCGGACTTGAAAGTCCGCGCTGCGGCTTTTTGCGTATATTCGTCCGCGGCGCTTCGTTTGCAGGCGGGGCATCGCCGTCGGCATGAGTAAGTTCAGGTGGCGAAAAAGGTGATCTCGGTGGGGTAGAGAGGGGAGCCGCGGTGGCGGAGGTGAAAGCGGGTGTAGGCGGGGGAGAGGGATGTGATGAGGCGAGGGATGCGGAAGAGATCCTCGTTGCGGTGGTAGACGGAGACGGCAAGGCGGGGGTGTTCCCTCTCTATGTGACGGCGGGCGCCGAGCAGGGCGGCATATTCTCCGCCTTCGATGTCCGCGATGATGAGTGTGAGGGGCTCCGCGATGTCGAGGTCGAGGGTGGTGACTTCCACCTCTTCGCCGCAGGCGGCATCC
Organism: uncultured Clostridia bacterium; assembly: GCA_949283145.1. Classification (GTDB taxonomy): domain Bacteria; phylum Bacillota; class Clostridia; order Christensenellales; family CAG-917; genus Limadaptatus. The sequence goes on along the minus strand of CASDRL010000017.1, from coordinate 2,675 downwards.
GAGAGAGTGTTTGCGGAGGAACTTGTCTCGCAGACGGCGACGCGCATCCTGCCCGGCGCGTCGGCGACGCCCTTCCGTCTCATCTCGATGTCGCGGAACCCCGCGAGATTGCGGCGCATGGCGTCGAAACTCGAGGGGGTGATCTCGTAGGCATAGATGCGCTTGTAGCAGTTTTTGCCGTAGTTGACGAGATAAGAGAGGACGGTGTCGCCGACATAAGCGCCGAGGTCTGCGACCACCTCGTCGGGGGTGCAGGTGAGGATGTCGAGGTCGAAATATTCGTCGAAGAGGGTCTCACGGGTGCGGGCGGGGAGAGCGGTGTCGAAGCGCAGCCAATTTGCGAGCACGGCGGTGAGTGTGCGGCGGGAACGGAAGTCGGAGAGCAGCCCGTACACCCACTCGAAGTCGTCGATGTGCGAGTGCAGGACATTCGCTTTGAGACGCAGTTCCTCGAAATCATCCGCCTCGGCGTCCAGCCGTCCCCAATAGCCGTAGGCGTTGAAGAATCGTTCGAGACTGCGCGCGGACGCGGACGGCAGTGCGAGGAACGCTGCTTTCATTCCCTCGAAGAGCTCCTCTTCGCTCTTTTCCCTTATCTCCTTTGCAAGAAGCGCGAATTCTCTGTCGACGACGTTCATTAAGTTTCTCCCGTGCCGGGCAAGATCCTTTTCCGCCGGGCTTACCACACAATATATGAAACAGCGGCGCCGAAGGTTTGAGGGCGGGCGCCGCCTATCCGTCCCGTACCGTGCGCGCAAAGCTATTCCGGTCCGGCATAATGGATGCGCCGCCCGCACATTTTTAAACTTAATTACCTTGTGCACGTGCATTGCGGCGCGGGATGTGCTATCATTGACCGCGGCGGGAAACGCCGCCCGCCGAGACGGCGAAAACCACCCGCCAATACTTGCTAAAAAGCGCCGGATATGCGGCGGGCAAAGAAGGAAGATATGAAATATTCACTTGCGGTGTTCGACATGGACGGCACCATACTCGACACCTTGGACGACCTCACCAACACCCTCAACCTCTCCCTCGAAGAAGCGGGACTCCCTCTCCGCACCAAGGACGAAGTGCGCTCATTCGTAGGCAACGGCGTGGGCAAACTCATCGAACGCGCCCTGCCCAAGGATACGCCCGAGACGGAACGCGAGAAGTTTTTCGAGGTGCTTGCGCGCAACTACAAGCTGCATTGCGCCGATCTCACCCGCCCCTACGACGGAGTGCCCGAACTCATCGCGGAGCTCCGGGCGAGGGGAGTGAAGACCGCGGTGGTCTCCAACAAAGTGGACTTTGCGGTGCGGCAGCTTGCGGACGACTATTTCCCGGGGCTTTTCGACATCGCGGTGGGAGAGCGGGAAGGGGTGAAGAGAAAGCCCGCGCCCGACTCCGTGCTTGCGGTGATGGACGCCCTCGGAGCGCGTCGGGAGGATACTGTCTACATCGGAGACTCCGACGTGGATGTGGAGACGGCGAAGAATGCGGGGGTGGATCTCATCGGCGTGGAATGGGGTTTCCGCCCGCGCGAAGTGCTGCTCGAGCACGGCGCGAAAGTCACCGTGAAGAGCACGGACGAGCTGCTGCGGCTCATCCTCGGGGAATAGGAAAATCTGCAAAAGAGCGAGTTTAACACTCAAAATGATGAGATAAACGCCGCATTTGCGGCGTTTATCGTTTTGCTGTTGTTTTGTTTTTCGATGGTCTCGCCCCTTGACTTGCGGGGCGGTGAAGGCAAACCTATGCCTTATTTTGTTTGGCGTTGTTGAGCCTGCACCTTGCCGAGCCGGGCAGCGTATTCCCTTATTTGCGGCGATGAGCCCGAGCTTTGTCTTGCGGTGCGCAGAGGCCGCGCCTTATCTTTCGCTGAGGGGAACGTAGGACTGACGGGGCGCGACCGCGGTGTAACCGGGGCGGATGATCTTGCCGCGGTTGGCGAGTTCCTCTATGCGGTGGGCGCTCCAGCCCGCTATCCTTGCCACGGAGAAGATGGGGGTGTAGAGCTCGGTGGGGATCTTCAGCATGGTGTAGATGAGCCCGGAGTAGAAGTCCACGTTGGCGCTCACGCCCTTGTACATCTTGCGTTTCTCGCCGATGACTTCGGGGGCGATGCGGGCGACTTTTTCATAGTATTCGTAGTCCTTCTCGAGCCCTTTGGCAACGGCGAGTTTCTTGGCGTAATCGCGCAGGATGTCCGCGCGCGGGTCGCTGAGAGAGTAGACCGCGTGCCCTATGCCATAGACGAGCCCCGCGCCGTCGAACGCCTGTTTGTCGAGGAGGCGGGCGATATAGTCGCGGATGGCGTCGTCCGTGCAGGGGGTGGTCGCTTTGATGTCCTGGAACATCTTGGACACCTTGATGTTGGCGCCGCCGTGACGGGGCCCTTTCAGAGAGCCGAGAGACGCCGCCACCGCGGAATAGGTGTCCGTCCCGGAGCTGGTGACGACGTGGTTGGTGAAGGTGGAGTTGTTGCCGCCGCCGTGTTCGGCGTGCAGGACAAGGCAGAGGTCGAGCACCTTGGCTTCGAGCTCGCTGTACTTCCTGTCCGGGCGGATGAGGCGGAGGATGTTTTCCGCCGTGCTGAGGTCGGTGCGCGGCTTGTGGATGATGAGGCTGTTGTCCGAATGATAGTGCGCGTACACCTGATAGCCGTAGGCAGAGAGCAGCGGGAACTGCGC
>CASDRL010000016.1 GCA_949283145.1 uncultured Clostridia bacterium | reverse complement strand
GCGCCGCGACTTGCAAGAGCAGGCGCAAGCGCCCGCTGTGCAAGTTTGGCTGAGCGGCGCGTGAGACCGCCTTCGAATGAGAACCGTCGTGCTCATGCACACTCCGAATGAGACAACATCGTGTCTAAGGGCGTCACGCTCAGAGTGTTCGTTAAACCGTCTCCGAAAGAGAACCGGCGTATTCATGTACACTCCAACCAAACGCTAATTCGCTGAACGCCGCCATTTGGATGAGATGCGCGAAATAGCGCGCTCAGGACTGAGGGCAATATTCGGATGCAGAACGCGAAAGCACCCATTTTTATTTTACGGAAAAACTGACGGCGATATTTTAGCGTCAGACAAGGAAAAGCCCCGTCGGGAGGCGGAGCGTACAATGACGTACGTGAGCATCCACGACGAGGGCTTTGACGCAGTATCACGCAAAATAGCGCCGTCAGGTCAGGTTGATGCCGAGGAGATCGCTAAGGAAGCGCTTATCCTCCAAAAACTTCGCGCCCCCGATGGCAACGCTACTGGGGCCGTCCTGAAGATGGGTGAGGGGGAGCTCGAAGGCTTGCTCGAGATACTCTTTGAGCCCGGGGATGCGGGCGGAGCCGCCGGTGAGGAAGATGCCTTTGCGGAGGATCTCGGCTGAGAGCTCGGGCGGGGTGTCGTCGAGGACGTCCATGACCACTTCGATGATGTCGTCGACGAGGGGAAGGACGGCATCGCGCATATCCGCGGCGGTGATGGCGACACTCTTGGGGGCGCCGTCGCGCCCGCCGCCGGAGACGGCATAGCTGCCCTCGTCGTTGAGATAGAACGAGAGCGCGGAGGTCTTGATCTTCTCCACGGTGTATTCGCCCAGCTTGACGCCGTAGTTCATATAGATGTCGTCGATGATGGCGGCATTGAACGCATCGCCCGCGATGTTGACGGTGACGCCGCACGCGATGCCGCGGTTGGTGACTGCGGCGACCTCCGTCTTGCCGCCGCCGATGTCGAGGAAGAGCCCGCCGATGCTGCCCGTGTAAGCGAGCAGAGAGAGCGGGGACTCCACGAGGGTGACCTCTTTGACGCCCGCCTTGACGAAGCACTTCTCCACCGCCCTGCGATCGCCGCCCGTCATGGAACACGCGACGCTGACGATGGCGCTGACGCGGGGAGGCACGAGCCCGGAGGGCAATATCTTCTTCAGGAAATGTTTGAGGAGCAGGACGAACATCTCGTCGTCCGCGATGAGCCCCTCCTTGACGGGAGCGATGACGCGCGCGCCGCCGAGAGAAGTGGACATGATGCTCTCCGCGCGATAGCCCGCCTCACGGATGACATATTTGTCCCCGTTCTTTTCCGCGAGCGCGATGGCGGGCTCGCGAAGGACGAGCCCTATGCCCCTCTGATAGATGGTGATGAACTTGCTGCCGAGGTCAACCGACAATTCGATCTGCGCCACTTTGCACCTCTTTTAGTACCCTCACGAGTTTCTCCGTCGGGAGCCCGATTATGTTTGTGAGGCTGCCCTTGTAAGCCTTGACCACCACTCCCTCCTGGATGGCGTAGCCGCCCGCCTTGTCGTAGGGGTGATGGATGTCGACATAGCTTTCGATCTCCTCCCGGGACATATCTCGGAAAGTGACTTCCGAGCGCACCGAGAAGGTGATCTCTCTCCCTTTTGCGATGACGGTCACGCCCGTAAAAACGCAATGCGTGCGCCCGTTGAGCTCGGAGAGTATCCTTATCGCATCTGCGCGATCACGGGGTTTACCGTACACTTTGTCGAGATAAACCACCGTATCCGCACCGATTATCACTTTGCCCGCAGCGTCCGCGCAAGAGAGCGCGGCGCGCGCTTTCAGGCGGGAAAGCTCCCGCACGAGCGCCCTCGGAGACGACGCTTTCACCGCGCTCTCGTCCACATCCGACGGCGCCACGGTGACATCCTCCGCGATGGCGGAAATGAGCTCCGACCTCCTCGGCGAGGCGGACGCGAGCAGGACGGGATCACAGAATTTCCAGGTTCTTGCCATACGCGGCTTTGAACTCGGGAGCCGCCGAGAGGGCGTCCTTGACCTCGAGGGAGCAGTCCCCTTCCGTCTCCGTCTTGATGATGACGCTGTCGCCGAGGACGTCGCAGGTGATGCCCGTGATTACGCCGCTCTGGCTGCGGTCGAAGCTCTCCGCTATGCGGAGGATGACGCTGAGCTTGCGCATGGCGTCCGCGTCCTCGACCGTGAGCATATCCTTATAGCGCATGAGATCCTCTTTGACGATCTCGTTCTTTCTGTGTCCCGCCGCCACGAACGCCGCGAGGACGAGGTCCTTGTGCGGAACGCCATAGAGGTTGCTGTTGAGGATGATATAGCAGGAGTGCTGCTCGTGATGATAATATTTGATGCGCATCCCGGTGTCGTGCATGAGCGCCGCGATCTTGAGCACTCTCACGTACATCCTGGGCATCTTGTGCAGCACCTTGAGCTGCTTGAAGAGCTGGATGCAGAGGTTGTAGACGTGCTCCGCGTGCGGGATGTTGACGTCGTAATATTTCATCTGGGTGTGCAGGGAGTGTCCGAGGACGTCCGTGAGCGGTCTCTCGCCGACGCCCGGCACCGCATAGCGGAACATCGCGCCCTCGCGCAGCCCGCAGCCGCTGATGGTGATCTTGGGGAAATCGAAGCGGGAGACCACCGTCTTGATGACCGCGAGCGAGCTCGGGAAGATGTCCGCCCTGCCGCTCGAGAGCCCCTTGATCTTCATGGTGGAGTCGAGGTCGAGCTTCCTGATGGTGGAATAGAGCCCGTCGAACTCGTTCATCGGGATCTCATAGCCGTGGGTCATATTGAAAGGATATTTCCTCACCATGCGGCTGATCCTGCCCAGGTTGCGGAAGGCGCCGCCCACGCCGACGAACGCGGTGTCGGGCTCGATGCTGTCCAGCCAGCTT
>CASDRL010000015.1 GCA_949283145.1 uncultured Clostridia bacterium | reverse complement strand
GGAAAGGGTGGAGAGGGCGGCTCCGGGCAAGAGATTTTCGAGAGATTTTTTGAGAAAGCGGCGCAGGCAATAGTATACATATTGCCAAGGCGGTTTTGCGGAAAAGCACCGAAAAGAATTGTCCCGAGCCGCCTTCGACACCCTTTCCGCACGGCAGAAAAAGTAAAAAAAATTCTGTCGGGCGCATATCATGTAGGACTGCGGAGGGTGTATGGCGCTTGACAGTCTGTTTCTGTTGCTCAAAAATCTTGTTCTCTTTTCCTCGTTCGTGTCCGAAAAAAGTTCGTTTCCCAAACCTCTTTCAAAAGAAAAGGAGACCGAATATGTCCTGAGAGCGGAGAAGGGGGACAAAGAGGCGAAGGAGATCCTCATCCGTCACAATCTGCGTCTGGTCGCGCATATCGCGAAGAAATATGCCAACTACGGCGACAACGACGAGCTCATCTCGGTGGGGTCCATCGGGCTCATCAAGGCGGTGGAAAGCTTTCGTCACGACAAGGGGACGCAGCTTGCCACCTACGCTTCCCGCTGCATAGAGAACGAGATCCTCATGACCATGCGCACATCCAAAAAACACCGTTCCAACGTCTCGCTGAACGAGCCCGTGGGCGTAGACCGCGACGGCAACGAGCTCACGATCATGGACATGCTTGCGGACACCGGTTCCGTCATCGAGGACGTGGAGAGCAACATGCTGATGGAGCAGCTTGCGGACATCACCGCAAAGTGCCTGGGCGAAAGGGAATACGCCGTCATACGCCTGCGTTACGGGCTTAAAGGAGCGCCCGCGCTCACACAACGGGAAGTGGCGGCGAAGTTCGGCATCTCGCGCTCGTATGTTTCCAGGATAGAGAAGCACGCCCTTGAAAAGATCCGCCGCGCGGTGGAGGAGGCGGATATGATGTAGCGCCGCTCCGGGCGCGGAGGTCGGGCGGCGGTTTAGTAATATTATTTATAAAAAATAATTATTGACAGGCGGGGATTTTGGTTTTATAATGCACAAGGTCGCTCCGCGGATCGCGGGGCGCGGAGGGCAATCATGAAAAAGTACGACATTTGTATAGTGGGTGCGGGTCCCGCGGGCATCTTCACCGCCATCGAACTTTTGAGACAGGGCAGCGATAAAAAGATCGTCATCGTCGAAAAGGGGCAGCCCGTCGAAAAACGCAGATGCCCCAAGACTTACGGCGGTCCATGCCGCAACTGCAAGCCGTATTGCCACATCACGACGGGTTTTTCGGGCGCGGGTGCGTTTTCGGACGGCAAACTTTCGCTCTCTTATGAAGTGGGCGGCGAGCTTCCCGAACTCATCGGACACGATTTCGCGCAGGAACTCATCGATTATACGGACAAGATATACCTCGAATTCGGCGCAGACGAGCACATCGAAGGGCTCGGCAACGAGGAGAAGGTGAAGGAGATCCGCAGAAAAGCCATCAAAGCGGGGCTCAAACTCGTGGATTGTCCCATCCGTCACATGGGCACCGAAAAGGCGCAGGGCATCTATCTTGCCATCGAGAACTATCTCCGCGACGGGGGAGTGGAGCTCATCTTCGGCGCGCAGTGCAACAACATCATCCTGGAAGACAACGTCTGCAAGGGCGTCATCATCGAGGACAAGGCGGGCGCGCGCGAGATCCTCGCCGACAAGACCATCATCGCGACGGGCAGGAGAGGTGCGGATTGGCTGGAAAAGATGTGCTCGGTGCACAACATCGCACACGCTCCCGGGGTGGTGGACATCGGGGTGCGCGTCGAGGTGCGCAACGAGATCATGGAAGAGATCAACAGCGTGCTCTATGAGTCCAAGCTCATCGGCTATCCCGCTCCCTTCAAGAACAAGGTGCGCATCTTCTGCCAGAACCCGGGCGGATTCGTCTCGCAGGAGAACTACGACAACGACCTCGCCGTCGTCAACGGACACAGCTATAAGGAGCTGAAGAGCGAGAACACCAACCTCGCCATCCTTTGCTCGCATTCCTTCACGCAGCCATTCAACCAACCCATCGAGTATGCGCAGAAGGTGGGCGAACTCACCAATATGCTGGGCGCGGGCAAGATCCTGGTGCAGCGTTACGGCGACATTCTCGCGGGCAAGAGGACGTGGCAGCGTGAGCTCGGGATGTCCAATGTCCGTCCCACTTTGAAAGACGCCGTTGCGGGCGATATCACGGCGGCGATGCCGTACCGCGCGATGACCAACATCATCAACTTCATCCAGGCGGTGGACGAGGTGGTGCCGGGCTTTGCGGGTTATGAGACGCTGCTTTATTCGCCGGAACTGAAATTTTACAGCAACAAGATCAAGATGGACGACAAACTCAACACTTCCATCGCGGGACTGCATTGCCTCGGCGACAGCTCGGGCTGGACGCGCGGGCTCATGATGGCATCCGTGATGGGCGTCCTGATGGCGCGCTCCATAATGAACGGCACCGCAAATGCGCCCATCACCCACGTCACGGAATATACGGATGACAAGCGCCGCAGGTGGTGAACCCGTTGCGGGATTTTATCCTGCACGGCAGTAAAAAACCCGAAAGGAAGGCATTCTGCCTTCCTTTTTATATGATCCGCGTTTCCGTCCGGGAAGCCCTGCCGTTCTGGATGTTGCGGCAGAATACTTTTTTTTCCATGTAATACGGCGCGTCCTGCGCAGAAAATATAGGCATGAGAAGGATCATCGAGGTCGTTATGTCGTTGGCTGTGCTGTTCGGCGTGCTCTCTGCGGGCGCCGGCGGCATCGCCTTTGCGGAGGAAGACGGGCGTTTCGTTTATCTGGGCGGCACGCCCGTCGGGATAGTGCTCAATGCCGACGGGCTCATCGTGACGGGGATAAGCGACGTTGTGACGGAAGAGGGCAGCGCGCGTCCTCTCGAAGGGAGCGGTCTGCGCCCCGGGGACGTCGTGAAAGAGCTCGACGGCGAGGATGCGGACAACCTTTTCGAGTTCCGCAAAAGGGTCTCGGACGCAAAAGGGGAAGTGGAACTTTCTGTGGAACGCGACGCGCGCGTTTTCAAGGTCAGAGCCACGCCCGCGAAAGAGGCTGCTTCCGGCGAAAAGAGGCTGGGGCTGTGCCTTAAAGAGGATGTCGGCGGCGTGGGGACGCTCACGTTCGTGACGGAAAGGGGAGCATATGCCGCCCTCGGACATCATGTTTCCGACCCGGAGACGGGCGTGTGTGCCGAGCTTCAGGACGGCAAAGTGTTTGAGGTCGCGATCGACGGCGTGACAAAGGGCGAGGCGGGGCGCGCGGGAGGGCTGCGCGCGGAGCTCAACAGGCTTGCGCCCCCTGCGGGCAGGAACGCGGAAAATACGGAGATCGGCATATACGGCGTATGGAATTTGCCCTCACACGGCAAGCGGGTGCGCGTTGCGGGAAGAGGAGAAGCGCATCCCGGGCACGCGCAGGTGCTGACCACGCTGGATGGGAGAGACCCCGCGCTGTACGACGTGGACATCGTGAAATGCGAGCCGCAGAGCGAGAGGGCGCAGAAAGGGCTGGTAATCTCGGTGCGCGACAAGCGGCTGCTCGAAAAGGCGGGCGGCATAGTGCAGGGGATGAGCGGCAGCCCGATCTTGCAGGACGGAGCGCTGGTCGGCGCGGTGACTCACGTATTCATCTCGGATCCGACGCGCGGCTACGGAGTGCATGCCCGTTTCATGTTGGACGAGGCGGAGAAGATCGCAACGCCCGTGCCGTACAAGAACGCAGCGTAAAAAAATTTATAAGATTATAAGAAATGACCCCCGATGAGGGGGTCATCTCCGTCCGGCAGGCAGGGAGGGACTCTGCCGGGAGTGTTGACCGCGCTTGCCGTCAGACCCATCCGGCGCGGTCTGCGCCGTCGGAAGCGAGACGTTCCAGTGCGGTGAGCAGGAACTGTTTGTTGGTCGGTTTGCCTTTATCTTCGTCCAGCGTTTCGCCGAATTCGCCGTAGAGGACATCGACGTTCCCTCTGAGCCAAGCGGCGGATATCGCGTTCTGAATGTCCTTTTCCACGCTGGCGGCGCCCACGCCGAATTCTTCCGAGAGACGCTTGTAGCCGTTGTATTTCAGCGGCATCACGTCTTCGCCCTCCTGCGCCATGGCGATGAGCCGCGCGAGCAGACGGTAACCTTTGAGGTTGGGCTGGAAACCGAGATGCAGGAGATACATCTTTATTTGAGCGGGGATCCGGTGCATGAGAAGAGCATAGCACCCTTTCCGGGGCGATTTTAGGATCATTTGCGCCCAAAGCCGCTCATATTGCCGAAATTTGCTTTATCGCGCTCAGCGCCGGCGGAACATCGGGGCGGGGTGCAGGCAATAATTTACTTGCCCGCAAGCCTCAGTTGCGGAAAATCGCCGAAAAGGATCGCGTTGAGGCAGGTCCGTATCATTTCGGGTCGGCATAAAAAGAAAAGATCCAACATATCTCTTAAACTATGAAAATGACGGGGCTGCGGACGGCGCGGGGCGTCGTGAAAGATTTTCTCAAAGAGAACAAGAAGTCGGTGCTGAGCTTCGGCATAGTGTTTGCCTTGGGGATAGCGGTCGGCATTTTTGTCACCATCAGCGCGGCGGGAGGAGAATTCGAGCGCGTCGCGCGGGCGGATATGGAATTCGGCGCCGTCAAGGTGTTCTTCACCTCGGCTTTCGCGGTCCTGGCGGGTTACGGCGTACTGCTGCTCGCGGCATGCGCGCCCGCTCTTGCGCCCGTCAGTCTGCTTTCTTTCGGGGTGTTGGGCTACTTCTTCGGCAAATACATGTGTCTGTTGGTCGCGGTGTACGGAGCGTCCGGCATCCTCAATCTCATCGTGGTGTATATGCCTTTCTTTCTGTGCACGTTCTTGTGCATGACGGTCGCGGGAGCACGGGCGGCGAGAGCGGTCGGATGCGGGAGAGTGCGCGCTTCCGCGATCGTGCTTTTGAAAGTGTACGGCGTGAATATGGCGGTCGATTTTGCGATCTTCGTGCTGGTCGGCGCATTCGTAAAAGTGATAGTGGTCGGGTTTTAGTCCGCTCTTAGTCCGCATATCGGATCGGAATAAAATAGCAGTCTTTGCTCATACTGCCGTTGAGGTGGATCATGAGAAAAAAGACTCTGAAATTTTCGGCAGCGGCGGCGATACTTCTTGTCGTGCTGACCGTTTGTGTGTGCGTATCTGCCGTGTATGCATTCGTCCCCGGCGCGGCGTATGCGGAAGGTTTTTCGGCGGAAGGACGCAGCGCCTATCTCGTCGATGCGGCGACTTTCACACCCCTTTATGCCAAGAATGAGAATGAGCGGCTCCCCATCGCGAGCATGGTGAAGATCATGACCGTACTGCTCACCCTCGAAGCGGTGGACAGGGGAGAACTCTCTTTGGACGAAAAGGTGCCGGTGAGCGAGAACGCGGCGTCCATGGGCGGATCGCAGGTCTTTCTCGACGCGGGCACGGAGCACAGGGCGAGCGACCTTCTGAAGTCCGTCATCGTGGCGAGCGCCAACGACAGCTGCGTGGCGCTTGCGGAGAGAGTGAGCGGGAGCGTGGAAGGCTTCGTGAACGACATGAACGCCCGCGCCGCCGAACTCGGCATGAATGACACCCGTTTTGCCAACTGCACGGGGCTGCCCGCCGCGGAGAGCTTTTCCACGGCGCACGATGTCGCGCTGATGTTCCGTGAGGTCATCCGTCATCCCGTCTATTTCGAGGACGCGGGGGTGTGGCTCGAGGACTACATCCATCCCGACGGGCGCACTACCGTCATGACCAACACCAACAAACTCGTCAAATTCTACAACGGCTGCGACGGCGGCAAGACCGGCTTCACCTCCGAGGCAAAGTTCTGCCTTGCGGCGACGGCGGAGCGCGACGGGATGCGCGTCATCGGCGTAGTCGTGGGCGCGGACAGCTCAAAGAGCAGGTTCAACGCCGTGAGTTCGATGTTCAACCACGCGTTTGGCAATTACAAGGCGGAAAAACTGCTGGGGGCGGGCGAGCTCGCGTCCGAACGGGTGAAAGTCTCGGGCGGCAAGGAGAGGAGCGTCGGAGTGACGGTGGCGGAGGACGTCGTCAGACTTGCGGCGCGCGGCGACAAAAATGCCGCGGAGCTCAGGTTCGAACTCCCCGAAAAGGTGAAAGCGCCAGTGAAGAAAGGGGATGTCATAGGCAAAGGGTATGTCGTAGTGAACGGTGCGGCGGAAAGAGAGTTCGACCTCATTGCCGCGGAAGATGTCGCGAGAGCATCTCTTTGGGACTTGATCAAACGCATAGGATCGCCGAGGCGGTAGCCGCAAAATTTTACCGCCCGATGCGGAGCGCAGACGCGCTCCGCATTTGACTTTTCGGGCAGGATATGATACCCTATACGGGATTTGGAGTAAAAAAGATGAATACACGCGATACACTTTATGTAAAAGACGGGGAATTGTGGATAGGCGGTTTCAAAGCGACGGAGCTCGCGAAAAGATTCGGCACGCCGCTTTACGTCATGGATGCACGATACATATCCGAGGTGTGCGACGCTTTCGTCGCCGCCGTATCCAAGTGCGGCGAGGGTGCGGTCGCCTTTGCGAACAAGGCGTTCGCAACCGTAGCCACGGCTAAACTTGCCGCAAAACACGGGCTGTGGTTCGACGTCGTTTCGGGCGGGGAACTCGAGCTGGTGAAGCGCGCGGGAGCGGATCTCGGTCATGTGCTTTTCCACGGCAACAACAAGACCCCGAAAGAGATCGCGGAAGGGGTGTCGGACGGCATAGGTTTCTTTGTCATCGACAGCCTGAACGAGATAGAGCTCCTCGACAAAAAGGCGGGGGAGCTCGGCAAAAAGCAGGATGTGCTGGTGAGGGTGAACCCCGGGGTCTCCGCGCACACTTTCGAGGCGGTGGTCACGGCGGCGCCTTTCAGCAAGTTCGGCTTTGACGTGCACGGCGACGCCCTCGAAGTCATCCGCGGCATCACGGAGAGGGAAAATCTCGCTTTCCGCGGACTGCACGTGCATATCGGGTCGCAGATCTACGACCATTCTTCCTACGACCAAGCCATCGACATCACCACCGATTTCATGAAAAAACTCGCGGACGAGGGCATCGTCTGCGACATTCTCGACATGGGCGGCGGCTACGGCATCTATTATACGGACAAGGACCCGAAGTTCACGCCGCGCCGCTATGCGTACACCGTGGAGAGCGTCGCGCGCCGCGTGTCCGAAAAAACCGAGGAAAAGGGGCTGAAACAGCCTTTCATCATCGTGGAGCCCGGCAGGAGCATCGTGGGCGAAGCGGGCGTCACGCTCTATACCGTCGGCGCGATAAAGGATTTCCCCGGCGTGCGGAAGTACGTTGCGGTGGACGGCGGTATGTTCGACAACCCGCGCTATGCGCTCTATGAGTCGGAATATTCCGCCATGATCGCGAACAAGGCGGACAAACCTGCGGACGAAAAAGTGACGATCGCGGGGAAGTGCTGCGAAAGCGGCGATCTCATCGGCAAGGACATCCCGTTGCAACACGCCGAAACGGGGGACATCCTCGCGGTGTTCTCGACCGGCGCGTACAACTATTCGATGGCTTCCAACTACAATCTTAACGCTGTGCCCCCCGTCGTGCTGGTGGACGGCGACAGAGCGGATTATATCGTGAAGCCGCAGACTTACGACGATCTTTTGAGGAACAATACGGTGCCCGAATGGCTGAACTGACCGACGACATCCGAGAGCTTGACGCCGAGCGCGGCGCCGGACGCGATCTCCCCGAGGAAGGGGAGAGCGTTTCCGCGCGGGAAGAAGAGCCCGCCGGGACGGACGCACCGGAGACGGCAGAGGAGAGCGTCGGATCGGATGAAGAGGCGGGAGCCGCAGGCGAAGAGGAAGCTGCGGAGCCCCGCGAAAGGGTGAGCATAGTGACGGAAGCGGTGGTGCACGAAAGGCACATCCCGCACTCTTCCGAGCGTTCCGCGACCTTCGAGACCCCGGAGACTTTGGGCGGCGAGGGGATGTCGGACTCCGAGTTCCTCGCAGGGGGAAAGCCCGTCATCCACTATCATCTGAGCGATTACGACGGCCCCATCGATCTGCTTCTCGAGCTGATCACAAAAGCCAAGATAGACATCGAAGACATCTTTGTCTCCGACATCACGCGGCAGTATGTGGAGATCATCACCAATCTGCCCAAGGAAGAGATGGACTACGAATATGCCGGCGAATTCATCACCATGGCGGCAAAGCTGGTCTATCTCAAATCCCTTTGCATCCTTCCCCACGAGGACGACGAGGAAGACGAATTCGCATTTGACGCCGAAGCGGAGAGGCAGGAACTTCTGCGGAAGATCAAGGCTTTCCAGCTCATGAAGCAGGAGGCGGAAAAACTGCGCGAAAAGGAGACGATCAACCGTTTCTACCGGCTGCCTACGTATACGGAAAAGGATTACAGGGTGGTGCTCACCAACTTTTCGCTCCCCAAGCTTGTCGAGGCTTTCGCCCGCGTGATGATCAATGCGGACAGGCGGCAGGCGGCAGTCATACCCAAAAAAGTCGTGAAGGACAGATTCTCCGTGGCGGAACAGATGAACCACATCGTCGACATGCTCCGTTACGAAAAAGAGTTCTCTTTCGTTTCCCTTTTCGAGCCCGACTTCGACCGCAGCGACATCGTGACGACTTTCCTCGCGGTGCTGGAACTTATGAAGTACGGCAGACTGCGGGCGGAACAGGAGGAGACGTTCGGCGACATCATGCTTTATGCCGTGGAGGGTGCGGACAGCTCTCCGTTGGATTTCAAGGAGGACGAGGATGGAAAATATTAAGAATGCCGTCGAGGCGCTCATCTTTGCGGCGGGCACTCCGATCGAGAAAAAATATATCGTGGAGAAGATCCCCGAGCTCACGACCAAAAAATTGGACGGCATCGTCGCGGACCTCAAAAAAGAGTATTCCGGCACGAGCGGCATAGTCCTCATGGAATTCAACGGCAAAGTACAGTTCGGTTCCAATCCGCGCTACGGGGATATGCTGGCGGAGATCCTCACCCCCCTCCGCGAAAGACAGCTCAGCAAGACCCTTCTCGAGGTGCTCGCCACCATCGCCTATCAGCAGCCCGTCACCAGGACGGAGCTCGAAGAGATGCGCGGTTCCCCCGACGACGGCACGACGAGAAGCTGCGAGTACGCCATTTCCGGGCTTCTTAAAGCCGGGCTCATCCACGTCGTCGGCAGAAAAGAAGCCGTCGGCAGACCCTTCCTTTACGGCACTACCGACGAGTTTTTGAAAAAATTCCAGCTCGAGAGCCTGGACGACCTGCCAGATTACACCGCTGTCCTCGAACAGCTCAAAGAGATCTATGCGCCCGCCGAGGACACTCTCTTCCACAACCGCACCATAGAAGGCGAGACCGAAGAAGCCGCCGCCGACATAGAAGAAGAGGAGATCCCGGAATTCCTGGAAGGCGAAGAATTCGAAGTTTATGAGTAAAAGGTGCCGAAAAGCGGCTCGAAAGCGCCCGAGGATGATTCTTTCGGGCGCTTTTTTGTGAAAGCACCTTGCCAATATGTAAACTATTGCCTGCGGCGCTTTCGCAAAAAATCATCCCGAAATCTTTCATCCTCGAGCACATTCTCGCCGCTTTTCGTCACCTCTGCGCCGTGACCCGCTTTGCGTTGGGAAAAAGAACGGCTCTTTCGTGTTTTCGCGCGGATGTGCCTTGCTGATATGTAAACTATCAGCTGCACCACTTCCGCGCAAAATCATCACAAAATCTCTCGCCCACAGCCGTATTCTCACCGCTTTTCGTCACCTCTGCGCCGTGACCGTTTTTGTATTTTGAAGTCAGGGGGATTTTTTTGCGCTTTTGCGTGAAAGCACCTTGCCATTATGTAAACTATTGCCTGCGGCGCGATAGCATTCCACATAAAAACGAAGGGAAAAGTCACACTAAGGATGTGGCTTTTTTGTTTGCGCTGATAGCTGTCGAAGCGGCGCTCATCCTGCTGACTGCACCCATAAGGGTGCACGTCAGGGCGGGAGCGGATCTTCTTTCCCTCAGCGTCGCGGCGAAAGCGGAGATCGCGGGGGCGGAGATCCTGCGGGCCGTGCTGGAAGACGCGGGACACGGCCTTTTCATCAACAGGAAAAGAACGGGACGAAAGGTCAGGCGTCTTGCGGCAGGCAAAGCGTTGTCGGCGGTGTTCGCTGTCGTTCGGAGATCCGTCGAAGTTAAAAGGGCGGCG
The DNA here is from genome assembly GCA_949283145.1 of uncultured Clostridia bacterium. Lineage (GTDB taxonomy): Bacteria > Bacillota > Clostridia > Christensenellales > CAG-917 > Limadaptatus. Next base: position 18,509 of record CASDRL010000015.1, on the reverse strand, counting down.
GTGTCAGCGGTCGTAGGCGCCGAGGACGCGGCATTCGGAGCCGTGGCATGGGCGGTCGTCTCGTCTTTGTCCGCGGCGCTCCCGCGCGATATCACAAGGCGCGTCTATCTCTCCCGCGAGGATGTGTTTTACATCGAGGCGGAGATCGTCATAGAGATCAGTCTGTTCGCGGCGGCGAGGGCGGCTGCGGCTTATCTTAGCGCGCGCACGAAAGTCAAGGAGGAAAGATGAAAGATCTGGACGGAATTTTGCAAAAAACGATAGACAGTCTGCGCACCGTTTCGGAGAGCGAAGCGGTGGTCGGCAGACCCGTTACCGCGGAAGACGGCACCGTGCTCATCCCTGTTTCCAAGGTGAGCTGCGGTTTTGCCGCGGGCGGGGGAGAATATTCCCTCAAAGGGGACGGACATCCCGATCATCCGTGCGCGGCGGCAGGCGGGGGCGGGCTCACCGTCACGCCGATAGGTTTTCTGGTCTGCGGCAGAGAGAAAAAATTTATCGCGCTCGCCCCGCCCGAAAAGGAAGAAAAGTGGAAGGAATTGTTGCGGTCCGCTCTGAAAGCGGTCAAGGGGGACGGCGATGAGAAGTAAGGTCTTGCGCACGGCAGGATGGCGTGCCGCGGCGGTCATTTGCGTTTTGACAGCACTCTGTGCCGCGATTTACGGCGCGGCAAAAAGCCCTGTCGGGGCAGTTTCCGCGTCGTCCGCCGCGAAAGAGATCGTGATCGAGGCCTCAACCGGGCGCATACTGCATGCCGAGGGCGCTGGCGAGAGGGCATATCCCGCCAGCACGACCAAGATCCTCACCGCGTTGGTGGTGCTTGAAACGCTCCCTCTCAAGGCGAAGATAAAGATCCCCGCCGAGGCCGCGGGCGTGGAGGGCTCTTCCGTCTATCTGCGCGAAGGCGAAGTGCTGACCGTGGAAGAACTGCTTTACGGGCTCATGCTCCGCAGCGGCAATGACGCAGCCGTCGCGCTTGCGCTCGCGGCGGGCGGGAGCATCCCGCGCTTTGCCGCAATGATGAACGAGCGGGCAGAGGAGTGCGGCGCGACGGATTCGCATTTCGTCAACCCGCACGGGCTGCACTCGGAGGAACATTACACCACCGCGCGCGATCTTGCTTTCATCACGGTGGAAGCGTACAAAAACCCCGATTTCAGGCGCATAGTCTCCACGCGCAGCGTCACCGTGGGCGAGGGGGAGAGCCGCCGTCATTTCGTCAACAAAAACAAGCTGCTCGGCACATTCGAGGGCGCGAACGGCGTCAAAACGGGCTACACCACCAAGAGCGGCAGATGCTTAGTCGGAGGGGCGTACCGCGACGGGATGCAGCTCATAGCCGTCGTGTTCGACCGCTATGATATGTGGGTCGTGGTGAAAGGTATGCTGGATGCGGCGTTCCGCGAATACGAAATGAGGGATGTCCTCACTTTGCCGGAATGGGAGGAGGGATCGGAGCGCGTCGAAGTCGCGTTTGACGGAAGCGGAGCGCCCGTGCCCGCGAAGTATCCCGTGAAGAAGAACGGAGACAGGATAGGCACGCTGTTCGTAAAAGACTGACGGTCCGTCTCCGCCGCCCCGCCTTAACGCTTGCGCCGGCGCGGAAAAAAGGTTATAATGTTGCGTAAAGAAAACATTACCGCGCGCGCCGGTGCGCCGCGGCGAAGGCGGCAGTATGCGCATAAACAAATATCTCGCCGAGTGCGGAGTGTGTTCCCGAAGAAAGGCGGACGAATTGGTCGCCGAGGGACGCGTCAGCGTGAACGGCAGGAAAGTTACGGGACCGGGGACGGACATCGGAGACAGAGACGTCGTTTTTGTCGACGGAAAAAAGGTCGTGCCCGTCACTCATTACGAATATATCATGTTCAACAAGCCCAAGGGCTGCGTGACCACCCGCTCGGACGAAAAGGGCAGGAAGACGGTGTACGACTATCTCGACACCACCCGCCGTCTCGTCCCCGTGGGCAGGCTGGATTACGACAGCGAAGGGCTGCTTTTGTTCACCGACGACGGCGAACTCGTGCACAGGCTCACCCACCCGTCGTCGGAGATCCCGAAGACTTACATCGTCAAGATCGAAGGCGGCATCCAAGAGAGCGACCTCGCCATCCTGAGAAAGGGCGTGACCTATGAGGGAGTGAAATATTCCCGCTGCAAGGTGAAACTTCTCGGGGAAGAGAACGGCCTTAGTCGCCTTGAAGTGATCATCACCGAGGGCAGGAACAGAGAGATCCGCAATATGTTCTCCGCAGTGGAAAAGAACGTGGTGTTCCTGAAACGCACCGCGATAGGCGCGCTCCGTCTCGGAGGGCTGGGACGCGGCAGTTCGCGTGAGCTCAACGACTACGAAGTGGGCTATCTCAAGTCACTTTGAGCGGAGGGGAAGAATGAGGATCCTGCTCACCAACGACGACGGTTATTTTGCGGAAGGTATAGTCAAACTCGCGCTCGCGCTCGCGGAGGAGCACGACGTCATCGTCAGCGCGCCTGCGGGAGAGCGTTCGGGCGCGGGACACGCGCTCACATTCAACCGCACCCTGAAATGGACGGAGATCTCGCCCGATGAGATGCTGCTTACGGACGGAAAGGGGAGACGCATCCCCTTCCACGCCGTGCACGGATCCCCCGCGGACGCGGTCAAATTCGCGCTGGAATACATATACCGCGACGAGAAATTCGACCTCGTTGTCTCCGGCATCAACAGCGTGCTCAACATAGGCTCGGACATCATCTATTCGGGCACTTTCGGCGCGGCGGAAGAGGGGAGCGTGCTCGGCGTGCCCGCGATCGCGGTGTCCACGGTCTCTTCGGACGGCGGCTATGACCTCGCAGCGCGTTTCGTGAAGGAGAACCTCGCCGCGCTCTATGCCGCGACATCCCCCTTTGTCACCGTCAACGTCAACATCCCTTCGGGGCGGGCGGAGAAGATAAAGGGCGTCGCCGTCGTCCCCCTCGGGCTCCGGCGTTACAACGATTGGTACGAACACGACGGCAGAGAGGGCTATGAGCTCTTCGGCTCTCCCGGCGACTGCTCGCTGGACGCCGAGGACACGGACTGCAAGCTTTCCGACCTCGGCTATATCACCGTCACCCCCGTCCGCGTGCTGTGCACGGATGAGGGGAGTCTTGCAAGGATAGGCGGAACGGAGTGGAAACTGTGAGAGTGACCGTGGTGGGAGGAGGCGCTTCCGGGTGCTTTGCGGCGGTGCTGCTCGCGCGCGGCGGAGCGGAAGTCACCCTCCTCGAAAAGAACGAAAAGACGGGCAAAAAGCTCTTCATCACCGGCAAGGGCAGGTGCAACCTCACCGCGGATCTCCCCCCTCGCGAATTTTTGGAAGGGGTGGTGCGCGGCGAGAAATTCCTGCGTTCCGCCGTGTGGTCTTTCCCTCCCGAAAGCACCAAAAAATTCTTTGAAGACATGGGCGTTCCCCTCGTTACGGAGAGGGGGAACAGGGTGTTCCCCGTGTCGGGGAAGTCATCGGACATCACCCGCGCGCTCGACCGCGCTCTCAAAGAGAGCGGGGTGCGCGTCATGCTGCACTCCGAGGTCAAAAGCACGAAAAAAGAAGGGGAAGAGTTCGTTGTCACCCTTTCGGACGGCGGAGAGATCCGCTCCGACTTTCTCGTCATCGCGACGGGCGGCAAGAGCTATCCGTCCACGGGCTCGACGGGAGACGGCTATGCGTTCGCAAAAAGTTTCGGACACTCCGTGGTGAAGCCCGTGCCCTCTCTTGTGCAGCTTCTCACCAAAGAGGACGTTGCGCCCCTCAACGGCATATCCTTGAAAAACATCGAGCTCTCCGCAGTCCTCCTGGACGGCGGGACGCTTTCGGAATTCGGAGAGATGCTCTTCACAAAGCGGGGGCTGAGCGGTCCCGTCGCGCTCTCTCTTTCGGCGAGGCTGAACCGCGTGAGCGGAGCCGGGCTCGCGCTCGACCTGAAACCCGCTCTCACGCACGAAAAACTCGACGCGCGGGTGTTGCGCGATTTTGCGGAGAGAAAGAACGCCGACCTCAAAAACGTCACCCGCGCCCTTCTTCCCGAGCGGCTGAACCTCTATGTGCTGAAACGCGCGGGGCTCTCTCCCGAAGAGAAAGTCAACGCCGTCACGCGGGAGGAGAGGGGCAGGCTCGCGGACACGGTTAAGGGGCTGACATTCTCGTTTGCGGGAGTGGGACCCTTTGAGGAAGCGGTGGTGACATCCGGGGGAGTGGACGTCAAAGAGCTCACGCCGAAATGCGAAAGCAGGCTCGTCCCCGGGCTTTATTTCACGGGCGAGGTCATCGACTGCGACGCATACACGGGGGGATACAACCTGCAGATCGCCTTTTCCACGGCGGCGCAGGCGGCGGGCGACATCATCGCGCGGGGCTGTAAAGCGGCGGGCGACATCCTCGCTCGCGGGAGCAAAGACGGTCGCCGCGATTGACATAATGCGTCGGCGTGGTATAATTTCACGGAAAGGGCAGAGGTACTTATGATAAACATCGCAATAGACGGGCCTGCCGGCGCGGGCAAGAGCACCATCGCAAAAGCGGTCGCAAAGCGGCTGGGCATCATCTATCTCGACACGGGCGCAATGTACCGCAGCGTGGCATACTTCATGCTGGAACGCGGCGTCGACGTCAATGACGAGAAGGGCGTAGGCGCGGCTCTCGGCGATCTTATGATGGACATCCGCTACGAGGACGGCGTGCAGCAGATCTATGTGTGCGGCAAAAACGTCACGCCCTATCTTCGCGAGCCGCACATGTCCAAAGCCGCTTCCGACGTCTCTGCGCTCCCCGCCGTGAGATATAAGATGGTGGAGCTGCAGCGAGAGTTCGCCCGCACTCACGACGTGGTGCTGGACGGCAGGGATATCGGCACATTCGTGCTTCCCGAGGCGAATTGCAAGTTCTTCATGACCGCGTCCCCCGAGGAGAGGGCGAAGCGCAGGCATAAGGAGCTTGCGGAAAAGGGCAGCGACTGCACCCTTCAAGAGGTGTTGGACGACATCAACAAACGCGATCACAACGACTCCCACCGCGCGGTCGCGCCGCTGAAAGCGGCGGAGGACGCGGTGAGGATCGACACTACGGATATGAGCATCGACGAAGTCACCCAAGCGGTGATCCGCATTGTTGAGGAGAAGACAAAATGAGCGAAAACGAAAAGAAAGAGACCGCCGCGGCGGCGAAAAAGCCTGCCGCAAAACAGAAAAAGAAGAAAGAGGAGTCCTTCCGCTTTTATCGCGTCGCGAGAGCGATCCTGACCCCTCTCATCAGACTGCTGTGGCCCACGGAAGTGGTGCATAAAGAGCGGTTTGAGGAGATGGAAGGGGGGCTTGTGGTCTGCAACCACTACGCCGTCCCCGACACCCTCATCCCCGTCGCGCAGCTCTATAAAAAAGAGCTCCACGTGCTGGCGAAAGCGGAGGCTTTCGAGTGCGCGAAGATCGCGAATTGGTTTCTCCGCAAGGCGGGCGCCATCCCCGTGCACCGCGGAGAACCGGACATCAACGCAGTCAAAGAGGTGCTCGGCGTGCTGCGCGCAGGCAAGAAGCTCGTCATGTACCCCGAGGGCACCAGGAACCGCGAGGGCACCAAAGAGATGCTGGAATTCAAGCAGGGCGCGGCGAGGTTCGCCATCAAGTCCCGCACCCACGTCCTTCCCATGGTGTACTACCGCATGCACAAGGTGTTCCGCAAGAACTGGCTCTACATCGGCGAGCCCATCTCCCTCGAGGAGTTTTACGGCACCCGCGATCCCGAGGCATACGAGAAGGCGACGCAAAAGGTGTTCGACGGCATGGTCGCGACCAGAAAGGCGTGCGACGAGTACGTAGAGCCCAAGCTCAAGGGGAAGAAGAAGTGAAAGTCACCGTTGCGCGGCACGCGGGGTTTTGCAAGGGCGTCAAAAACGCCGTTGACAAGGCGCTGGAGCTCGCCGCCGAATTCGGAAAAGTGTACACCGTCGGCGCCCTCATCCACAACGAGGGCGTCGTGAGCTATCTCGAGGAGAGAGGGGTGTATGCCGTCTCTCTCGAAGAAGCGAAGGCGCTCCCCGCGGGAGAGGCGGTGCTCATCCGCGCCCACGGCATCCCCCGCGAGGACGAGGAGATCATACGTTCTCACGGCGTGAAACTGTTTGACGCGACCTGTCCCGTCGTCAAGCGCATCCACCGCATCGTAGAGGAGAGGAGCGCGGCGGGCGACGACATCGTCATCGTCGGAGACCGCAATCACGACGAGGTGTCCGGCGCCGCGAGCTACGGCAAAAATGTCACCGTAATTTCCGACAAGGAAGAACCCGTATTTTCGGGAAGACCCACTTCCGTCGTGTTCCAGACCACTATTCTTGCGGACAGGCTGGGAGAAATAGAGAGAATTGCCGAAAATTCACAAAAAAACGGCGAAAAAACAGTTGGAATTTTTAATACTATTTGTTATACTACTTTAAGCAGACAAGACGAGGCAAGGCAGCTTGCGCGTACGCACGACGCCGTCATCGTCCTCGGAAGCCGTTCGAGCGCGAATACCCGCAGGCTTTTCGAGGTCGCAAGTGAGGTCAATGCGCACACCTATTTTGTCACATGTGCCGAGGAATTGCCTGCGGAAAAGATCAAACATCTGGAGAGTATATCGATCGTGGCGGGAGCATCCACTCCGCCGTGGTTGATACAGGAGGTTACAAAACTTATGAGTGAAACTCAAGACATCGCTGCCATCAAAGAGAACGCGGCAGCGGCAGAAGAAGCGCAAAAAGAGGCAACGCTTCGCGAAGAAGGATCTGCGAATGAGCAGTCCGCCCCCGAGAAGGAACTGACCATGGAAGACGTCGTCGCGTCGTCCAAGGCGTCCGGCTTCGTCACCTACAAGATCGGCAAGCGCGTGAAGGGCAGTGTCATCCGCGCGGACGAAAACGGCATCTATGTCAGCATCGGCGGCAAAAAAGACGGTTTCATTGATAAGGCAGACGCAACCGCCGACGGCGAATATGATCCCAAGGATTACAATCCCGGCGACGAGATCGAGGCGAACATCATCGCCACCAACAAGGAGTACGTCGCACTCTCCAAGAAGGAAGTGGATCAGAGACGCGCAGAGGACGAAGCGGCAGAGAAGGCTCTCTCTTCCGGCGAGTTCTCCCTCAAGATGACGGAAGTCGTCAAGGGCGGTCTGCGCGGCAGGATGGGCAAGTACACCGTGTTCGTGCCCGCATCCCAGATCCGCATCGGTTATGTCAAGAACCTCGAGGACTACAAGGATAAGACTCTGCGTCTCACCCTCATGCCCCCCAAGGAAAAGGAAGCGGCGGAAGGCGAAGAGGCGGAAGCCGTCGAAGCCAAGCCCGAGAAGAAGTCCAGATATCTCTTCGCGTCCCAGCGCATCATCCTCGAGCGCGAGAAGCAGGAGAAAGAGGACAATTTTTGGAACAATATCCATGTCAACGATGTCGTGGAAGGCAAAGTGAAGAGATTCACCGAATTCGGCGCCTTCGTCAACGTGCGCGGGTTCGACTGCCTCGCCCACATCTCCGAGCTCAGCTGGAACAAGATCGACGATCCTTCTCTCGTGCTCAAGATCGGCGAGACCTACGATTTCGTCGTGCTGAAAGTGGACAGGGAACACAACAGAGTCTCCCTCGGCTACAAGCAGCTGCAGAAGAAGCCCTATGAGATCGCAGCGGAGAAATATCCCGTCGGCACCGTCATCAAGGGCAAAGTGGAACGCATCTTCCCCTTCGGAGCATTCATCTCCATCGCGGACGGCGTGGACGGTCTGGTGCACGTGTCTCAGATCTCCCACAACTGGATCAAGGACGCCGGCGAAGTGCTCAAAGTCGGCGACGAGGTCGAGGCGAAGATCATCAGCTTTGAAGACAACCGCATCACCCTCTCCATCAAGGATCTGCTCCCTGTGCCCGAAGCCGGCGAAGAGGCGGCAGCCGAGAGCGAGAGCGGCGAGGAGAGAAGCGCACGCCGTGCTTCCCGCATGAAGAAGTTTGCCGAAAAGGTCGAGGCAGGCGAGGAGAGAAAGGAGCGTCGTCCCAGGAAAGAGACCTCCAATGAGCCCAAGGAATGGGTCTCCGGCTCCAGCAGCGCCACCCTCGGCGATCTCTTCAAGGGTCTTGACCTCAAACTTGAGGAAGAGAAGGAAGAAGTTCCCGCCGAGGCTGAGGAAGCCCCCAAGAAGAGAGCCACCCGCAAGAAGAAGGCGGAGGACGAGGCTCCCGTCGAGGAATAATATCATTAAGAGAAAAACGCCGCGGCATTCAGCTGCGGCGTTTTCATATGCTCCGCTTTTTATGCGTATATCGGCAGGTTTCGGCTGTGCAAAAGCGCCGAAAAGAAATGCTCTGAGGGCGGTCGGTATTATTTCGGTCCGGCATAGTATTTTAGGCGGATTTCGTGATTGACTAATTGCCCGCGCGGAATTAAAATTATATTATGTACTACGCGTGAGGATATTATCGTCACGCGCGCGTGACAGTTCGGGCGGTCACCGCCCATGGTGAGGTGGAAAATGGAGGACGTCAACAAGCACGCGGGCGGAGAGGACGCGATGCTCGGAGAGGAGAGCGCAGGAGACGGCGGGAACGGCGGCAAAGGCAAGAAGAAACTGACCAAACAGCAGAAAAAGAAGATCGCGCTCATCACGGTGGGCTGCTTCTTCGGGTTGATCGCCGTTTTGGTCGTCATCCTTGCGCCCATCATCGCGGTGGGCAACAAGGTCATCGTCGAGGATACCGTGCAGCCCAACGAGTATCTCACAGAATGGATGAAGTACATTGACGGCGACGCTCGGATCACCGACCTCGCCATTCCCGGCTCGCACGACAGCGGCTGCATCGAGATGCCGTGGTACGCCGCCACGCAGGACCTCACTTTTGCGGAACAGCTCGACCGCGGAGTGAGATATTTGGACATCCGCGTCAACGACAAGGGCGGCGACCTCGTCATCTTTCACGGCATTGTCAACGGAGTGAGCTACGAGAGTGTGCTCCGCGACATCGACGAGTTCATGGACGCGCATCCGAGCGAGTTCCTCGTGCTGGACTTCTCGCATTTCAAGAACGATTCCGAGGAGAAGGTGTTCGACCTCTTCGACGAGATGGTGAGCGCGGAGAGAGTGGTCAACGACCCCAACATCCCGGACACCGAGTTTTTGGACGCGCTCACCCTCGACGATGTGAGGGGGAAGGTGATCGTCTTCATCACGCCCGACGAGACGGATTACCGCGACCGCGACTATTTCTTCTACAAGAACGGCGACGAAGTGGGCGAGGACGCGGACACGATCTACGCCTCCCTCGTTTCGCCATATAAGAAGCTCTGGAACGGTAAATCGGCGAAGAAATTTACCGATGACATACTTTACCGCTATATAGACACCTTCAAAGACATAGACAGGGGATTCTTCGTGCTCCAATGCCAGCTCACGGACACCACGCTCGTGTTCGGTCCGCGCTACCGCGAAGGGAAGCTGATCGAGCTTGCGAACGACTTCGTGAAAGGGCTGTACGACGACAAGGAGAATTTGCAATACATCAACATCGTAATGCGTGACTTCGTCACCTGCGAGAAGAGCGCGCTGACCATAAGACTGAATTTCGCAAAGGGCTACGCCTCGGCGGACTCCGAGTTCGCCGCGGCGATCAACGCCTTTGCGGGCATCGAGTAAACGGCGCCGAAAGAGCGCGGAATGCCCGTGCGGGTAGGAAAGGAGAGACTATGGAGATCACGAGAGAGATCGTCGAAGAGACTTTGCAAAACCTCAAAAAGCGCGGCTTTGACGCGTACTATTGCGAGACGGCGGAGGAGGGGAAGGAGCTTGCACTTTCTCTCATCCCCGCAGGTGACACCGTCGCGTGGGGCGGATCCGTGACCGCGACGCAGATCGGGCTCATGGACGCCGTCAAGGCAAGGACGGACATCGCGCTCATCGACCGCGACATTGTCACCGATCCCGCCGAAAAGAGGCAGATGATGCGCAAAGGGCTGCTTGCCGACAGCTTCATCGCGGGGGTCAACGGCATTTCCCGCGACGGCTGGCTGGTCAACATCGACGGCACGGGCAACCGCGTCGCCGCCATCACTTTCGGACCCGAGAACGTCATCCTCGTCGCGGGAGTGAACAAGATCGAGAACACCGTCACGGAAGCGATGGATCGCGCGCGCAACGTCGCAGCACCTCTCAATGTCAAGAGGCTGAACATCCCCAACCCCTGCCTGAAAACGGGGAAGTGCGTGGACTGCAAAGGCACCACCACCATCTGCGCGCACTTTGCGGAGCACCGTTTCTGCAAACCGCAGGGGCGCATCAAAGTCATCCTCATCGGCGAACGGCTCGGCTATTGATCCGTCTCACATCACCCCGCCCTCCGCGGCATAGAATGTGATAAAGCCCCGCGCGACCACGCAAAAGCGCCCCGCGCTATGTGCAAAATACACGGCGCAAGCCGTCCGCGGAGTGAAAATGAGTGAGAGCGCAGCGAACTTAGTCACGCATAGACAAAAAGCGGCGAAGCCGCCCCTGCGCAGGAAAAATCAGAGAGGGATGCGATAGTTCCGCAGGAACGAGGAGCAGACCGAACGACCGCATTTTTCCGAGCAGAGAAGGAGCTGCGGGCTTTGAAGCGGACGCCTTGCGAAATGATGAGCAAGGTGCAGCGAACTTAGCCACGCAGCGACGCGGAGACGCGATTCGTAAGGCGCAAAGCGCCGGAAGAGCGCATTTTGACGCATCTGATCTGCGTGCGGAGTTCACGCAGGCGCCAAAATCGCGTTACAGACGTGTGAGCGGGGTCCCCGGGTGAAAATCTATGATTTTCGGCTGGGGCAAAAGCGCGTCCGCACCAAGCAAAAGCGACCCGCGCTATGCGCAGGTCGCTGTGGCAGGGGAGACGCGATTCGAACACGCAACCGACGGTTTTGGAGACCGTTGCTCTACCGTTGAGCCACTCCCCTAAATTGCTTGTATATTATAGCAACTATGCACTGCATAGTCAAATAAATAGTCAAATAAAACGGAGATAGTATGGAAAAGAAATTCACCCTCGGTATCATAGGCGCCGGCAACATGGCGTCCGCCATCCTCGGAGGCATCCTGCGCGGAGGACTTTTGCGCGCCGACAGGATCGCGGTGAGCGATCCCGATCCCGAAAAACGCACCGTAATGGCGCAGAACGGCGTTTACGTCACGGCGGACAACTGCGAGGTGGCGTCGTCCTCGGAATATCTGATGTTTGCGGTCAAGCCGCAGGCGTCGGCTGCCGTATTCGAAGAGATCGCGCCCGTGATCGCCGCCGGGACCGTCATTTCCATCATGGCGGGAGTGCCGGTGGCGAAGCTTCGCGCCGCGCTCGGCGAACGCAACTATGTGCGCGTCATGCCGAACACTCCCGCGTTGGTAGGCGAGGGGATGAGCGTCATCGCGTTCGAGGAAGGCGGAAGGTCTCAGTTTGTTGCGGACATCTTTGCATCGGTGGGGAAGGTGGCGGAACTTGACGAGAGCAAATTCGATGCCGTGACTTCGCTTTCAGGTTCCGGACCCGCTTATGTCTACATGTTTATCGAGGCGCTGATGAAGGGCGGCGTTGACGGCGGGCTGGACCCCGAGACGGCAAAGCTGCTCGCGGTGCAGACGGTGAGGGGGGCGGCAAAGATGGTGAGCCTCAGCACCCGTCCCGTGAGCGAACTCGTTGACGCCGTGTGCTCCAAAGGGGGGACGACCATACAGGCAGTGGACAGTTTCCGCGAAGACGGGCTGGAAGACATCGTGAGAAAGGGTATGGCAAAGTGCAAGAAACGCTCGGAGGAACTCGGCAATGCCTGAGAAGCACGTTGACATTTATACGGACGGCGCGTGTTCCGGCAACCCGGGCGACGGCGGATGGGCGGCGATCCTGTTCTACAAAAAGTTCCGCAAGGAAGCGAGCGGCGGAGAACGGGATACCACAAACAACCGCATGGAATTGAAAGCCGTCATCGAGGGGCTGAAGCTGTTGAAGGAGCCGTGCGTTGTCACCGTGTACAGCGATTCGGCTTATTGTGTAGAGGCGTTTTTGCAGGGCTGGGTGAAAAGCTGGCAGGCGAACGGGTGGCGCACCGCCTCCAAAGGTGACGTGAAAAACGTGGATCTGTGGAAGGAGCTGCTCGCGGCGATGAAGCCGCACAGAGTGACCTTCGTCAAAGTGAAAGGGCATGCCGACAACGAGCATAATAATCGCTGCGACGAGCTCGCCCGTGCTGCGATCAAAGCCCTCGCGCCCGAGGTCCCGCCCGCAGGAGAGCAACAAGCGGACAAGTGACGGACTAGTGATCGATAAGACTATAAAAAGACGGGATCAAGCACGATCCCGTCTTTTATCATATCGTTTTGTGTCTGTCAACTGCTTATTGTGCGTTGCGGTCACATTTTGTGATGTTTACGCTCAAGCCGTTTACGTCACGCGGTGTGGTAGCGCTTGCTGCGATAGAGCCCGTAATAGACCAGAGAGCTCAGCGGCAGGTTGGTCAGAAGAATAACGGGGAGCACCATCGTTTCCAGGATGAGCACCGTATCGTTCACGCTCACGCCAACGCCAAAGAACGCTATGAGCACCAGCACTACGGCAAGCTCGATGAGCATCATCCCGCGGTTCAATACGGACAGCTTGACGTTGAAATCCGCGCGTTTGCGCCTGGTCGGGTTCACCATCCAAACGAAAGTGGGGATGAGCATGAGCGCCGCTCCGCCTGCCATTATGGGTAGGAAATAGATGTAGCTGATGTCGCGCGCCGTGCACGCCCACATTACGGCGGCTTCGACAAGGAAGATCGCCATCATGATCAGCCAGCAGTCGCGGTTGAGCCTGTTTGCGCTGATGAAGTTGAAGGTGTAATATTCCGAGGTGTTCCTGCGGTCATAGGAACGCATCTTGAATCCTTCGGAATAGAGGCGGGATTTGAGGTCGGGTTCGGGGCGGGGGATCGCACGCTCGGAAGGCTCCTTCGCCTTGTCTTCCTGAGTCGCCGCCGTGCTCGATATCGCGGAGAAGAACTCGCGGTAGTTGACCTCGTTCTTTTCATAGTCGAATGCTTCCGTGCGCCTTCCCGCAACGGCGGAAGTGACATACTCGCCCTTGTCCGCTTCGGATGCGGCGGGGGAGGCTATCTCAGCTTCTGCAACGTCTGCGGCGGCTTCCGCCTGCGCCTTGTCTTTTTCCGCGCGTTCCGCGGCGTCGCGCTCGTCGATCCTGCGGAAAACTTCGCTGAGAGTGGCTTCGGGAGCACGCCTGGGTTCTTCGGCGGGCGCCCCTTCGACGCGGCTTTCGGCGACGCTTTCTTCCCTCGTTACGGTCGTCTCACTGCGCGCGGGGGCTTCCGCATAAACATATTGGGGCCGCGGCGCGGAGTCAAGGCGGGCGCGCATCTCTTCGAGTTCGCGGGCGATGCGTTCGAGTTCCGCCTTGCGCTCGGCTTCGAGACGGGCGAGTTCCGCCAGCATGTCCGCTTTTTCGTCCTCTTCATCGTCGCGGAGAGCCTCCTCTGCGAGCGCTTCTTCCTCTGCGGAGAGTTCTTCGGGGGCGTCGGCGGGCGCTTCGGTGCGATCTTCGGAGACGGTTTCGGCAGCTTCCGCTTCCTGCGCGGTGGCGGGGGAGATCGGAGTGTGCCATTCGGCGCCTTCAACTATGTACTCGTCCTTTTCACCGTCCGCGTCCGTATATTCCGATCTTGCATCCAATGTGCGGAATATCTCGTCCAAAGACGCCGTCTGAGGTGCTTCCGCTTCCTTTTCGACGGTTTCCTGCTCGGGCTCGGACACGGGCTCGGGAGCGACTTCCGATTCTTTTTCTTCTTTCTCTTCCGCAACTTCCTCAGCGGGGAGTTCGGGCTCCGCGGGGAGGGGAGCTTCCACTTCCCATTCGGCGCCTTCGACGATGATGCGTCCGTCCTCGTTTTCCGCCGCGGCGTATTCCGAGCGCGCGTCCAGCTCTTTGAAGACGTCTTCGAGTGACATCGTGGCTTGCGAACGCAGCGCTTCTTCGCGCTCGCGCGCCTCGCGTTCGGCACGTTCGCGCTTTTCCTGTTCTGCGCGTTCGAAAGCCTCGCGTTTAGCCTCTTCTTCCGCTTTTTCTGCAAGGAAACGCTCGCGTTCGGCGGCGAATTTTTCTTCCGCTTCCACGCGCTCGCGCTCTATGCGTTCGAGTTCGGCTTTGCGTTCCGCCTCTATGCGCTCCGCCTCGACGCGGCGCTCCTCTTCGGCACGCTTTTCTTCCTCGAAACGGGCATACTCTTCGCGCAGACGCTCCTCCGCCTCTTCGCGTTCGCGGCGGATACGCTCCATTTCTTCTTCGTATTTTGCCGCCTGTTCCGCTTCTTTTGCGGCGTATTCCTCTTCGGCGGCAGCCCTTTCGGCGTTGAGACGTTCGACCTCTTCGGCGTGTTCCGCTTCCAAACGTTCGCGCTCGAGCCGTGCCTCTTCCTGCAATCTTTCGAGTTCGGCTTTGCGTTCCTCTTCGGCGGTCTCCGCCTGAGCTTTCTTTTCTGCTTTCAGGCGCTCGATCTCTTCCGTTTTGGCTTCTTCGGTGCGCCTGACCAACTCTTCCTGTTCGGCGCGGATGCGTTCGAGTTCTTCCTGCTTTTCGGCTTGGATGCGTTCGAGCTCGCGGTACTTTTCCTCTTCCGCGGCGCGGAGTGCCTGTTCTTTTTCGGCGCTCAGACGCTCGAGTTCACGCTGTTTTTCCTCTTCGAGCCTGTCGATCTCTGCTTGTTTTTCGGCTTGGATGCGCTCGATCTCCGCCTGTTTTTCTGCTTGGATCAGAGCATATTCCTCTTCGGAGACGGCTCTTCCGCCGCCGCCTTCCGCGGCAAGACGCTGAGCCTCTTCCTCGGAGATCTCGTTGCCGTCGGCGTCGATGTAGACCTTTCTTTCCACGACGACGACCTTTTCTTTCTCCTTATAGACGACTTTTGCCTTGTCGGAATTGTCCTTTTTGGTGTAGGGGCGCAGGTCGTCGGTGTTGAAGGGTGCGGGAGTTGTGTCGAAATCGAACTGACGGGCGGAGACGAGTTTGTCAAGGATGGTGCGGGAATATTCATATTCCGACCTCTCCTTTTCCAGGAAACTGCGTCCCTCGGCGGTGAGAGAGTAGTAGCGGCGTCTGCCGCCGCCGGTGTCGTCGGGATCGCCCTCGTAGGAGGAGATGAGCCCTTGTTTTTCAAGCCTTTTGAGCTGGTTGTAGAGTGTGGGCTGTTTGAGTTTGTACTGCCCCTCGCTCTTTTGCTCGATCTCTTTCAGGATGTCGTAACCGTAACGGTCCCTGTTCCAAAGTGAGCCCAGGATGATCGTGGTCACGTTGCCACGGATGAGATCGCTGTTGACGGATGAAATGTCCATAAATGCCTCGCCCGACCTTGATGATATAATGATAGCAGACTATTATAATTAAGTCAATATTTTATAATAGTCGCTTTACAAAATAGACACAAAAAGAGCACTTTCGACGCGCGAAGTGCTCTGATAAACACGGTTTTGACTGTTTTCGCCCGGTTCAGTCGTCTTCGCGCAGAGTGACCGCCTTTGCCGCCGCTTTGCGGTGATCCTGTTCAATCGCGGCATAGTGCTTTTTGGTGGTGTTGACGTCGCGGTGTCCGAGCACATCCGCCACCATATAGATGTCGCCTGTCGCGCGGTAGAGGTTGGTGCCGTAGGTGCTGCGCAGTTTATGAGGGGAGATCTTTTTGAGGGGCGCGGCGACGGCGGCGTACTTTTTGACCAGTTTTTCCACCGCGCGCACGCATATGCGCCTGATTTGCAGTGAGAGGAAGAGCGCGTCCGAGTCGCCGACTTCCACCTTTTCGGTGCGGGAGAGCAGTGCCTTTCTTTCCCCGTCGATGTAATATTCCAGCGCCTCTTTGACGTCGTCGTTGAAATAGAGTATGGCGCGGCTGCCGCCCTTTCGCGTCACCGTGAAAGCGTTGGTTTCAAAGTCGATGTCCGTGACGTTCAGCCCCACACACTCGCTCACACGGATGCCCGTGCCGAGCAGCAGAGAGAGGATGGCGACGTCGCGTGCGCGGGTGTTGAGCAGGATCTTGCGCTGATGTTCGCTCATGCCTTCGCCGCTCTCCGCCGCATTCAGGATCTTTTCTATCTCATGCCGCTCCAGCCTGATTATCTCCTTTTCACGCTGTTTTGGGAGGGATATCTTCGCCGCGACGTTCGAGCTCAGTTTGTCCTTGTTGAAATAGTATTTGAAAAAACTGCGCACCGTCGAGATCTTGCGCGCCTTCCCCCTGTCGCCGTTGACGCATTCCTTGTCGTCGAACTCGTAGAGGGTGAGATATTCCATAAAATTCTCGAGGTGGGTGACGGTGATCTTTTCCATGTCCGCGAGGGTGAGATCCTCCGCGCGCATACCGCGGAAGGGGCGCACCCTCTTTACCAGATAGTCGAAAAAGATCCTGAGATCGTAGGCATAGCCGAGACGGGTGAGGGGAGTGGTCTGCGGCTCTACACCAACAAAAAACTCGTCCGCAAACTCCGGAAGAGTGTCGCGGATCTCACGAAGACGCAGATTGACGTCGCGCTCACGCTCTTTGAAATAATCAGCCATTCCCGCTCCTTCCTCCGCGCCGCGGTTCGTGCGCGAGGTTAAGTGCCGTATTTTGCGAATACATCATACACAACTGTTCGCAAAAACACAACGATTTTCGTGTTTTGCGAACATTTTAAGCCTTTACGCCGCATCGGAACGGGGAGAAGCAAGTCCGCAAATGGTACAAATGAGGGGGAACAAAGCCGCGTTTTTTCGCGAAGCGGCTTGCAAGTCTTTGCCGTTTGTGCTAACTTGGTCGAGGGGCATATCCCCGAATCACGAGGTTCGCCGGATGGGTCCGGCATACGGTGGCAATGAGCATTGGCGACAGGTTCATCACACGCATATTCGCGTTCAGGCGCGTCCGTCCCGCCTCTCTTCCCGCATTCGGGTTTGCGAAAGACGGAGAGGGTGGGTTTTGCCGTTCCTTCCTCATCGCGGAGGGCAGGATGCTGATGGACGTGAGGGTGGACGCACGCGGCGCGGTGTCGGCGGGAGTCACCGATGTCGACACGGGGGAGCCGTACACCCTCTTTCTCGTCGAAGAGGTCGCGGGCGGTTTCGTCGGCAGCGTGAGAGCGGACTACGAGCGCGTGCTCTCGGACATTGCCGAAAAGTGCTGCGAGAAGGAGATCTTCAAGCTCCCGCAGACCAAGGAGCTCATCGCCTATGCACGCGAAAAGTTCGGCGACGAACCCGAATATCTCTGGGAGAAGACTCCCGACAACGCCGTCCTCCGACGCCCCGACAACCGCAAATGGTATGCCGCCATTCTCACCGTCAGACGGAACAGGCTCGGCGGTGAAGGGGAAGAGAAGACGGAAGCCGTCGACCTGCGCGCCGACCCGGCATTCATCGCAGAACACGTCGACGGACATAAGTTCCTCCCCGGCTACCACATGAACAAACAACATTGGTTCACCGTCCCGCTCGACGGCACAGTCCCCAACGATGAGCTCTTCTGCCTCCTCGACGAAAGCCGCACCCTCGCCCTCACTCCCACCCGCCGCCGCTGATCCGTGCGAACGATCAACGGCGTCAGTGTCGGATAAGGCTCCACCTGCCCGAAACAGAAAACCGCACTGTTTAGTGCGGTTTTCGGCGGAGAAAGGGGAGCCCAAATCGAACAAAGCGGGGCGGCGGTGTTTTCCGCGCTCATGATGATAAATTTCGTTTCCATAACCATAAACGACACCAAAAAGAGGATGGGCATATTCCGCTCATTGGGGATGAGGATGAGCAACATCTATTGCACTTACATAACCGAGGTGCTGATGATCGCTCTTGTCGCGGCGGCATTTGCCGTCATTGTGGCGGCTTCCGTCTCCGCGATCGTTGCCGCGGTGGTGGAGACGAGCGGGTTTGTCGATCTGACATCCCTGATGCCGGTGAGCGCGGTCACCGTGTTCTCGACCTTTGCACTGAGCATCGGCATAGCCGCCATATCGAGCGCGCTGCCCATCTTCACGAAGATAAAGAAAACTCCCGTCGACTTGTTGAAATAGCGAGAGACTAAGGAGAGGATAAAAAAGTAATTTCTTTTATTTTGTGCAGGTATGCCAGACAGGAATAATACGAACCAGGTTCAGCGCCGCCGATTTCCGCCTGAACCGCGTCATTCGCCTTGCTAATACAGTCAAGTATTAGCTGCAGCGACTTTTACCCCAACTGAAAATCATAGATTTTCACTCGGGGACCCCGAAATTGCTCAGCCAAAAATCGGCGGGCGCGGAACTGCTCGCACCTCAAAGCAAGAGATTTTCGAATGATTTTGCTTTGGGGTCCCCGCAAAGCGGCGTAGCGCGGGAGCCTCGCCGAGAGTTTTTTGACGAGGTTAAAGCGAGCACGATTTGTGGGGGAAAGGAGCCGCAGGCTTTGATGCGGGCACCTTGCGCCCATGCAAGGTGTCGCGAACTTTGCCTTGCGGCGACGCAACGCAG